>NZ_JBHSHL010000022.1:0-192376 GCF_042652965.1 Filifactor villosus
CTCCTCTGTTTTATACGAGTATCTCACATTTTTTACGTTTTGTAAAGTATTGCGTAGACACGCTCTAGGAGATCTGTTGACCTATGTCGTAACTTCGGCACAACTGGCCATCGGTCACCCGGATCCCGTCGCAGGGTTTATGGGCTCTTTTGTAAAATTCCTGACAGTCTTTGCAGTCACCCAGATCCCTTTGGCGATCTCGGAGGGGCTGCTGACCTTGGTGATCTACAATGTTATTTCCGATTATCAGAAAGAAGGGGGTTATAAACTTGAAGAAATCAAATAATTTAATTTTGATCGGCCTAGTCATCGTATTGGCGGTAGTTCCCCTTATTACGATGAAAGGAGCGGAATTCGGCGGTGCCGACGGACAGGCGGAAGGTGTGATCGAAGAGATCAATCCCGACTACGAACCTTGGTTTGAACCCTTTATGGAACCTGCCAGCGGAGAGATAGAAAGTTTGCTGTTTGCCCTCCAAGCTGCGATAGGAGCGGGAATTATAGGATATGGGATCGGTACCCTTAAGGGAAAGAGAGATGCGCAAAAGGGCAATAAAAAGTAGAGACCTTCCAAGCTGAATTTGTCGAACCGGTATTTGGAAACTTAAAGAGTTGAAGGAAAGAGCAGAACATAGTTTTTCAAGAGAAAAAATAAAGAGGACATATGAAAGAAAACTCTCACGGCAGCACTTCGGAACCGTCTTGCCGTGAGGAGTTTTTTTAAAAGAAGAAATGGATACCCTTGTCCGATCGAAGTGCGGACATATCCTGTTCGCTCATCACAAAAATCACTTCACCTCTTGTGAAGTGCAGATCCTTGATGCGAACGGATAACGGTATAAGTGGAAGGAAGCAGGTCCTGTTACCTGCCGCTATATGATGAAAAGGAGATGAGAAAATTGAAGAAGGCAATTATTGTGGCAAGTTTCGGTTGTTCCATTGAGGAAGTAAGGGATAAGAATATCAAGCCGATCGAAGATGCAGTGAAGAAAGAGTATAGGGAAGCGGATGTGTTCCGTGTTTTTACTTCCAATATGATCCGAAAAAAGCTCGACAACGAGTATTCCCTGCATATCATGGATATGAAGGAGTGCTTGGAGAAACTCGAACAGGAAGGTTATAGGGAAGTGTTCGTCTTGCCGACTCACATCATCCCCGGAGTAGAGTATGAAAAGATCACAAGGGCAGTCTCCAAGTATGAAGACAGGTTTGAGAGTATAAAGGTCGCAAGACCGTTTTTGGATGACAGGACGGGAGAAGAAGAGGTCGAAGTGATGCTATCCTTCCTGTCCGACAGAAGAAAAGAAGAGGGGACCGCCGTCGTTTTGATGGGACACGGCTCGAATCACAAGGCTCACGCTTACTATGCGCAGTTTGAGAAACTCCTGAAAGAAAAAGGAGAAGACCACTACCTCATCAATGTCGAGTGGGCGGACTTTGTGGAAGACATCTATGAGGTCTTGAAACAGAAGGCCTACAGCCATATCGATCTCTATCCTCTTATGATCGTGGCAGGAGATCACGCCATCAACGATATGGCCTCGGACGAAGAAGATTCGATCAAGACGAAATTGAAGAGTCAGGGTTTCCGAGTGGACGCCCACTTAAAAGGTTTGGGTGGAGAAGAACAGTATCACAAACTGTGCTTGAACCGTTTGGCGGAAATTATGAACTAAAGGGATGATGAGATGCTTATTATAGACAAGTATGCATACAGCAATCGTTTGGCGAAGGCGGACCCTGTAAAGAAAATCTTATTTTCCTTTGCGATGCTGATTTTGTCGATCGCGGTCAAAAATATCTTCATCCATGCAGCCGTCATCCTCTTTATGGGAGGACTGACCGTTATAAAGGCGGAGATCCCCTTCAAAAACTATGTCAAGATCATGCTGTGGCCGCTGTCCTTTCTGGTCGTGAGCATGGTCGGGATATGTTTGTCGCTTGCATCCTACGGTGCGGAGACGGAGCGGATATTTCTGTCCTATTTAAGGTGGAACGACTTTGTGATAGGTATTACAAGACAAGGCACGATGCAGGCTCTGCTCCTGTTTATGCGAAGTAATGCGGCGGTCTCCTGTATGTTTTTTATGTCTCTGACGACATCTGTGGATCAGCAGGCAAGGGCGTTTTATCGCCTTCGTTTCAATAAGGTTTTTATTGAACTGTATGTGCTTGTCTACCGTTTCATCTCCATTTTTTTGGAAGAATCGGGCGAGCTCTACCGAGCACAAAAGATGAGGTTCGGATATCGCAATCTCAGGATCTCCTTCTCTTCCTTTGCGATCTTGGTCAAGCAGCTCTTTGTCAGGGTGATGACCCGTTATGAGGATATGCAGGCATCGCTTGCGATGAAGCTGTTCAACGGAACATTTTATTATGATTCTAAGAGCTAGGGGGAGAGTTTATGTTGGAAATGAGGGATGTCACCTATTGCTATGAGGACGGCACGGTTGCACTTAAAAATATTACAATGGATCTGTCGAAGTATTCCCGTATCGGGATCGTCGGCTCCAACGGTGCGGGCAAATCCACTCTCTTCCTCAATTTCTTAGGTTTCTACAGACCGACGAAGGGGAAGGTGCTCTTGAAGGGGAAGGAACTGGAATACTCCAAGAAGGGTCTGATCGAGCTTCGTAAGAATGTAGGGATCGTATTTCAGGATCCGGAAAAACAGATTTTTTTCTCCAATGTCTATGACGATATTGCCTTTGCACTTCGAAACCTCGGCTATCCCGAGGAGGAAGTTCGCTCCAAGGTAGAAAAGGCAATGGATCAGACGGGAACGAGGGACTATTCACACAAACCCGTTCATTTTTTGAGCTTCGGCCAAAAGAAGAGCGTTGCCATCGCAGGAGCGATCGCCATGGATTCCGGACAGGTCTTCTTCGACGAACCCACGGCCGGCCTCGACTTTGAGTCTCGCAAACACGTCGAACACATCATAGACGATATGGTCGATCGGCAGGGCAGGAGCGTAGTCCTGTGCAGTCATGATATGGATTTTATCTACAGAATGTGTGAGTATATCTATGTGATCCGCAAGGGAGAGATTCTGGCACAGGGAGAAACAGGCGAAATCTTCAAGCAGGGAGATCTTCTTCAAAAGGCGGGACTGGAAGAGCCTACTCTGGTCAAGGCTTGGAGATATCTAGGTTTTCCCTTGGAAAGAGATGAGACTTCCTTTCTGAGGAAGTATGCAAACAGTTATAACAAGATGAGGGAGCGATAGAGTTTTATGCACAGGTCGGCAAAGAGAATTATGTTTCAGGGAACTTCATCGGGCGCAGGCAAGAGCCGGTTGGCGACGGCGTTCTGTCGAATCCTCCGCCAAGACGGACACAGGGTCGCCCCCTTCAAGGCGCAGAATATGGCACTTAACTCGTATATTACGGCGGACGGAAAGGAGGTAGGTCGTGCTCAAGCCGTTCAGGCGGAAGCGGCAGGGGTGGAGCTCGATGTGAGGATGAACCCCGTCCTCCTAAAACCGAGCGGGAACAGGATGACCCAAGTCATCGTAATGGGAAGAGTCTATCGAAATATAGAGGCCCACACCTACTACAAGATGAAAAAAGAAGTCCGACCCTTTGCAGAACAGGCCTTTGACGAGATGGCAGGAGAATATGACTGTCTGGTGATGGAGGGAGCGGGAAGTCCGGCTGAGATCAACCTGATGGAGGACGATTTTTCCAATATGGGGATAGCGATGTATGCAAAAGCCCCCGTCATCCTCGTTGCAGATATCGACAGGGGAGGAGTCTTCGCATCGATTTATGGAACGGTCATGCTTCTTCCCGAAGAAGAGAGAAGGCTTTTTAAGGGGATCATCATCAATAAGTTCAGGGGAAGGGCCGATACCTTGCTTTCGGGGATCGAGAAGATAGAGAAGTTGACCGGGATACCGGTCCTGGGCATCCTGCCTTATCGGGAGGATATCCGGATAGAAGAAGAGGACTCCCTGGCGGAGAGTTTGAAGAGGGCTGCAACCTCTGCGGACATCCGCGTCTGTGTTCCTTGGACGCCCCATATGTCCAACTTTACCGACTTCGATGTCTTACGAAACTACGAGGATGTCTCCCTGACCTATGCTAAAACTCCGGAAGAGCTTCAGGGCAGCGATCTGATCATCCTTCCCGGTTCCAAAAATACGATCGAAGATATGAAATACCTTGAGGAGAAGGGGTTTAAAGATGAGATCCTAAGATTGCACGGGGAGGGAATCGCCCTCTGCGGCATCTGCGGAGGATATCAGATGCTTGGAGCTAAGATCATGGATCCCTTGTGTCTGGAAGGAGCTGAGACCGAGATCGAAGGTTTTGGAATTCTGAGGGCTGTGACCCTTATGGAGGAAGAAAAGATCACCTCCCGAGTACGGGCGAAGGTCCTGCCGGGCAAGGAAGAGGATTCCGTCTTCCATATCCCGCAGGAGATTGAGGTCGAAGGCTACGAGATCCACTGCGGAAGAACCGAGGTTGAAGAAGAGCATTTCTCAAACATCGTGGAGAAGTCGGGAGAGGGAGTTTCTCTCTCGGACGGGGCGATAAACAGCCGGGCAAATGTCTTCGGCACCTACCTTCACGGCATCTTCGACAATGCGAACTTTACACAGACGATCCTGAACAATCTTCGCAGAAGGAAGGGCTTGGCACAGAAGCGGGAAGAAGACGATTACCGAAGTTATAAAGAGATGCAGTATGACATGCTGGCCGATGAGGTCAGGAAGTATATCGATGTCTCTAAGATCTATCGTATTATGGACGAAGGGATCGATTAAGGATTGAAATTCGCCGCAGCGATACGTTTTCGCTCGGCGTTTTTGATATGGAAAAAGGGATGGATACGCGAAGAAATGAACGGGGTGTAATCCTAATAGGAGGATCATCTGCTCTATTTGTTTTGAGAGGGCATCGACCTTAAAGGATCCACTACATCTTTGTCGAAAATTTGTGGAAATATTTAGAGTTATATATTGAGTGAAGAAGAAAATTATGGTATATTTAGTATAGATTAAAGAAAATTCAAAAAATACAGGTTGAAAATCTGTTTTACATAGGATTTATTTTTAATATGGAGACTATTCCCGAGATCGAATAAGAATACGTCGAAGGACTAAAGAGGTTAAACTTTCGATCACGAGCATTTTATTTATAGATCTAAGGGGTTTAGAACTCGATTTTTTGCAGGTTTTCCCAATTTTTTTTGAGAAGGGCCTTATCTTCGATAAGGCGATGTTGATATTATTGTCTCCCGAGATCCCCGTAAGGCGAACTGCGCAAGGTTTGAGGCGGTTCGGATGAGCACGGGTTTGGACTGTATCACAGTCCTTGCAGGGGGATGATAGTATAAGGATTTTTTGTGATCTCAATAAGGAGGGTGTTTATTATGAAGAAACTTTGCAGCTTTGTTCTCGCCGCTTGCTTGATCATAGGTACGACTACGACTTCGTTGGCTATCAAAAATCTCGATCAAAACGGAGAGCCTTATCCAATTGATCCTAAAGAAGTGGAAGAGGTGTATATCGATTCGTTTCCGTCTGAATTTTCACGAGTGATTGAGAATGGAAAAAAAGAGTGGTACAACAACGGTTTTATTCATGGAAATATTGGAGGAACAAAGGTGACCATGGATATGAAGCCGGATAATGTCAAAACGGAGAAGAGGGTACCGCTCTCCTATCCGGCAAATTTGAGTTTTCGCGTTCCCAAAAATGCAAAGGTAAGTGCGGGCTATACCGGAATGGAGTCCCCTATATACAGGGTAAGGGTCGATGAGAAACAGTATGTTCTCGATATGACGTATATTCCGAGAGAGAGTCTCGTGATCACAAATGAAAGCGGCTTTATCAATATGGATATCATCTCGGGAATCTATGATTCGATTAAGCAAGGTTTGGAATCGGAAGTTGACTTCGGAGGAAAGGAAGCGATCCTTGGAACCATCCTCTATGAGAGGGCGACTTCTTCAGATAAGGATTGTCTGATAGGCACCACATCGAACGGAGGGTTGATCGCAATCGAGATCACTCCAAAGACAAAACGGAAACTAAAAAAAGATTGGATGAACCGATTTATTACGGGACTGGAGATCTTCGATGTAAAACAGCCCATAAACTTCTACCAGAGTAAGAAATCCAATTATACCAACCCTATGAAGTTAAAAATGCACGAAGAATATAAGGAACAGGAAAAGAGGTATCTCAAGGATAACTATGACAATTTTGGAAGAACGTCCGGATGGTATGACGGTGTAGGTTAGAAGGGTACAGGATAGAGGAAGGATCTTTCGGCAGGGTTTCAAATTGAATTTGTGAGCGGATCGAAAACAGAGCCGAAGGCGTAGCACTGCTTATATCGTTGTTTTTGTTTTCATAAAAACCTCTTGAAAAGGGCGGCGGATATTTCCGCCGTCTTTTTCGCTCCCGAAAAATGAAAGATTTTTGAAGCAAACTTTGTTTTTCTTGTAATATAATCTTTTCTCGGGGGTATAAACAATAAGTAGCGGAGTATTGATGGAGGGGTCTTGTTTTTGTTGTTTTATACAGTGTAGAGATTTTGTGAAATCGACAATTCCAAGAAGTTTACTTTTTGTGTGAAAGAGGCTTCGTTCTGTTCTCTATAATTGTACAGTATCTCCCCGGAATACGATGAAACGGGGATATATAAATCTCCACAAACACAAAAAGTATTTGGACATATGTTAAGGTGTGAGAAGGCGGTATGGAGTCGGGGAACTCTTTATATAAAGACACTTGTTTTATCAAGGAAGGTTGATATAAATAATAAGGTGAGGAGCGACTTCGGAAGTTTGCGACGGGATATCTTTTTTCTCGGATTTGGAAATAAAGAGAAAGTCTGCTATACTTAGTAGCGGGAATAAAAATTTGTTAGAAAAACGGAGTTGAAGAACAATGAGAGAAGTGGGACGAGTGATAGAGATCAAAGAAGATTACGCACTTGTAAACGTCAAGCGTAAAAGTGCCTGTGGAAGCTGTTGTGCCTGCGAACTCGGCTCAAGCAAGAAGCCGGAAGTCGATGTAAAGGCGCGCAGGATGATCGAGTGTGAGGTAGGCGATTATGTTTACATTGAAATGACTGCTCCCGATATGCTTCGGGCATCGGCGATCGCATATGGGATCCCGTTGCTTGCCCTGATGTTTGGAATAGTAGTATCCTACTTGGTCTTGGGAGATAAGACCGGAGCGTCGGAAGGTCTGTCCTTTTTTACGGGATTGGTGTTCATGGGGATATCCTTTGCCGTGATTCACAGATACGACAATAAACTCAAGGAATCGAGAAAGTACGAGCCCGCCCTTGTCGAGCTGGCACCGAGATCTGAATTTGAGCCCTTGCTCGCGGTGCAGAAGTAAGATTTGATATAGGTGCAGAAAAGATCCGAGATAATGCCGCATCGTTTGAAAAATCAGCATAGAATCAATGCTGCACAGAGGATGAGAGGATATAATCATATTTTATAAACTCAGAGGAGAAAAAGGATTTTATCCTTGTACAGTGTTTCCTCAATACCTGAAATAGGATGGAGGATCGACATGGGTGATATCGAAGAGCGTTTGAGTTCTTCGGCATCGGTATGCTCTATTGGCAGTGTTTTTCGTTTGAAATGTCAGGTGTGCGGAAGGTGTCATTATCCGAAGATAGCTTGGAATATCATAGTTCAAAGCACTCAACCTGTCAATTTGAACAGAAGACAACATGAAAGGACAAAACTCCTTGGCAAGAGAAGGGGTTTTGTGTTCGATTAGTTTTGATCTGCTTTGACAGAGAAGAGATCCTGCGAAAGTAAGTCTGTAGTTGTATAAAGGGAGAAAATAAAAATTCCTGTTGACAAAGAAGTATAGGAACACTATAATAAAAAAGAACATACGTTCTAAAAATTATTTGGGATGTTTGCAAAATTAAGTAGGATATACAGGGGAGGTTGCTATGAATAAGAAAGATGTCAAGAAAAACACCGATGCTCCAAGTCTTGAGGAGAGGAAGAAGGCGCTTGATGCCACGATGGCAAAGATAGAAAAGGACTTCGGTAAGGGTTCTATCATGATGCTCGGCGATAACGTCAAGATGAATATCGAAACGATATCGACAGGTTCTTTGGGATTGGATCTCGCTCTTGGAGTGGGTGGTTTGCCCAGAGGAAGAATCGTTGAGATCTACGGGCCTGAATCTTCCGGAAAGACGACCGTTGCTCTTCATGCCGTTGCAGAGGCACAGAAGGCAGGGGGTTTGGCTGCGTTCATCGATGCGGAGCACGCTTTGGATCCTGTTTATGCAAAGGCTCTGGGGGTCGATATTGACAATCTTATTATTTCACAGCCGGACAATGGAGAGCAGGCATTGGAGATTGCGGAATCCCTTGTGAAGAGCGGTATCATAGATATCCTGGTCATCGACTCCGTTGCAGCCCTTGTACCTCGGTCCGAGATCGAAGGAGAGATGGGAGATTCGCATGTAGGACTTCAGGCGCGTTTGATGTCTCAAGCTCTTCGAAAACTTGCGGGAACGATCAATCGTTTTAAGACTGTGACCATCTTTATCAACCAGCTTAGAGAGAAGATAGGAGTGATGTTCGGCAGCCCCGAAACAACTACGGGAGGTAGGGCTTTGAAATTCTATTCAACTCTAAGACTGGATATTCGCCGTTCGGATGCCATCAAAAAAGGAGACGAAGTCATCGGAAACAGGACCAAGGTCAAGGTCGTCAAAAACAAGGTCGCTCCGCCGTTTAGACAGGCCGAGTTCGATATTATGTACGGAGAAGGAATATCTAAGGTGGGAGAGATCGTAGATCTCGGTGCAAAGTTCGATGTTATCGAAAAGGCGGGAGCCTGGTATTCCTATAACGATACGAAGTTGGGGCAGGGACGTGAGAATGTAAAGACGTTTTTGCTTGAAAATGCGGAATTGAGAGATGAGATAGAGATGAAAATAAGAACTCATATTTTGTCGAATGGAGAGGATATGGAACAGGAGATCGATGAAGAGATGCCGGAGACAGATCAAACAGTTTCGGAAGAAGGCCCTGTAGAACAGGATTAGGCCGTTTCTATCCATTGGAACTATCGATTCAATATCCTTTGTATTGTAGGAGCTGAAACGGATTTTTGTGTTTGTAGATGTGGCTATGACTACACTTCTATTGGAGAATAGTATTACTCATCCAAAGGATGGACGGAGAAGGAGCAGGGGATCTTCCCCTGCTTTTCTACATAAAAAAACTCTTGCCGTGACGGATCATCCTGCAAGAGTTTTTGAAAGATTTGAACGGTTTTTTTGAATGGAATCCTTAAAGTCCCAAAAGAGAATTAATCTTTGCCTTGTCAAATCCCATAATAAGTTCATCGTCAATATAGATTGCCGGGACACCCATAATACGATTGCTCATCAAGAATTTTCTTGCTTCGGGATCCTTGCTGATGTCTTTTTCGGAATACTCGATGTTGTTCTCCTTGAAGTAATCCATTGCTTCGTGGCAAAAATGACAAGTCGGACTTGTATAAATAACTACCTTTTTCATAAAAATCTCTCCTTTGCTATAACTGTATTATTTTATACTGCAGGATACTGCGAATTGCCGTCGAATGACGGCCGTTGTTTCTCATAAGTTACTTATACCATTATATCTTCCTTTTAATCACAATAGTTGAAAATTTATCTCATCACAAAACGATATGGACCTGGAGAAGTCGGTGAGATTGATATCAATCATTTACATACCGATATAAAACGGTGTGGAAAGAGGGTAATATTTTGTGCAATATTTCCAAAAGAATACAAAACAAATAAATTGTTAGGACGGAGAAAGTGTGAGATAATAGAAACGGAAAAATCTAAAGCGATACTGCATCATTCAAAACATCAGCATAAAATCAATTTTGTACGAAGGGTGAAATTCTTGGAACTGTCGATATAACAAACCTTTGTGTTTTATAAAATCGGAAATTCGACTTTGTGCGGTGTTTTCCTAAGAAGGGGAGGGAAGGGATTTGGAATGGAAGAAGGACATATCTGTCAGGAGAATGGTCAAGGATCTCGGCGTAGAGATCATGGCGGAGCCCAAGGACAGAGATTATTTTGTTGACAACTCCGATATCAACAGACCGGGGATCCAGCTGGCAGGCTTTTACGAGCACTTCCCCAGAGAAAGGATCCAGGTTATGGGAAAGGTCGAGTTCGCCTACCTGATGTCCTTGTCCGAGAGGACCCAAAGAGAAGTGTTGGACAAGTTTTTTTCCTACGAGATCCCCGCTCTTTTTGTAACGAGAGGGATGAGGCCTACTTCGCTGTTTGTAGAGTCGGCAAAGACGAACAACCGTTATCTTTTGTGCAGTGAACTTCCGACCACGATGTTTATCAACAAATTGGTCACCTATATGAATCAGATCATTGCGCCCAAGGAAGTGATGCATGCGGTCTTGGTCGATGTGGACGGGATCGGTATCCTGATCAAAGGGGCCAGCGGAGTCGGAAAGAGCGAGACCGCCTTGGAACTGATTCGAAGAGGCCATAGACTGATCGCGGACGATGTGGTAGAGATCAAGAAGCTGGAGGACGGAGTCCTGGTGGGTCAAGCACCTAAACTGACCAAAAATTTGATGGAAATTAGGGGGATCGGCCTGCTCGATATCCAGAAACTCTTTGGAATGGGAGCGGTGAAGTCTTCCAAGGTGATAGATATGGTCGTCTACCTCGAAAACTGGCAGGAGGGAAAGTATTATGACAGGCTGGGCATCGACACCGAGTATGAGAAGATCTTCGATGTGCCTCTCGAAAAGAACGTCGTTCCGGTCAGACCGGGGAGAAACCTGGCGATCATTATAGAAATAGCGGCACGTAACTTCAGGCAGAAGATGCTCGGTTACAACGTTGCGCAGGAGTTTAACGACAAACTGTTCAAAAAAACAAGTAAGGAAGAGGGAATGTAGTGTATTATATAGGAATAGATATCGGGGGAACCAATATAAAAGCGGCTATGGTAGCAAGGGATGGCACCATCTTGGAAAAATATACGATCAAAACCCCGAAGAACCTGATCGCGTTTTATGAGGGGCTTCAGCACTGTATCTATCGTGTAACTCAGAAGTCGGGAACGACGACGGGAAAGATCGTCGGGATCGGAGTAGGGATACCGGGCAACGTCGACAAGGACGGGATGGTCTATAACTTTGTCAACTTGGGAATAGAGCGGGAGGCCTTGGGAGAAAAACTCTCGAAGCTATATACGGGGGCGAAGGTAAGAATTGCTAACGATGCCTATGTTGCAGGACTGGCGGAGCACGAATTCGGAGCCTTGAAAGACTGTAGAAACGCGATCCTGCTCACCTTGGGAACGGGAATAGGAAGTTCCCTGGTGTTGAACGGTTCTCTCTATACCTCTACCCAAGGATTTACTCCTGAGTGTGGACATATGAGTATCCGAAAAAACGACTTTGACTGCAACTGCGGGAACAACGGCTGTTTTGAGACCTTTTGTTCGGCGACCGGATTTACGAAGCAGGCGATCTTGTTCCTCGAGAAAAACACTCTCAACACTTCTTTGAGACCCTCGGGGTTGAGCCCGATACAGATCTTGGAGGCCTATGCGCAAGGGGATGCGGCGGCGGTTCGGATCACGGATCGTTTTGTCGAAGATCTCTCGATCGGGATCGGGAACCTTATCAATATGTTTTTGCCGGATAAGGTTGCAATTGGAGGAGGGTTTTCAAAGGGGCTGTCTCCTCTGCTGGAGAAGATAGAGGAGAAAAGTAACGCGAAGGCTCTCAACAAATTCAAACAAAAGACTTCGGTCGTGCGTGCCGAACTGTTGAACGATGCTGGAGTAGTCGGTGCGGCTATGCTCAATCTCTAAATACTGACGTTGAGCTGTGAGAAACTTTGTAAGGAGAAGGAAGATGCAAATTCAGTTACAGGAAGATGTCTTGTTTATTTTGGAAGAATTGGAAAAAAACGGCCACAGTGCCTATCTGGTAGGAGGAAGTATCCGCGATGCCATCATCGGACGCGAGCACCTGGATTATGATATTTCGACTTCGGCGAGCGTGGAAGAGATGGAGGAGATCTTTTCGAAGTTTAAGAGGATCGACGTCGGGAGGAAGTACGGCAATCTTAAGATCGGCATCGATGGAAAAAACTACGTCGAAGTGACGACCTTTCGAAAGGACGGTACCTACTTTGATCATCGCCACCCCTCCGAGGTGGAATTTGTGGGAGATATCGAGCAGGATGTATCTCGAAGGGATTTTACGATCAACGCCTTTGCCTACTCGAAGGATGGAAGGCTGATCGACTTGTTTGACGGTCAGGGAGACATCGACAGAAGGCTGATCCGAACCATCGGAGAGCCTCTGGATCGGTTTGTTGAAGATCCCTTGAGGATGATGAGGGCGGTCCGCTTCTGTGCACAGTTGGACTTCCTCATAGAAGAGAGGACCTTCGATACGATCAAGACCTGTGCATCGATGATAAGGAAGGTATCCAAGGAGAGGGTGAGGGAGGAGTTGAGCAAAATCATTTTGGCGGACTTCTCATCCAAGGGAATGAGATTGCTCAGCATAACGGGGCTTTTGCAATACATCATCCCCGACTTGGACAAGAGTTTCTACCTCAACGACGCAAAGACGAAGAAGGAGGGCTTTGCCTTGGAACATATGCTCTGCGTGCTCTCGTCGGTAGAGCCTGTCTTGGAGCTTCGTTTGGCAGCGCTGCTCCACGGGATCACCAAGCCCTTTGTTACCGAAAAATCCATCTATCAAAATCATGTGCACCTTCGCTCGAATATGGTACTTATGATCCTGAAGGACTTGAGATATCCAAAAAACCTTATTGAGCAGGTGGTCAATATCGTCAAGTTTTACGACATGAATCAGTGGAACCTTTCGGAGAAGGACCTCAAAAAGATGATCGCCATGATGGGAGAAGACGGGATCAACAATGTCGTCAAGCTCAGAGAGGCCAACCGAAGCTGTGAGTTGAGGGAAGATTATTTTGAGTCGAGGGTAAAAAACATCCTGCACAACAAGGAACCGGTGTCCAAGAAGGATATGAAGATCAACGGCTATGACCTGATTAAGATAGGTTTTGAGGGGATTGACATCGGAGAGACCTTGGAGCTCCTCTATGAAGAAATTTTGGAGGACAGCAGCTTAAACCGAAAAGATCTTCTGTACCAAAGAGCAATCGAGATTTGTAAAACAAAAAGGTAGTGTTCCCCTATGGGAATAGGGTATAATGGTAGGTAGGAACATAATTTTACAAAATTTATCTATGGGGTGATTGTATGAACTATGAAAAAATAATCAGAGGTCTTAAGACGGTAAGAGATTTCAAGGACAAATCGGTGGGAGAAGAAGTCCTCAAAGCAATGGTGGACTATGCCTCCTCCTTGACTTTGCCGACGGCATCCAAGGTAAATGTGAAGACGGTCTATCGCGGAACGGATGTGGAAGAAAGCCTTAAGGGGAAGGTCGGTTATTTCGGTAATCTGATTGCGGCTCCTCACTACATCCTTGCTTACGGAGAAGACAGCTCCGACTTCAGAGTTAATGCCGGCTACTTTATGGAAGCGCTGCGTTTTAAGGCGGAAGAAGCGGAACTTGGGACCTGCTGGCTTGAGGCCAATAACGATAAAGCGTTGAAGATCGCCTTAGGTGTAGAGGAAGATGAGTTTATCGCCGGTATCTTGGCGGTCGGGATCCCCTACGAAGGCTATTTCAGACAGGATATCGAGAAAAAGAGCGACAGAAACTCCGCCTCCGAGATCGTATATTCTTCCTCCTGGGGAAATGAAGTGATGTGGGATGATCTCTATCAGCTGGGAGTGGGAGAGGCTTTTTCACTTGTTCGACTTGCTCCTTCGGCAGGCAATCAACAGCCGTGGAAATTTGTCATGGAGGGAAGTGAGATCTATCTGTTTATGCTCAACAGGGGCAAGGAGCTGACGGATCTCGAAACGGGGATTATCCTCCTCTATTTGGAAAAAGCCTTTATGAACCTGCATATTCGAAGACTTGAGAAGTCGCAGGAGGAGCTCGAGAAGGCGATCTCGACCATGAAGATCCCGGCAGACTACGCTTGCAGAGCGGTCTACACCTTATAGAACCGAGTTCTCGTATATCGAAATACGAGAGAATAAAAGAATTGAACCGGGAAACAAAGAAAGAACACGGAACTTATGTATACCGAAAAACAAACCTTAGACGGATCTGTGCTTAAGATGGTGGGTCTGTTTAAGGTTTTATTTGGAAGTTCACAAAGCAAGTATGAGGAAATTTTTAGGATCGGGAGATGGAAGATGAATTTGGAGCAATTGAACGAACCTCAAAGGGATGCGGTATGTACACCGGATGGAAACTTGCTGATCCTTGCGGGAGCGGGATCGGGAAAAACGAAGGTGATTACACACAGGATCGCCTACCTGATAGAAGAAGGGATATCGCCGTCTGCAATCCTGGCCCTCACCTTTACCAATAAGGCGGCGAGGGAGATGAAGGAGAGGATGGAGGTTCTCTTGGGCGTATCGGTGACCGGAATGTGGATAGGAACCTTCCACTCTATGTTTTTGAGGATATTGAGAGCCCATATCGACAAACTCGGCTATGACAGAAACTTTGTGGTCTACGACACCTACGACCAAACTTCTCTTATCAAGGAGTGTATGAAGGTCAAGAAGGTCAGTGATAAGGTAAAACCTTCTTTTTTTCTCTCCCATATTTCGGATTGGAAGAACGAGCTCAAGTTTGTCGAGGGCTTTCCCAAGGAAGAACTTTTGACTACTGAGTTGAGACAGGCCTATGATGTCTATGAGATGTATCAGAAGAGGTTGGCGGCAAACAACGCTCTGGACTTCGATGACATCCTTCTTCTCGCCTTCAAACTGCTGAAGGAGTTTGAGGAGGTCAGAGAGAAGTATCAGACGAAGTTCAGGCATGTTCTGGTCGATGAGTATCAGGATACAAACTACCTTCAATATCAATTGATTAACCTTATCGCGGGAAAACATCGCAATCTCTGCGTCGTAGGCGATGACGATCAGTCCATCTATGCCTGGAGGGGAGCGGATATTCGTAACATCCTTGAGTTCGAAAAGGACCATAAGGACGCCAAGGTCATCCGCTTGGAGCAAAACTATCGGTCTACGCAGACCATCCTCAATGCAGCCCACGATGTGATCTCAAAAAACACGGGAAGGATGCGAAAAAAACTCTGGACAAGCAACGGAGACGGAGAGCCGATCACCTTGAAGAAGGTCTATTCGGAACAGGATGAAGGCGTGTGGATCAGTAACGAAATTCATTCGTTGCATCGTAAAGGTGTTGATTTCAGTGAAATTGCCATCCTCTACCGCACCAATGCCCAGTCCAGGGCAATCGAGGATGCACTGGTGCTTAACGACCTTCCTTATCAGGTCTACGGAGGAATGAAGTTCTACGATCGCAAGGAGATCAAGGACATTCTGGCCTATCTGAGACTGGTATCTAATACGGGAGATGACGTATCCCTGAAGAGGATCGTCAACGTGCCCAGACGGGGAATCGGATTGAAGACGATCGAAAAGCTCGAAGTCTTATCGGAACAGGCGGGCTTGAGCATCTATCAATATATTCTAAACGACGCTATGTATGATTTTTCGCCCAAGCAGAGAACAGCTCTCAAAGACTTTATCAAGATGATGGAAACCTTTCGGGTTATGGCTCAGGTCCTTTCCTTCGATGAGCTTATCGAAAAAATCTTGTCCAACAGCGGTTACTATACGGAGTTGCAGTCGGACAAGAGCGATGAGAGCAGAAGTCGGTTGGAAAACCTTGGCGAGTTTATGTCGGTGGCAAAGGATTATGAGAAAAATAAAGAAGAGGAGGAAGGCATTGCCGACTTCTTAAATTCCCTGTCGCTGGCGACGGATCAGGATGATAGTGACACAGGAGGCAGGATCTCCCTTATGACCCTTCACAGTGCCAAGGGCTTGGAGTTTGAAGCGGTCTTCATCGCAGGCATGGAGGACGGCTTGTTTCCAAGTGCACGTTCGGTCTACGATGAGCTGAAACTCGAGGAGGAGAGAAGACTCTGCTATGTGGGTGTGACGAGGGCGAAGAAAAAACTCTACCTGAGTTATGCAACGAAGAGAACCTTGTACGGAAAGACCGAAATGGCAATCCCTTCAAGGTTTTTGAAGGATATCTCTCCCGAGTATCTAAAGGGAGATGCCGGAACTTCGCTGAAAGGACAGACCGCCTCCATCTACGAGAAGTACCGTAAAAAGTACAAGGCTCATATCGAGAGAGCTGTCAAGGAAGAGAAGAAGGACGGTCAGGACTTTGCTCCGGGCAGCAAGGTAAAACACAAGGTATTCGGAACGGGGACCGTCGTTGCCGGAGAAAAAGGGGTCTATACCATCGTCTTCGAATCCAAGGGAATCAAGAAGATCGACACCTCGCTTGTAGAATTGCATCTGCTGAAATAGGCAGGTCTTGATCGGCTTGAAATCTCATATTTTTGGAAACGATATGAACAGGAAACAAGGCGATCGTAGAATATAGTCCGCTACAGGAGAGTTTTAAGAGGGAACGATCAAGACGGAGAACATCGATAGGATAATGCTGAATAAATTTGAAGTCTTGATTTTCCTACGTATTTGTCAAAAATGAAATTTTGGAAAATCATCAAGAAATTCATCGTTTATATAAAAGTGATTTTACATCGATGTTTTGAATTACGCATTGGCGGACAAAGGAGGTGAAGGTATGAAAAAGGTATTGTTCGAGAAAATTCATCCGGATGCGGTCATCCCCTTCTATGCACACGAGGGAGATGCAGGGATGGATTTGTTTTCGATTGAGGAACTCGTGATAAAAAGTTCAGAGAGTGCTTTGGTCCACACGGGCTTGAAGATGAGACTTCCCAAACATACGGAAGCTCAAGTAAGGCCGAGGAGCGGTTTGGCTCTCAAACATCAGATCACGGTTTTGAATAGTCCGGGAACCGTCGATGAAGGATATCGGGGCGAACTCTGCATCATCCTGATCAACCACGGGAAAGAGCCCTTCAAGGTCGAAAAGGGGATGAAGATTGCCCAAATGATCATTGCTCCCGTTATGCAAGTCAAGGTGGAAGAAACCTCCGATGTCGGTACGGACACCTCCAGGGGAGAGAAGGGGTTCGGCTCTTCGGGAGTATAGACGTTACAGTTTGCTGCATGAAGCACATAGCTTATTGTTCAAGCAAGCGGACGCAGATCAGGTTTCGCTCAGAGAGATAAACCGATAACACGATTACGCCCGCAAAAACTGTAGAAAACACCGCATAATTCCAAAAAGTAGCGAAAAATCGGTTTTTCTTGAACAAAACCATTCGTCGAAAGTTTGTATTTGGAAAGGGTTTCTACACTTCGTAAAAAACAAAGGAGAAATCATTTTGCGTCTTTGAGCGGTACTTCCTGTATTTTTGTGGGGGTATCAGGAGAGTTATACTCAATCGAAGATTCTGTTGCTTGCGGATATGGATACAGAAAACATCTTTGTGCAATGTTTGCTCAGGGGTTTTGAAAAAACGGAAGGGATGTGAGTTATGAAAGATAGGGTAAAGCAACTTTTGGATGAGAGCGTATCGGTAAAAAGTTTTACAAATACGGAAATGGAAAGGGATATAGAAACCTTTCTGATAGAAAAAATCGGAGAGATCTCTTATTTTAAGACCCGACCCGAGTATTTCGGCTCTTACGGCATAGAGGGAGACTACCACGGGAGAAGTGTGGTTTGGGCCTTGGTGGATCACGGATTTAAGGATACCGTAGTCTTTTTTCATCATCACGATACCGTCGATGTGGAAGATTATGGAAGGTTTTCCGAGATTGCCTTCGACAATGAAAAATTGAAGGAGGCATACAGGCATCTTCCCTTTTCGGAAAACGTCAAAAAAGACATAGATTCTCCGCATTGGCATTTCGGTAGAGGAACTGCGGATATGAAGGCGGCTCTTGCCCTTCAGCTGACGGTCATCGAAGAGTACAGCAGGTCGAAGAGCCCCAAGGTCAATGTGCTCTATCTATCCGTATGCGATGAAGAATCCTATTCGAAGGGGATGAGGGCGGCGATCGGTCTCTTGGATGAGTTGAAGAAGACCTATGATCTCAACTATATTTTGGCAATCGACAGTGAACCCTTCGAAAGTGAGAGAGAAGATGAAAAGGTGCTTCACGTCGGCTCCGTCGGCAAGTTGATGCCCGTCATCGTGACCCAAGGCATCCTCTCGCATATCAAAGAACCTCTCCATGGAATGAATGCGATCTCGTTGCTTGTAAAGGTTGCGGACAAGATCGATCTCCATCCCGAACTGGCGGAAGAAGCGGGAGATCAGAAGTCTCCTCTGCCTTCGTGGAGTTATCTGAGGGATATGAAGGAGCAGTATGATGTGTCGACTGCCCTTAGAGCATCGGGGTATTTCAGTATTCTCTACCTCCAAAGAAGCCCCAAGGACTTGTTGGAGATAGTCAAAAACCTCTGTGAAGAGGCTATGGAGGAATATTACGACAACTACTCCAAACTGCAAAAACAGTATGCCGTAACCAAGGTCAACCCTAAGCCGAAGGTGATGTTTTTTGAGGAGCTTCTCGAACTCTGCAAAATGAAGGAAGGATTCGGGCCCTATTATGAGACCCTGTGCCTCAAGGCGAAGGAAGCTTCGGTAGAGGGAGAGGGGTACCAGGACATTACCATCTCTCTTATTTGTGATCTGCTCGACTTTTACGATACCAAGGATCCTCTTGTCCTTATCGCCATCGCCCCTCCTTATTATCCGGCGCTCAGAAGCAGGGATATTGAAGGTAAAGGAGTTATTATCCAAAAAATCGAGCGACATTATCGGGATTATCTTTCTCGAGTACACGGAGCGAATCTGAAGGCGGAAGAATATTTTATGGGAATCTGCGATATCAGTTACTGCGGGCTGGACAAACCTGCGGAAGAATATAAGGCGGTCCTCGAATCGATGGCAATCGACAAAGAACTCTATAACATCGACTTCGATACACTGGGTCAGTTGAATATTCCCGGGATTAACCTCGGACCTTGGGGCAAAGACCTCCACAAGCTGACCGAGAGGGTCTATGAAAAAGACGCCTTTGAGCTTGTGCCCGAGTATCTCCTCTACCTGCTTGAGCATATGAATGAACTGAAATAGAACAAGATTGTCCGCCACATCAGGATTACACTCGGAGATAGAGTACAAAGCCTGAATCGTCGGATCAAAATACCGAAGATAGAAAGGATATAGGTATCCAAACCCTTCGGTTACAGAATAAGGATTGTATATTATACGAAAGAAAATGTTGTTAAGGCAAAAATAAATTAGACCCAAAGGCACTAAAACCGCATTTGAAGAAACAATAAATAGAAAGGAACAGATACAATGGAACAAAAAAACGGATGGAAGAGTATGAGTGAAAATCAACTTATCGAGATAGAACACTATTCCAAGGAGTATATGGACTTTTTGGATGCATCCAAGACGGAGAGGACCTGTGCCAAGGAAATCGTGCGTTTGGCTATGGAACAAGGGTATAAAGACCTTTCCCATTATCAGAAGGCAGGAAGCTTGAAGGCCGGAGACAAGGTTGTTGTCGACCATAAGGGAAAGGCGGTACTTCTCTTTGTTATCGGAGAAGAGGAACTGCAAAAGGGAATTTATGTTGTCGGTTCACATATCGACTCTCCGCGCCTGGATCTCAAGCCTAATCCCTTGTATGAAGAGGGAAATATGGCGTTTCTGAAAACTCATTATTACGGAGGAATCAAGAAGTATCAATGGGGCTGTGTGCCTTTGGCGATGTACGGAGTCATCTATACGAAGGACGGGCAGAAGATCGAGATCTGTATCGGAGATAAAGAGGAAGATCCCGTCTTCTGTGTCAATGATCTTCTAATCCACCTCTCTGCAAAACAAATGGAAAAGAAGGCCTCCGAAGTGATTGAAGGAGAGCAACTCAATGTGGTATTCGGACACATTCCCCTCAAAGAGGAGGAAAAAGACGCGGTCAAGCAAAACATCTTAAACCTGTTGTTGAAGCAGTACAATATTGAAGAAAAGAGTTTTCTGTCAGCGGAAATCGAGCTTGTACCGGCAGGAAAAAGCCGTTATGTCGGCTTGGACAGAGGTTTGGTCGGAGGATACGGACAGGATGACAGAGTATGCACTTTTGCAGCCATGAAGGCAATTTTTGGGATCAAGACTCCTAAACGGACTGCCTGCACCCTGTTTGCGGATAAAGAAGAGATCGGCTCGACGGGGAATACGGGGATGGATTCTCTCCTGTTGGAAAACGTCGTGTCCGAACTTGTCGAGCTTCAAAACGAATATTGCTGTTTGAAGGTGAGAAGATGCCTGGGCAGTGCAAAGGTTCTGTCAGCGGATGTCAATGTCGCCTATGATCCGAACTTTCCGGAGGTTACGGATAAGATGAACGTGGCCTATATGGGAGAGGGAGTCTGTGTAACCAAGTATACGGGAGCCGGAGGCAAGGGAGGAAGCAGCGATGCCAACGCGGAATTCCTCCATGAAGTAATCTCCAAATTTGATGAAAAAGGGATCGTGTGGCAGACCGGAGAACTCGGCAAGGTCGATGCGGGTGGCGGTGGAACCATCGCTTGTTACCTCGCGCGCTACGGAGCGGAAGTTCTCGATTGCGGGACTGCCGTCCTCAATATGCACTCACCGTTTGAACTTTCAAGCAAACTCGACATCTATATGACATCGGAAGCTTATAGAGTATTTTTGGAGAACTAAAGCGGAAAAAGCTATTTGATCTTAAGATCAAATAGCTTTTTCCTATGAATTAGAGATGGAAACTAAAAGATCGATAAATTCCGAAAATTTCTCCACGAACTCTAAGTCGGGTCTTATTCCTGTTAAAAATATCCGTCCAGATTTTTTGTTGTTGAAATCTATAAGTCGCATTACTCTTGCTAATACAGCTTTTTCAACAACTACATCAAATATTTCCCAAATATCTTTTTTTTCAACTTTTTCTCCATACTTCCATACAATTTTTTGGTTCGTTATTACAAATCCTTGTCTAAGATGATCAGAGTAGTCAAATATCAGTAGAGGTACTTCATCACGGTAATCGAGATAAAATCTGTCAAGATTCGTTTCAATTTTTTTACTTATTCTGTCTTTGCGAGGTATATAAACCTTATCTCCGAATGATTGCGAATTAAGGAAAACCTCATTGAATGCAAAAGTAACGAGATCATCTTCATTTCGTATTTGTGTAGAGTTGTTGTTCATATTAAAACCGCAATTAGAACAAAAATTCATATTTCCTGTGATTTCCGAGCCACAGTTAGAACAAAACATCTTTTAATTCTCCTTTCTTCTTACTTAATAATCATTGAATACCTTTTAGTAAAAAATATATTTTTTGAGTAATACTTTTATCTTCTCAGAAATAAACAAATACTGTTTCTTAAGAGATAGATAAACGAAAATTATTCACGAAATAGTTTTTGAAACAAACCCTTGTCACATACATCTTAAAAAACTGGTTTAGACATACTCTTTCATTATACATCTGGACAAATACAATAAATAAAGATATGAAAGATTTTTTGATTGAAAAAAATTTCGGATACTTCTCGTAAGTTTCGTAAATAATCTGGGATAAAAAAGTTTTAAAGGAGACCTAACAGTTCCATTGCCATAAGTGTTAGACCCCCACTGATTATAAGCTGAGTTGATATTTTAAAGGGCATTACAGTTGCACCTATTATTTTCATAAACAACCCTCTTATTGAAGATACAATAACATTGCTGATAATAAATATAACAACCATTAAAACTCCAACCATTATAAACTCCCCTCCTTTCCATATGTACAGTTTATAAGATAATTAAAGAATACATCATATAAGTATATATGTCAATATAAATAGATAATTATATTATCTATTTATGAAATTTATTGGAGTAAAATTATACTCGGAGGGGGAGTATAATGTGGGCTGAGTGTTTTGGAAAAAGATTAAATCAGTTGAGGGCTATAAAGGGAGTTTCGGCACGTGATATGAGCCTTTCTTTGGGACAGAGTGAGAGTTATATAAACAAAATCGAAAATGCAAAGTCATTTCCTTCTATGGAGATGTTTTTTCACATATGTGAGTATCTGCAGGTTTCCCCGAAGGATTTTTTTGACTTTGAGAAGAATGATCCCAAATTGCTCAATGAAATGATGATAGCGCTTTATAAGCTTGGTGAAAAGAATGTTTTGCTTATCTATGAGTTGATTAAGGCGATGTCTAAAGAGTGAGGAACTGACATTTGATTTCAAACAAAATATCTTGTAAAGAATAGAATTTTGCATTATAATAAGGAGGACCTTTAAATTGATGTACGAGATACACAAAAGGGCTGAGGGAACGACGACGGCTTTCCGCATTCTTTTTGTGCGGAAAGTTTTTTTGTATCGAGGATGCTGTGTCGTTGTTGTACATAAACATCGGCCTTTCAAGGTTATAAAGCAGAGGAAGGAGAAGAGGATGAAGGAGAAAGCTCAGATCATGGACAAGGCAGCCATGGAAAGAGGAATCACCAGGATCAGCCACGAGATTTTGGAACGCAACAAGGGTACGGATGATCTGATCATCGTAGGAATCTATCGAAGGGGTATTCCGTTGGCTGAAAAGATCGCAAAAAAGATCATGGAAATCGAACACGAAGAAGTCCCTGTAGGGGAGATTGATGTCAGCAGTTACAGGGATGATATTGAGGATAGGGAGACGGCCAGGGAAAATATGACCAAGCCCGACATCGATATTACAGGGAAAAAGGTCGTATTGGTCGATGATGTGCTTTATACGGGGCGGACGATAAGGGCCGCTATGGATGCTTTGATTGATATCGGAAGACCGAAACTCATTCAGCTTGCAGTGCTGATTGATCGAGGACACAGGGAACTTCCCATCCGTGCGGACTACGTAGGTAAGAATGTGCCGACTTCACACAGTGAGATTGTAAATGTCAACTTGGATGAGGTGGACGGAAAAACCGGAGTATATATATTGGAAGACTAGTTGGAGGAGAGAACGAAATGGCGGAAAACAAAGCAATAGTGGAACAGAGTTTTCATATAGAAGGTATTAAAGTGGGCACGATCCAAAAGCTTATCCTGGCATTGCAACATCTGGTTGCGATGTTTGGAGCGACGGTTTTGGTTCCGATTCTGACAGGGCTTGATATCTCGGTAGGCTTGGTTTGTGCAGGGATAGGAACATTGATCTTTCACCTTTGCACTAAGAGGAAGGTGCCTGTATTTCTCGGATCTTCCTTTGCATTCATCCCTGTGATTATAGCGGTGGGAGAGCAGTACGGAGATCTTCGTTTCGCACAGGGAGGGATCGTTGTTGCGGGCTTTGTCTATGTGCTTATTTCCCTGCTTGTAAAAGCGGTGGGAGTTGAGAAGATAACCAAGTACTTCCCTTCTCAGGTGATAGGGCCCATGATTATGGTCATCGGATTTAACCTTATTCCCACAGCTTGGTCTATGGCATCGAACAACTTTGCAGTTGCCTTTATCACCTTGGGTATAGCGGTTGCAATCTCGCAGTTGGGCAAGGGATTTTTCAAACAGTTGGCAATCATGATCGCCGTGATTATAGGCTACAGTATTTCTCTTTACTTTAATATAGTGGATACGACACTGATCACGGAGGCGGCATGGATACAAGTGCCAAGTTTTACCCTTCCCAAGTTTGATATCGGTGCGGTGCTGATGATCGTTCCTGTCGTGCTTGCTGTATTTATGGAGCATGTCGGCGATGTGACGACCAACGGAACCGTAGTAGGCAAAAACTTTATCGAAGATCCCGGGTTGAATAGGACTTTGCTTGGAGACGGACTTGCGACCATGGTGGCGGGTTTCTTGGGCGGACCTGCAAACACGACCTACGGAGAAAACACCGGAGTCCTTGCAATCACAAAAAACTATAATCCGCAGATCCTAAGGATCGCTGCGGTCTTTGCGATATTTCTGGGAGTTATCGGGAAAATCGGTGGCGTGTTGAGAAGTATTCCCGTACCTGTTATGGGGGGGATTTCGCTGATGTTATTCACGATGATCGCCTATATCGGAATCAAGAACTTGAAGGATATGAAGGTCAAATACACACCGAAGAACCTTATCATCATAGCAAGTATCCTTATCTTAGGGTTGGGACACAATGTAGGCTTGAACATCGCTTTGCCGATTACCGATAAGGTCGCGCTTTCGGGCCTTAGCCTTGCAGCAATCATCGGAGTTTTGATAAACAGAGTATTATACCATGGCGAGTTTCAGAAAAAATAAATAGAGTTGTATATGAAAAATGCCTTGTGCTCGGGAAGATACCGGAACACAAGGCGTTTTCTATTCAAAAATTTATTGAAAATAAATTGAATCCATTCATAAAAAGTACAGAAAATTGATTGAGAGTGAGATGTTTATACTATTCTTCGTTTGAAATGTCGGATATGAAACATCTATTATTGCCAAAAAAACAATTTGAGGATGATATGATTCAAAGCATTTAACCTTTCAATTTTAATAGATAATAGTATTAAAACTATTTTACACATAGATCCGGTTCTTTTAAAAATCAAGGAGGAAAGGCTTTTTTTCAAGGGTGAATATATCTCTGAAAAATATTGGAAGAGGAAAGCTTGTATGACTTGAAACAAACCCGTATTCAGCTTACAAAAAGATTGAAAGTTTTTAAATTTTATGATAATATATTTAAAAAAATATACACAAATGAAAGTATGTTTTTTATCACAAGAGTATATCAGGAGGGAGAAATTAGCTATGAAACGATTTTTCAAAAAGGGATGGAGTTTTGCACTTGTGGCAATGTTGGCGCTTAGCCTGACCGCTTGCGGTGGAGGTGCGAAGCCTGAAGGAGATACGACTCAGGAACCTGCGACTGAGGGACAGACTGAGACGGCGGCAACTTTGACCAACGACGGAAACTATGTGTTTGCATCCGGAGGAACTTCAGGAACCTACTATCCGTTGGCGGGAGCGATCGCTACGTTGGTAAACGCACAGACGGGAGTTAATGCAACGGTTCAATCGACAGGAGCATCAAAAGAGAACGTAATGCTTATCTCTCAGGATGAGGCGGAGTTCGCCATCATTCAAAACGACGTTTTGGACTATGCTTACAACGGAACGGGTCTGTTTGAGACAAACGGAAAGATTGAGGGACTCGCAACGGTAGCTTCCATCTATCCTGAAATGGTGCAGGTGGTCGTTGCGGCGGACAGCGGAATCAATTCCATTTCGGACCTCAAAGGCAAAAAAGTCTCAATCGGAGATGCGGGTTCAGGAGTCGAGCAAAATGCGCTTCAAGTATTGGAAGCATACGGACTTACCGTAGATGATATTGCAGTGAACCGTCTTTCCTTTAAGGAGAGCGGAAGTGCGTTTAAAGACGGTCAAATCGATGCCTTCTTTGTTACCGCCGGAGTTCCCAACACCGCTATCACAGAGCTTGCGGTTACAAGACAGTTGAAACTTGTAGATATTGCAGGTGCGGAAGGCGACGCTTTGAAGGAAAAGTATCCGTTCTATACCTCCGTAGTGATTCCCAAGGATGTCTACAAGACGGAAAACGACATCAACACCCTTGCGGTAAGAGCTCTAATCGTATGTAGAGAAGATATGAACGAAGAAGAGGTCTACAACTTTACAAAGGCTATCTATGATAATCTTGAGCCTTTGGGAGAATCTTATGCGAAAGCCAAGGAGTTCAAGCTTGAAGAAGGAAATCTCGGAGTAACGGTTCCCATGCATGCGGGAGCTCAAAAATACTTCGATGAAAAAGGGGTTAAGTAAGGATGAGATCTTATTCAGCGAGGGGAAGGCTTTTCCTTCTCCTCCTGATGTTCTTTTTTTGTCTGTTTGCTTTTGTACCGTCTCGACTGGATCTGGTCATCAAAAACAGAAAGAATATGGTTTTGGAACGTATCCCCGTAAAAGGAGCCGAGTACTTTGATATTTCGTTTCGACATTCCGTCAATAAGGGGGAAATTATCGAACGCTATCGAATTGATAACAGGACAAGGACCTTTTATCTGGAAACAGGTTGGTTTGAGAGCTACGGTGCAGGGATGATGGATTCTCTCGCTGAGGGAGTGGAGATGTCGGAGGAAGGAAGGTATCTGAGACTCGATTTTCCGAGGAAGGATCTGCAAGAAGTATCCTATGCAGCTGCGGGAATCGCTGATCACCTGTTGGAGATAGGGGAGAATAAACTGTACTTGTTCGAAAAAAACCCTTATAAAACCGACATTATTTTTCTCGAGAAAAGCAGTTTGTTTGAGAGAGTATTTGAATAACTTAGAAATAATTCGTACAGGTCTTTGATATCCGTACATAGAAAAGGAAGTGAAGCTTGTGTTTAAAAAGAAGAAGGGCGAGGATCCCAAGGTAAAGGATGAGTCCGTAAAGAACCTCACGGAACAGGAGATCGATCAGGAGGAGCTGATCCGTATGCTCGACAAGGAGTCGGCATATCGTAAGTTGAGCGGTTTTTGGGACAAGTTTATCCTGGCGATCCTCGTTTGTTTTACGAGTTTTCAGATTTACACCGCAATTACCGGAACCTTTCCGGCTCAATTGCAGAGGATGATCCATCTGGGTTTTGTTATCTGTTTGGCTTATCTGCTCTACCCTGCGACGAAGAAGGGTAGAAGAGATAGGATCTTTCCTCTGGATTACTTGTTTGCGGCGGCGTTTTTCGGCATTGTAATGTACTATCTTGTCAACTATGAAGCGATCATCAATCGCTCCGGAGCCTATAATTCGACCGATGTTATCCTCGGTGCAATCGGTGTAATCCTGGTCATGGAAGCCTGCAGACGAGTGGTAGGTCTTCCCATTGTTGTCATTGCAACGATATTTTTGGTCTATGCCTACTTCGGCAAGTCGATGCCCGGGTTTCTTCATCACAGGGGCTATGCGTTTCCCCGAATAGCGACCCACATCTTCTACACAACCGAAGGGATCATAGGTCTTCCGCTTGGAACCTGTGCGACCTATATCTTCCTGTTTATTCTGTTTGGAGCTTTCCTTGAGAAAACAGGGATTGGAGCCTTCTTTATCGATTTGGCGAATGCGATCGCCGGTCATGCGGCGGGAGGACCGGCGAAGGTAGCCGTCCTGACTTCGGCATTGCAGGGAACGATATCGGGATCTTCCGTGTCGAACACGGTGTCGACGGGTTCGTTTACCATTCCTTTGATGAAGTCCCTCGGATACCGCCCCGAATTTGCAGCGGCGGTGGAAGCGGCGGCCTCCACAGGAGGACAGATCATGCCTCCGATCATGGGAGCGGCAGCCTTTTTGATCGCGGATGCGGTAGGAGAGCCGTATATCGTTATCGCGAAGGCGGCGATCATTCCGGCAATCCTTTACTTTACGGGAATTTGGATGATGATCGACTTTGAAGCCAAGAAGATAGGTTTGGTGGGAATACCGAAGGAAGACCTGCCCAAGGTAGGTCCTATTTTGAAGGAGAGAGGTCATTTGATCCTTCCTCTTATCGTCATCATCGTTCTTCTCGGTATGGACTATTCTCCCATCTACGCGGCGAGCAGGGGGATCATCGCTTGTATCATCGTGCCCTATTTACGCAAGAGTACCCATGTTCCCATCAAGGCTCTGGGAGAGGCCTTCGTAAACGGAGCTCGAAACATCATCGGAGTTGCCTGCGCCTGTGCGGTAGCGGGAATTATTGTAGGAATCGTAACTTTGACCGGTCTGGGACTTAAACTCGGAGGAGGGCTTTTGACAGCAGCGGGAGGAAATATGTATCTGACCCTGTTCTTCACAATGATTACTTCCCTGATTTTGGGTATGGGAGTTCCCACAACGGCAAACTATCTGATTACCTCGACGATTGCGGCACCTGTTGTCATGCAGCTTGGAGTACCCGCATTGTCGGCTCACCTGTTCGCCTTCTACTTCGGTATCCTCGCAGATATCACACCGCCGGTTGCTCTTGCAGCTTATGCAGGTTCGGCGATTGCAAAAGGAAATCCGTTCAATACGGGGGTTCAGGCTACCAAGCTTGCGATAGCCGCCTTCCTCATCCCCTACATCTTTGTTATGAACTCGGCCCTGATCCTGGTGGATACGACGGCTCTTGAAGTGGTGAGGATCATCATCACCTCGTTGGTGGGAATGTACGGAATTGCGGGAGGGGTATCCGGATGGGTACAGACAAAGGCAAATCCAATTATTCGTATCCTTTTGATCGCGGCGGGACTGATGTTGATCAATCCTTCTCTTATGACCGATATCATAGGAACAATCACAATTGCGGCAGTCATCCTCTTCCAGAAATCAAGAGCGAAGATGTCGGCAAAAGCAAGTTAATATTAATTATCCGATAGGAGTATGGATATATCTGTTTTACGATCGGGAAAATCCGTTTTACCTTCTATAAGAACATTTGAAGGTAAAATCGATGCGGATCATTGAGAAATCATATCCACTATCGAAATATCTTGGAGTTGAAAAAGAGGGTTCGAAGGAGCCCTCTTTTTTTAGTAACAAGTATGACAGGCAAAGCGTTATACTACTATCTGTTTGAACAGTTGATATCGACAGGTTTGATTTGTTAGTATTATTCTGCGTTTAAAATCTCAGGTAAACAGAATATATATTTGCCGGAAACGTTCTGGGTGATCGTAGAATTCAAACTTCAATACCGGACAGTTCTGATAGATACAGTATAATACTATTCTCCAATAGAAGCATGGATATATCCTTTTTTCAACTTACGAAAAATCGGTTTATCTTCTATGGTCACATATTATTTATATCCACAACTCAAAGGAAGAATAGTATAAGACCGGGCAATGCTCCGTTTTGAAAATCGAGGCGGATACGCTATTCTTCTATCGAAAAACAGAATTACACGGATGCTTGTTCAATGATTTGGCGGGGTGTCGATCCTACCCGTAAAACAAAGAAGATAAAATTATTGAGAATTTGTATCATATGTTACGGATTTTGGTAAAAAATTATGATATAGTGTAAATAACCTGATGGAAAGAGGTTTTTTGTAGGACAATGGATGACAGGGATAGATAGAGTATAGGAGATGAGAAGAACAATGGCTCGATATATCAATGTAAAAGACAAGGTGGGAGAAATATTGGAGAAGTATCCCGAGACTTTGGAGGTCTTCGTGGTAAACGGATTCGAACAGTTGAAGAATCCTACCCTTCGAAAGGCGATGGCAAACTCCGTAACCTTGGAGACCGCTCTGAAAATGAAGAAGGTCAATGCGGAGCTCTTCTGTGAAAAATTGGAGGATGCAATCAGACAGGAGAGGGAGGGAATCGATCAGACCTTGAGAGAAGAAGGAAGTTTTGCTCAGGGAGATGTTCGAATCGAAGGGGTTCTCCCCTGCCCGATCCGTATTCCGCTGTTGGAGAATTTTACCAAGGAATTGGAGAAGATACAGCCCACACTCGATAAAAAGATCGGTTATGATCTTCGTGCTGCAAGTATGGGGATGGACTGGATCAAGGAGCAGGTGGTTCAGGGCAAGGAAGAACTCCTTCCCGATATGATGCTCTCGGCGGGCTTTGATCTCTTCTTTGACAAAAAATACATGGGGCAGTTTAATGACAAGGGTATTTTTTGTGCTCCTGATGTGGAGTTCAATCGTGATTTTTGCAATGATAACATAGACCTTAGAGACCCCAAGAAAGAATATTCGATCATAGGGGTGGTGCCTGCAATCATCATGGTTAACGAGAGACTTCTCGGCGGAAGAAAGATGCCTCAAGGATGGGAAGACATCTTAAGCCCTGAGTTTGAGAACACTTTGGCTCTGCCGATGCATGATCTCGACCTCTTCAACGCCGTCATCATTCACATCTACAAGATGTACGCAGAAGAAGGGATCAATAACCTTGCCCGCTCCTTCCAAAAGAGTCTGCATCCCGCGCAGATGGTCAAATCAAAGGGGTTGCTTGCACAGAGTGCGGAACCGGTCATCAGTATCTCACCCTACTTTTTTACTCAGATATTGCCGGAGAATGGACCGATAAAGCCGGTTTGGCCCAAGGAGGGAGCGATTGTGAGCCCCATCTTCCTGATTGCCAAAAAGGAAAAAGAAGAGCTCAAACCCTTCTTGGATTACTTCTTGTCCAAGGAGGTCGGAGAGATCTTCTCCGCAAACGGAAAGTTCCCCTCCACCAATTGTCATGTGGACAACAAGCTGACAGGTGATCAGGGCTTCTGTTGGGTCGGATGGGATTACATTCACGACAACAATGTGGGAGAGATCTTGGAACGTTGCGAAGCTGTATTCAAGGAGCTTGTTCAGTAGGAGGAAGATATGAATTTTGTAGTAGTTTCCGGTCCTCCCTCTTCGGGGAAGACAAGTATGATATTAAAGACGGCGGAAGCCTTAAAACAGAGAAATATTTCGGTAGGGGTAGTCAAGTTTGACTGCCTCTATACCGATGATGATATCTTGTACGAAAAGGCGGGGATCATGGTTCAGAAAGGCTTGTCGGGAGCTCTTTGTCCCGACCACTTCTTCGCCTCCAACGTCGAAGAAGTCGTTCGTTGGGGAAACGAGAACAAACTTGACCTTCTGATCACCGAATCCGCAGGCCTCTGCAACCGCTGTTCCCCGTATCTCAAAGAGGTTAAGGGAATCTGTGTCATAGATAACCTCTCCGGGATCAATACCCCCAAGAAGATCGGTCCTATGTTGAGAGCGGCGGATATCGTAGTGATCACAAAGGGGGACATCGTTTCACAGGCGGAGAGGGAAGTTTTTGCGGCAAAGGTAAGCTCGGTCAACCCCCGGGCGATCACGATGCACGTCAACGGCTTAACGGGTCAGGGAGCCTATGAGCTCAGCACCCTTCTCTACGACGAAGAGGAGAAAATCGAGAGCGTTCAGGGAATGGAACTGAGATTTCCCATGCCTTCGGCCCTCTGTTCCTATTGTCTGGGAGAGAGGAGAATCGGGGAGAGTTACCAGATGGGTAATGTCAGAAAGATGAAATTAGGAGAACAGTATGAGGGATAAGAAGATAAGAGAGTTGTTGGAGCAATATCCGTATATCTCGACGTATTTTGAGGATAATCAGCTTCAGGTCAAAGGTTTTGAGGACAAGACCTATCGAGATTTTCTCGAGGGTTTTTCCGAGGAGGAATTGGAAGATCATGCTTTGGATATCAGGCAAATGGAGGAGGATTTCTTCGACTACATCATGCAGATGCAGGCGTTTTTGGGGCTTGAGGAAGATAGCGGAGTGCAAAGCCTGACCATTCTTCCCGGAAGAGACAAGTCCGGAAAGGAAGAGGGTTTTGAAGAACTTACCATTCAAAAGTCACAAATCGTATCCATCGTAGGACCTACGGGTTCGGGAAAATCGAGACTTCTCGCCGACATCGAGTGGACGGCACAGAGAGATACTCCGACGAACCGTGAAATTCGAATCAATGGAGAACTTCCCGATAAGAAGTGGAGGTTTTCTTCAAACAACAAGCTGGTCGCACAACTGTCACAGAATATGAACTTCGTTATGGACCTGTCTGTTAAAGAATTCTTGGAACTTCATGCGCAGAGCAGGATGGTGGATGATATTGAGGGAGTGGTCGGAAGGATCATAGAGGAGGCCAACCGGCTCGCCGGAGAAAAGTTTGCCGTCGATACACAGATCACGGCTTTGAGCGGAGGCCAGTCGAGGGCCCTGATGATTGCGGATACCGCTATCTTGAGCAAGTCGCCCATCGTATTGATCGACGAGATTGAAAATGCCGGTATCGACAGGAAGAAGGCTCTGGAGCTGCTTGTATCGGAAGACAAGATCGTATTGATGGCAACCCATGACCCCCTGCTTGCCCTGATGGCGGATAAGAGGATCGTAATCTCCAACGGCGGGATCAGCAAGGTGATGGAAACCACACAGGAGGAAAAACTCAAGCTCGTGGAATTGCAAAAGATGGATGATACCTTACAGGAGGTCAGACGCAAACTGCGGTACGGAGAAGAAGTGTTGTAGAAGTTGAATCGGCTCTGGTCATATCAAAATTCGTACCCCTTGCAAAGCCAAAGTGTTGTTTGTTATCTTTGCAAGGGGTTTTACAGTTCCGCTTTTTGATAGGGGTCTTGTTTCTGATTCCGAGGTTATCTGCTTCGCTTTACTTCGTCAGTTCTCTCAGGGCTTGTGTTACATAGTCGAGTTCCTCTTCGGTGGTAAAATGCGACAAACTTAGACGCACACTTCCCCGGGGGAAGCTTCCGTAGCTTTGATGTGCCCTGGGAGCGCAGTGCAGACCGCAACGGTTGTCGATCTGATAGCGTTGGGCGAGGAGGTAGGAGATATCCGCGTTGTCAAAGTTTTTGAAGTTTAGTGAGAACACGGGAGGTTTTGTGCAATAGTCTTGAGAGCCCAAGATATCGATGCCGTTCAAGGAGGAGAGTTGTTCAAAGAAGTTTTGACCCAAAGAAGTCTCTATCTCCCACCTCTTATCCAAGCCGAGGTCCAAAATCGATCGTACTCCCTCAAGGAGACCGATGAGCCCGACGATATTTGCGGTACCCGCCTCATACTTATCGGGCAGGAGGTCGGGGTGGACTTCCTCGTGAGAGAGACTTCCCGTTCCGCCTGTGATAAAGGAAGGCACTTTTTCGGCGAACTCGGGATCTATGATCATTCCTCCTGTTCCCGTAGGTCCCAGAAGGGCTTTGTGACCCGTGAAGCAAAGGCAGTCGATGGGAGTCCTTTTCATGTTGATGGGCAGGAGTCCCGCACTCTGTGCCGAATCGACGATAAAAGGAATATTGAACTCTCTGCAAAGTTCCGCCAGGACCTCAATGGGCATCACATCTCCGGACACGTTGCTAACGTGGGTACAGAAGAAGGCCTTGACAAAAGGCAGGTTCGTTTTTACAAAGGAGAGATCCATCACGCCCTCTCTGCTGACGGGAACGCTCAAGATGTTCACACCTTGTTGTACCAGAGGTCTTATAACGGCATTGTGTTCGATACTGCTCGTCATAACCGTATCTCCCGTGTGCAAAAAGCCCTTAATCACGATGTTCAAAGCCTCCGTGATATTCTTGGTAAACACCACGTTTCTGGAGTCGGAAACATGGAAGAATTCGGCGAGGGTCTCACGCAGGACAAAGAGCTTGTCCGCTGTGGCATCGGCCTGCGAGGAAGTGCTTCGGGAAACGTTTGTTCCTGAGTAAAGCATATATTCGACCATTGCATCGCTCACCTGTTTCGGTTTTGGAAATGAAGTTGCTGAGTTGTCCATATATACACGCATAGAAAATCCTCCTTTGTTATACTGAGAAATTATAGTCGGATAGGTTTCCTGCTATTCTCCAATACAAGTGTTGTGATATTTGCTGTACAATCACAAACCTTCGATATCTCTTCCTCGGAGTACAAATCGTCCATATCCATATCTCAAAGAGATTACATCATGAAAACCGGCTGTCAATCGTTGGAACGGATCGTTTATGCAGTCGCTCGTTGTTCTTATTTTACCCTATTATAACCATTCTTGTGAAGAAAAATAAAAATATATATTAAAAAATTTTAAGATATATAGATTTATTTAAGATAAAATAGTATAATAAATTCGCACCTAAAGTGTGCAAGTCTTTATATCATAAGTTAAGGAGGCATAAAGGATGAATGACAAAAGAAGGACCGTGGAACTTGTAGTGGTGGGAGGTCTGATAGGAGTATTGGCGGTACTGTCCGTAATGAAGGGAAATCCCGGCAATATGGGTATTTGTATCGCCTGTTTCATCAGGGATATCGTAGGAGGCTTGGGACTTCACAGGGCGGAGGTCGTACAGTACATAAGACCTGAGATCATCGGTATCGTCTTGGGAGCGATGGCGATTTCGGTAGTACAAAAAGAGTTTAAGCCGAGAGCGGGCTCCGCTCCCTTGCTTCGATTTGTAATCGGGTTCTTTGTAATGGTAGGAGCATTGGTATTTTTGGGTTGCCCGACCAGAATGTTGCTCAGATTGGCAGGAGGAGACTTAAATGCGATCTTCGGTTTGGCCGGTTTTGTTGCGGGAGTAGGAGTTGGGATCTTCTTCCTTCAAAAAGGTTACAGCTTAAAGAGATCTTATAAGTCTTCCGCAATTGAAGGTTCGGTCATCTCGATCATGCAGGTGGTACTTTTGGTACTGCTTATGAGCGGAGCGGGCTTTATTCTGTTCAGTCAGGAAGGACCGGGCTCCAAACACGCACCGATTCTTTGGTCTCTTATCGTAGGGCTTGTTGTAGGTGTGGGAGCACAGAAAACAAGAATGTGTACGGCGGGAAGTTTTAGAGACATCATTATGTTCAAAGACTTTACTCTGTTCTGGGGGATCTTCTCCACCTTTGTCTTTGCACTCATTATGAACATCGTAATGAAGAAATTCAACTTGAGCTTTGCAGAGCAACCGGTCGCTCATATGGACGGCTTGTGGAACTTCCTCGGTATGGTGGTTGTCGGCTTCGGAGCCATCCTTCTGGGAGGCTGCCCCCTGAGACAACTCGTTTTGGCGGGAGAAGGAAACGTGGATTCCGCAATTACGGTCATCGGTTTGGCAGTCGGTGCAGCCTTTGCACATAACTTCGGCCTGGCATCTTCCCCGAAGGGACCGACACCTGCGGGACAGATGGCGGTTGTTATCGCGTTGATTGTATTTGTAGTGATCGGATTTATGAATATCCGAAAAGACAACGGTTTTATCACAAAATAAGGAGGAAATGACATGGTAGAAGTAGATGCAAGAGGGCTTTCCTGCCCGGAACCCGTTATTCAAACAAAGAGAGCCTTAATGTCAAGTCCGAAGGAGGTCACGGTTAAGGTCGACAACAACGTTGCGAAAGAGAATGTGAAGAAAACTCTGGAAAGCAGCGGATACAAGGTATCAATCAAGGAAGAAACGGAGGATATTCTGCTTCATGGAACAAAGTAAGTACCTCGTCCTGTTCTTTACCCAATACGGAGCGATCAACTACTCCAAACTTTTGAAAAAAACGGGGATAGAAAACTTCACGCGACCCGTTCCCAGGAGTTTGAGTTCGAGTTGCGGGATCTGTATCGAGACTCAGACCGATCGGGATTTGATGAACTTCCTGACCGAAGATGTCGAAGGAATCTATAAGGTAAAGGGTGAGGACTACGAACTGATATACCGAAGTGAAGAATAACACAAAAAACACTATGGCTCGAAAAAGGGCCATAGTGTTTTTAGGTTGTGAACGATGAAATATCGGTTTGTATACTGTTCTTCGCAATGATACATTTTGGTTTATCGGAGCTTTTGATCGGATGATCTCCTTGCTATAACTCAAGAAACAACACACAAATACGAAAAATGTGCTTTTTATCGTTTGGTAATACTATTCTCCGTTTTAAAATCTCAGGTAAACAGACTATATGTCTGTCGGAAACGTTCTGAGTAATCGTAGAATCCAAACTTCACGACCGGACAATAGATAATAGTATAAAGACCGGTTCAAGCTTGTTTTGTGAATTGCAAGGCATCTTCCTCGGTTTGAAATGCCGGATATACGGAATATATCATCTATGAAAAACAATTTGGAGAGGATATGCTCCAAAGCACTCAACCTGCCAATTTTAACAGATAATAGTATCATACAACTATTACAGAAACGTTTCATCTTCAAAAAAATCTTGACCTTATATTCTACAAGATGTAAAATATAATTACTACAAGGTGTAGAATAAAAGGAGGGATGAAGATGGGAACCATAAGAATGTCGGATGCCGAGCGTGAAGTCATGGAGATTGTTTGGAAATCCGGAGGAGAAGTGAGTACCGCGGAGATCATAGAACAGCTCAAGGAGAAAAACTCGTGGAAACATACGACCATCCTCACCTTGGCGAAGAGGTTGGCGGACAAGAAGATCTTGGAGGTCAGGAAAGAAAAGCGGATGAACTATTACAGGCCTCTTGTAAGCAAGCAGGAGTACAAGTCTCATCAGGCGGATGATTTTGTGAATACGATGTATAGCGGCAACATCAAGTCTTTGGTCGCATCTCTGTACGACAACGGAAAGATCGACGAGGAGGATCTGAAGGAGCTGAACGAATGGATAGGAGGGCTGTAAAATGAGTCTTCTCGAACTGATATTAAGAATGTCTTTAAGCGGAAGTCTGGTGTTTTTGTTCTTTATGTTGATACGCCCTTTGACGAAGAGGCACTTTTCTTCCTCCTGGCACTATACGGTCCTGGTCCTCTGTATGGTGGCCTTTGTGATTCCCGCAAGGGAAGTATCCCCTATGCCGACGGGGAGGACGGAAGCAGCGAAACAGGGGGACTTCTACGTCCGAGAGGTCTTGGAGAAACAAGAGCACGCTCCGACCGAGGTCAAGCGAACCGAGATACGTCCGGAGGTCGTTCGCCAAAGCCTTGCACAAAAGGAGATTATAGAAGAAAAACATGGAGATGAGGGCATATCCGCAGCTCTTCCTGTGCGAGAAAGGGCGGAGATGGATCTCAAGACCTTGATAAACCTTGTTTATCTTTCGGGCGGATCCTTCTTCTTCCTCTTTCATCTGATCTCCTATCTGAGGTTCAGAAAAAAGTTGGAGGAGAACTCCGAAGATATCAGCGATGACAAGTATAAGCGGGAGTTTGACCTGTGCAGACGGGCCCTCGGTATTCGAGGAAAGATAGGGCTGAAACTCTGTGAAGACCTCTCTTCTCCGATGCTGGTCGGTGTTCTGCGACCCGAAGTCGTCCTCTCGCATAAGGAGGAGGACATGAAGAAGCTGAGGATGATTTTTCTGCATGAACTGAGCCACCTCAAGAGGAGAGACATCGCCCTTCAATATGTGTTTCTTCTCATCCGTTCGATCCACTGGTTCAATCCTCTGATGTTTCTTCTGTGCTCACAGATCGAAAAATACAGGGAGTACGCAACGGATGAACTTGTCGTTGAAGGGATGGACAGACAGGAGAGAAAGGACTACGCGAAGACGATCTTGAGCGTGATCGCCCTCACTCAAGGAAGAAAACAGGTTTTTACAACATCGATGGGAGGAAGCGGACTGGAATTAAAGCGAAGATTGGAGACGATGATGGATTCACTGAAAGAACGTGGCGGAAAGAGGGCTCTGTCCTTCGTGCTTGCGATGGCGGTCTTGGCATCGGGTCTTATGACGGCTTGTTCGGTACTGCCGGACTCGGATGAGGGAAGGAACAACTCCTTCGTCGTATATGCCAAGGAGGACGGGCTCTACTACTCCTATCTCAACAAATACCTCAATGCGGGTCGTGAAGTGAAGATACAGGACGGAGAAGACTTTTTTGCCCCTGCGGTATCGGAGAGCGGAAGATACATCGCTTACAGGAAGGACAAGGCCTTGTTCCTCTACGACATCGACAAGGCTCGTTACGAAGAACTGGGAGGAAAGGAATATGTGTTCGACAACTTTTATGCTTGGTGGGGAGATAAGCTCATCTATGCGGATGACGAGCCGGGCATCTATATCTACGATCCCCAAAGTGAGGAGATTGTCAACTACTTGGATCGGGAGGTAGGCGAAAAAGACGGATCGAAGGTCGAAATACAAAAGCGGGAACTTGATGCGAACTCCTCCGGAGAAGAGAAGACCGAGGAGGCACAGGTCGAAGTACAACAGGCGGAGATCTCCGACTATGTCTACGAGTACGACAACTTTAAGGTGTCCGATGATACACTCTATGCGAGATGCTATAAGAGTTGGCAGACTTCGGAGGGAAGGTTCGGCAGAAATGAGGGCATTGTGGAGATCGATCTGAAGAGTTTGGAACGCGGAAGGTTTGAAATCAGGACCGTAGTGGAAGGAAGGGAGACGGGCGAGGATGAACTCGGCTACAACCCCACCCTGTCCAAGATCAGCGAGGACGGAAGATATGTGTTTGTCAAGGAGAAATTCGCCTCAGGCTCCACAAGTGCGGATTTTGCAGGCCTTGGAGTCTACGATACGAAAAAGAAAAAACATACGGATTTTACAGGGCTTTTCGAAGAAAAAGAACAGGATCTGAGCGGAGATCTGACAGTGCTTCCCTACGACGACAACCTTGTGCTTCATCCTGACGACAGCAGCATTGTAGGGCTGATTCGAGGAGGATATCGAGATCTCTTCATCGAGAAGGAAGCCATACTGATGAAGATGGAAGAAGACGGATCCTATGACCTGATTCGTTTTATGGACGAAGGTCAGGTGGCGATGACGCCTTCGTTTACACGGGACGGAGAAAAACTCCTCTACAGTGCGACGACAGAAGGAGCGACGGGAACTGTCGAAGAGTATCAGGATGCCTATGACAACTGGGACAAACAACCTCATCACATCTATGAGTATGAGCTCAAGACCGGAAACCTTCGCCAAGTCACACAAGGAAAGGAGTTCAACTACATGCCCGTAAGCCTGTCGAAGGACGAGATCATGGTCCTTAGGGTCAGGGACAGCAAGGGGATGGAGAACAAGGCCGATCTTATCAGGATACGAAACGGAGAGGAAACGGTCTTTGCCACGGATGTGATCGCGGACTACTATCCCTCCGACAGGATCCGTGTCTTTTTCGGAAGGGATGAAGATGAGCTCTATCGACTTCGCGGAACAAAGCTCGGCGACAATTCCAAGGTCGGAGCCATCCTGTACCATGTCGACTTCCCTCAAGACCTGAACTATGCGGGGATGAAACTCCACACGGACAAAAGACCCTACGGCTTGGAGGTCCGGTTTAAGGCGGAGCAGGAGGCAATCGCCAAGTACGACTCGAAGAGCCACGACTATCTGTGGAGAACCGGCTCCACCCTTCTGTTTTCGCTGATCGAAAACCTCGACTATATCAAATACTCCGTAGAAGGCTATGACTATGATATACCGCTTTCCTATATCGACAGGAGGTCCGCCGATGCCCTTCTCAAGGCGGAAAAGGGCTATACGACCGCCGAGGCGGCAAAGAACGAAAAAAACTTCGATGCCTTCTACCGCACCTATCTTATGAAGAAGAGGGAGAGGGAAGGAGAGACACAGGCCATGGTGGGCTATCTGAGGTTTGAGGATGACAAGCTCCTCTTTAACGAGTTGGAGATTGTTGAACTCGACGACAGAAAGAGGATCGAAGAGCTTGCTTTGAAAGAAGAAGACCTGATCGGAGGCTATGCTATCGTCGATGAGGACAAGGAAGAGAAGGTCCTCGAATTTGCAGATACGGTGTTCTGCACCTTTACGGACTCCGATATGAGGTTTGTAAAGGAGGAGATGGGAGACAGGCTGTATTCCACCACCGACAAGGAAGAGATCAAGGAGATCTTTGAGTACCTGAACACGATCCCTCCCGGAGGGCACGGTGCTCCCGTCTTTATCGAGATCAGGGACGGAAAGGTCATCACCATTATCGAAAAGATGAAGTATACGATATAGAAGGATCTTTTCTCGGATGAGCAGCAACGGAGCGGTAGGACCGAAGGAGACTTTGCGGGAGAGTACCGCTCACATTGCACAGGTTGTCGATATAATACTGTTTTTCAATAGAAATACGGATATATCTATTTTTCGATGACGAAAAACTATGTTGTCTTCTATGGGTCACAGATTGTTTATATCCACTATTTAAAAGAATAGTAGTATAAGTATTTGTTTGAAACGGGCTCAAGGCAGTACCGCATCATTTGGAAAAACGAAACCGATCTTGTACAGACACAGAATATGGTAGTATTGTTATCCGTTTGATACTATTCATCATTTGAATAGTGGATAACGCGGATTTGTACTCTGTGCAAGAGGAAGCAAATGTTGGTGATTCCAAAACGGATATTAGGGAAACACCGCATAAAGGCAAACTTCCGGTTTCTCTTCAATTTTATAAAAAACAAAGGTCTGTCATATCAATGCTTTTAAGAATTTCATCCTTCTTACAAAATTGTTTTTATGCCGATTTTTCGAATTATACGGTATCTCCTTAGCACAGGTCTGTCGGATAATGGTATGAACCGTTGATATTTATGAGTTTGACTTTTTCAGACCTGAAATACTCTACTTTGATGTTCGAGACGGATAGGATCGTACTTCTATCGAAGAAGAGAAGGAGTACTCCTTTCGGAAGGTTTTTCCGTAAAATGACGGAAAAAGCACGATATGCCCTTGTGTGCTACACCGTTCATCTTCCTTTTGAAGAGGAGATAAAGGGCAAATCTTGACGAAGGGCTCAAATTGTGTTACATTTATAGACAATTCTACGATAATTACAATTTGAGAAAGAGGTACAAAATGAACAAAAAAAGATTTTTGGCAACGGCTCTTACGCTTGTATTACTTGTAGTTGCGGGATGTTCAAGCAAGTCCGCAACGGCGGATGAGGTGCTTGAAAAGGCGAAGGGAGCGGCAAATAAGGTAGAGACGGTCAGGTTGAAAAATGAGATCACACAGGTGGATACGCAGGGAGGCACGACAAACCAGCTTATGGAAGCGGACCTTATGTACGATCTCGGCACCAAGGAGATCAAGAAGGGAAAAGGAAGCATAAGCTATAAGACTGAAAACAGCGAGGAAGATGCACAGATCAAGTTTACCTTCGTGGGAGATCCCGATCACACCTTTATTCAGGAGATCAGTCAGAATGGAGAAGTCAAACGGGAGGAAGCGACCGGACCGAGTTACGAGATCGCACCCGAGTATTTTACACTCTTGGATATTCTTTATTCCATCAAAGGAGATCTCGAAGTTACCGAAGAGTCCGACGGCTATCACCTCAAATTGAGCAACAAGGATATGGAGCTGATTCCTCTATTTGCACAAAGCTATAACCTAAGGCTTAGCGGTGTCGAGGAAAGCGAAGTGGAAAAAGAGTTCGAAGCGGTGTTTGAAAAGGATACCTTCTTTTTCAAAGAGTTGAAGTTTTTGATCAAGTATGACGGAGATAAAGGCAAGTTCGAACTGGGCAACCATACGATGTTTTCCGAGTGGAACAGCCTTGATATCGATGTAGAAAACAAATAAGGCAACTGCCGGAAGAAAGGATATCGTAGAAGGTCAAGCAGGGCGGATCATCCTCGGGGACTACCCGATACGGGAGATCTCGCAGTTTTGGAAAAGCAATGCTATTTTTTGTTTAAACTGTCAGGCAGAGGGGATATATCCTTATCGAAAAACAACGCGGGTCAGGATGTACTTCCAAGTACAAGTATCCTACCTGTCAGTTTAAATAGACGATAGTATAAAACGGACCGGGTCTTGGATAAGGCCCGGTTTTTGTATGGTTTCGGATTGCTTCTCCGAGCACAATACTACTATTTCTTTCAATTATGGATATACATAATCTGTGACCCATAGAAGATAAAACAATTTTTCGTGGTTTAAAAAATAGATATATCCATACTTCTATTGAAAAATAGTATAATATATGCCTTTGCAACCGAGGGAAACAAAAATATCAACGGTTTCAAAAAACTTGAAGTTCGGGTCGCATTATGATATAATCTATATATTAGGGATTAACGGAATATCGATAAAAAACCTCCTTGAAAACCTAGTTTAGGGTCAAAAAAGGGGGTAGGTTTTCAAAAAAATGATGAAGTCCGCAAAACCTCTATTTGCAATCGATAGAGGGCAAAAAATCCTTGTTTTTTTTGGAGGCTTAGGTTTCGCCTCATCCAAAAAATCGCTTTTTTGGGGGAGGTTTACAAAAACGGCCTCTACATGCAAGTAATTGCAACAGGTTCAAAACGCAAGGGTTATATAACCTGTTAAGCCCGAAAGGGCACGAAAACTAATTTTTTCTTATTTTTTTAATTTCCATTATTTTGTTATATAACCTGTTAAGCCCGAAAGGGCACGAAAACGTGAGATTGATTATGTTCGTCATAGCGAACTCCTTTGTTATATAACCTGTTAAGCCCGAAAGGGCACGAAAACGTGAGATTGATTATGTTCGTCATAGCGAACTCCTTTGTTATATAACCTGTTAAGCCCGAAAGGGCACGAAAACTTACTCCAAAAACAAACGAACCTTTTAATGTTTTTTTGTTATATAACCTGTTAAGCCCGAAAGGGCACGAAAACTTACTCCAAAAACAAACGAACCTTTTAATGTTTTTTTGTTATATAACCTGTTAAGCCCGAAAGGGCACGAAAACTTTTCTTTTTCGAATGCATTTTTTAGAAGTACTCTGGTTATATAACCTGTTAAGCCCGAAAGGGTACGGAAACTGTTTCATATCCTCTTTCTTCAGCAAGCAAACCATAACGTTATATAACCTGTTAAGCCCGAAAGGGCACAATCCCATATACTCCGAAGGAGAACGTACAACACCCGCCATCCAATGCAAGTCATTGGATATCGGGTGTTTTTTTGTCTGTAACACTGTTTTTTGACAGGGGTGCGGTTCTGCTGATATCTATGGAAATGGACAGCAAGTTGGTTGTGTTGTTCATCATAGTAGTGCGGTTCTACCGTTATCTATTGAATATACTGCGATTCGTTTGAAGTGTTGATATCAGCGATTTGCACTACACAGGAGATAAAATGAGTTTTTGTAGTCGCAGAATAGATAGAACCATACTTTGATCGAAGAATGGTATTACATCCGCCTTCCGCCGATATTCTGTCCGTCTTTTAGCGATTTGAAAATGGAAATCCGGGGCTTAACGTAGTATAATAAGAGATATGTCAGAAACACGAAGGGAGAGGATAAGGATGAAGCGTTACATATTGGCTTTGGATCAGGGAACAACGAGTTCCAGAGCGATCTTATTCGATAGGGAGGCGAGGATCGTCGGCACGGCGCAGAAGGAGTTTACGCAGATATTTCCCAAGGCGGGATGGGTAGAGCAGAACCCCATGGAGATCTGGGGTTCGCAGAGCGGAGTCGCCCGCGAGGTGCTCGATGTTTCCTCCGTGACCGCCGATGAGATCGCAGCCATCGGGATCACCAATCAGAGGGAGACGACCGTCCTCTGGGACAAGCAGACCGGAAAACCGCTCTACAATGCGATTGTATGGCAGTGCAGACGAACGGCAAAATACTGTGATGAACTCAAGGACAGGGGACTTGAAGAAGTCGTCAAGGCAAAGACGGGGCTGGTGATCGATGCGTATTTTTCCGCCTCCAAGATCAGGTGGATCCTGGACCATGTCGAGGGTGCCCGCGAAAAGGCCGAACGAGGAGAGGTCCTCTTCGGAACGGTGGATACCTGGCTGATATGGAACCTTACGGGCGGCAAGTCCCATGTGACCGATATGAGCAATGCGTCGAGAACCATGCTCTTCAATATCGCGACCAAACAATGGGATGAGGAACTGCTCAAAGAGTTCGACATCCCCCTCAGCATCCTTCCGGAGGTCAGAGAGTCGAAGTCCGTCTTCGGATCTACCTCCGCTCCCCTCTTCGGAGGTCATGAGATCCCAATCGCGGGAGTGCTGGGAGATCAGCAGGCCGCCCTCTTCGGTCAATGCTGTTTTGAAGAAGGGATGGCGAAGAACACCTACGGTACGGGCTGTTTTATGCTGATGAACACGGGAGAACATCGGATCGAGTCGAACTACGGTCTTTTGACTACGATCGCATGGTCGATGGACAACAAGGTCCGCTATGCTTTGGAAGGCAGTATCTTTATTGCGGGAGCGGCGGTCCAGTGGCTCAGGGACGAGCTTCGCCTCGTCTATGACGCTCCGCAGTCGGAGTACTATGCAAACTTGGTGGAGGACACCGACGGAGTTTATGTCGTTCCTTCATTTACGGGCCTCGGTGCGCCCTACTGGGATATGTATGCCCGCGGTGCCATCTTCGGTCTGACGAGGGGAACCAAGAGGGAACACCTCGTAAGAGCGACCTTGGAGGCTCTGGCCTACCAATCGCGGGATGTTTTGGAGGCTATGGTGCTCGACTCGAAGATTCCTCTCAAGGAGTTGAGGGTGGACGGGGGAGCGTCGACCAACAACTTTTTGATGCAGTTTCAATCCGATATCTTAGATGTCAAGGTAAAGAGGGCGCAGGTATCGGAGACGACGGCCTTGGGAGCCGCCTATATGGCGGGGCTCTGTGTCGGCTTTTGGAAAGATGAGGGGGAATTGGCGGACAAGCAGTCGTCCTCACAGTGTTTTTTTCCGAAGATGGAAGAAGAACTGAGGGAGAAGAAGTACCGACTTTGGAAGAAGGCGGTCCAACGTTCGATGAAGTGGGAAGATGAAGAATAGACCCTTCACCGAAACTGCCTTCGTTTGATACTATTCTCCAATAAAAGTATGGATATATCTGTTTTTCAACCCACGAAACATCGGTTTATCTTCTATGGGTCACAGATTGCTGATATCCATAACTCAAAAGAAGAATAGTATGAACAGTCGATAGAGATAATCTTGACTTTTTCGGATCAGATACTATTCTGCGTTTAACAGGTTATGTAAACAGAATATATATTTACCGGATAAATAAGACGGAAGGAGAAGACTTATGCGGACAAAGAAGATATCGGAGTATGAAACGATCGATTTTTCAAGAGAGGACAAGGCGCTTTTGATCCTCGACCAGACCCTGCTTCCAAACGAAAAGAAGATCCTTCGTTTGGTAAGGGTGTGCGAGGTATGGGAGGCGATCAAAAAACTGAGGGTCAGGGGAGCGCCCGCCATCGGGATCGCGGCTGCCTTCGGTCTTTATCTGGGAGCGGAAGGGATTGATACCGAGGACAAGGAGGTCTTTTACCGTGAACTCGAAGGAGTGAAAGGCTACCTCGCCTCGAGCAGACCGACTGCGGTCAACCTGTTTTGGGCTCTTAAGAGAATGTGGGAGAGGGCACTCGAACTCAAGGGCGAAGAGCTCGAGCAAATAAGGAAGGAGCTTTTGGAAGAGGCGTTTCGGATCAGGCTTGAAGATATCGAAATGTGCAGAAAAATAGGAGAGCATGCCCTCACCCTGGTCAAAAAAGGCGACGGTCTTTTGACCCACTGCAATGCGGGTCAGCTTGCAACGGCAAAGTACGGGACGGCGACTTCGGTGATGTACCTCGGACACGAGAAAGGCTACGATTTCAAGATCTATTCGGATGAGACCCGTCCCCTGCTCCAGGGAGCAAGACTTACTTCGTTTGAACTTCATGAGGCGGGGATGGACGTGACCTTGATCTGCGACAATATGGCGGCGACGGTCATGAGCCGGGGCAAGGTGCAGGCGGTCTTTGTCGGGGCGGACCGGATTGCGGCGAACGGGGATTCCGCCAACAAGATCGGCACCTACGGGCTTGCAATCATGGCAAGACATTTCGGCATCCCCTTCTACATCTGTGCGCCGAGCTCAACGGTCGACCTGAATACCGAGTCCGGAGAGGCCATCCCCATCGAGGAACGTCCGGACGAGGAAGTGACGTCGATGTGGTATGAGAGACCGATGGTCGCGGAGGGAGTTCAGGTCTATAACCCTGCCTTTGACGTAACGCCCCATGAGCTGATCACGGCGATCATAACGGAAGAAGGGGTGCTCTATCCTCCTTACTCGCGGAGTTTAAGAGGATAAGTGTTATTGACAAACGGTCTGTGTTTGGGATATGGGGAGATATCGGAACGTTTGCACTTTACACCCTGTTTATAACTTTAATGTTGATTAAAAACACAAATTAAGTTATAATTCAATTTAAAGTCAATAAGGAAGGTGGAGTAGATGGAATATCTGAATCGTGTGCTTGGGATCCGAACTGTATATCAAAACAATGAGATGATCTCCTTGCCTAATTATATCCATGCCCGATATCGGGTACAAGAGATCACGATTGACGGGAAAAAGGCTGTTTTTGTTTATCCGAAAACGGAGCTGGATCCTGTAAATTCCGTAAAAAAACATCTTGAAAGGATAAAACGGGCAGTGAGTGTGCCTGTGATCCTTGTGCCGGAACATCTGACCTACCGGCAGAAAGATTATCTGTTGCGGGACCGCATACCGTTTATTGTGGAAGGCAGGCAGATCTATCTTCCTTTTATGGCTCTTTATCTGCAGGAGAGATGTGATGGAGGAAAACCGGCAACTGCAAAGATGCTTCCTTCAGCACAGATACTTCTTCTCCATTACATCTATCAAGGTTGCAGAAAACTGACGACCGCAAATGTATCTCAGGTGCTTTCGTTTACACCCACATCGATCTCCAGAGCTTCAAGACAGCTTGAAGAGATGGGATTGCTACAAACGGAAAAACGAGGAGTACAAAAAGTTATTTTTTCAGATAAAACGCCGAAGGAACTTTTTTTTGCGGCGCAGAATTACTTGCTAAATCCTGTAAAACGAACGGTCTATGTATCCAAGGCGGAAATCAAAGAGGACCTGCTTATAAGCGGATATTCCGCTTTATCCGAATATTCCATGCTTAATCATCCTGTAGTGGCTTGTCGTGCTACGGCAAGTATCTCTTTGTGGGATAAAACCTCGTCGGGCAGATTGCAACATTCCGATGATCAGTGTGCGGTAGAGCTTTGGAGTTATGACCCCAAGAAGCTGTCCTGCGGAGAATGTGTAGACAGACTTTCCCTTGCTCTCGCTCTTCGTGAAGACAGAGATGAAAGGGTGGAAGAAGCTGTAGAAGAAATGCTTAAACAGGTATGGAGTGATATCGATGGTAAGGGGAATTGAAAGTTTCAGAGAGTGGTTTCGCGGATATGAGGAGCAGTACGTGATCATCGGCGGTACAGCTTGTGATCTGTTGATGACGGATGAAGGGCTGGATTTTCGAGCTACAAAGGATATTGATCTTGTACTGATCATAGAGGCTGTAGATGTTGCTTTTGGAAGAAGGTTTTGGGAGTATGTGACTTTTGCCGGATATGAACATAGAAACAAAAGCACAGGAGGATTGCAGTTCTATCGTTTTACAAATCCCCGATCACGGGAATATCCAACTATGATAGAATTGTTTGCGAGAAAACCGGATAGGATAGTTTTGTCGGAAGACGCTGTACTTTGCCCTCTTCCGATAGATGAAGATGTGTCCGGCTTGTCAGCCATTTTACTTGATGATGATTACTATTCCTTCTTAAGGCAAGGAAGGATACGAGTGGCAGGAATTACAGTTCTGGATGCTCCATATTTGATCCCTTTTAAGGCAAAGGCGTGGCTTGATCTTTCGGATAGAAAGGCCGATGGAGCTCATGTGGACAGTAAGAGCATACGCAAACATAAAAATGATGTTTTTCGCTTAACAGAACTACTGGATCGAAATCAAGAGCCGCTTTCTCATTTGCCGAATAGTATAAAAGGCGATATGAGAGAATTTGCAGAGCGGATGGCAAAGGAGAATGTGGATTTAAAGCAGATCGGGGTTGAAGGTAAGAGTGTAGAAACCATCCTTGATCAATTGAAGTTTATATATGGATAAGATTGCAAGGTCAGCCTGTGTTTGTAATAGTTATACATACATAGGATATCCCTTCTCCGAATATAAAGTCGTGTTTGTTTTATGATGAAATAAAAGGAGTATGCACCGAGTTTTATGCGGGGATTTGTTTTTTCACTCATTGGAGAAATTAAAATAAGGAATCCCTTGTATTCTTGTAGACGAGATTTCAATTTTGGTATCCGGGCTTAGGAAAAACAAACTTTGTGTAAGCTTAAAACAGCTGCATATTCCGAGATTTAGAAAGTGTTAACCATATCGTAATATATCGGTAGAGGGAAGCTGAGTAGGGACTGAACTTGTTTTAGGACTTGTGATCCAAGAGGGAGAAGAGGAGGAGAAAACGTTGGAAAATCATGTGTTGTTTGAAAAGAAAGGCTCTGTCGCCCTTATCACCTTAAATAGGCCGAAAAAACTCAATGCCCTGAATCGTGAGATGATCGATGAGATCCTCTCCCTGTTGAGAAGGTGCGAAGAGGACAGGCAAGTCAAGCTGATCTTCTTGGAAGGAAGCGGAGATCGCGCCTTCTCGGCGGGAGGAGATGTGATGGCGGTCTACGATATGTGCCTGAACGGGAAGGTCGAGGAGGCGGTAGACGCCTTTCGTGCGGAGTACGAGATGGACTATTATCTCTCGGACTACTCCAAGCCCGTCATCAGTTATATGGACGGGATCACGATGGGAGGAGGAGTCGGCATCTCGATCGGAACGGACTTTCGTATCGTCACCGAGAATACCCGTTGGGCGATGCCCGAGATGAAGATCGGTTTGTTTCCCGATGTGGGGGTCAGTTACTACACCTCCAAGATGGAGGACGGGTTCGGGATGTATCTTTCCCTGACTTCCAAGACGGTCGGTGCCGATGACTGTGTCTTTTTGGGAGTTGCCGACTACAAGGTGGATTCGTCGGATTATCCGGCGCTTAAAGAAGAGATCTTGGACTTTTCATGGGAGAAACTCAACAGAAATGAAGTTACGGCGACGGTTGATGACATCATCAGAGACTACAGCCGGGAGGCGGAGAAGGGGTATCTCGAAGAAAACAGGGACGACATCAGGACCTACTTCGATAAGGAGGATCTGAACGAGATCATCGCCTCCCTTCAGGCGGATACGGATAAGCCCTTTGCCCAAAAGGCCTTGGAGTCGATCGGGAAAAATTCGCCCACTTCGATGGCGGTCACTCTGGAACAGTTGAACCGGGCGAAGCATATGTATTTGAAGGAATGTTTTGAACAGGATCTTGTGATGGTCAAGAGCTTTTTAAGGAATAAGGACTTTTTTGAGGGCGTAAAAAACAAGTTGATCGACAAGACCGATCGGGTCGAATGGACGCCGAAGGATCTGTCTTTGCTAAAAAAATCCGTGGTAGAGAGTTATTTTGAAGAGTAGACGAACAGGTCCGTCTTCCGATCGACAGGAGGGGCGGATTAAAAACCGAGAGCACGCTGATTCAAGCGTGCTCTTGCTATGGGTAAAAAGTTTGAAAGTCATATACTTATCCGTTTCCCTATATATTTTGCCCTTAACGCGGGAATGTTAAAGCTGTTTGAAGGTCATATATTTACCCGCTTATACTGCGGTCTTTTTATACTGTTATCCGCTGAAATTGACAGGTTGAAAATTTGGAGGGCCTCATCCTCCAAGCTGTTTTTCGGTAATGATATGTTCTGTATACCCGGCATTACATATAATATTCGCTGCTCCTGTTACAGACACAAGGTTTCGATAGGGTTGCAGTGTTACAATATCATCCTTCTATTGACCATACTTCTTCTTAGCAGCCTAAGTCCTGTTTGATCTGTTCAAGGATGCCTTCCTCGTCAAGGTCAAGCTGCTCTTTCAAAATATCGACACTTCCCTGGGTAACAAATTCGTCGGGGATCCCGATGCATCGGACTTTTTTGTCAAACAGAGCGTTCTCCGTCATCATCTCGAGGACGGCACTTCCGAAACCGCCTGCGAGCACGTTTTCTTCAAGGGTAACGATATATTTGCAGTCGCGTATTTTTTCGAGAAGGAGGTCTTTGTCCAAGGGCTTTACAAACCTCGCATTGATTACGCAGACGGACCGGCCTTCCTCTTCCAGCTTCTTTGCGATGTTCACAGCGGGATAGACCATCGAACCCACGGCAATCAGAAGGATATCCTCTCCGTAACTGAGGACTTCGGCCTTTCCGCGTTCGAGTTTTTGGAAGGTCGATTCCATAAAGGCTCCCTTGCCCGCTCCTCTCGGATATCTCACTGCGACTGGACAGCCGTAGGTCGTTGCGGAATAGAGCATATGTTGGAGTTCGTTCTCATCCTTCGGTGCCATGACTGTCATATTCGGTATCATTCGAAGGTAGGAGTAGTCAAAGACACCGTGGTGGGTCGGACCGTCTTCTCCTACTAAACCTCCTCTGTCCAAGGCGAAGACAACGGGCGAGGACTGGAGGGCGACGTCGTGGATCAACTGGTCGAAACTTCTCTGAAGGAAGGTGGAATAGATGGCTACAAAGGGCTTCATCCCTTCCAGTGCAAGAGAAGATGCCATGGTGACGGCGTGTTCCTCAGCGATACCCACATCGAAGGCACGGTCCGGAAAGACGGAGGCAAACTTGTCGATCCCCGTTCCGGAGCCCATAGCCGCCGTGATGCCGACAACGGTTCTATCTTTTTCGCCCAGTGCGATCAGAGTCTTTGCAAAAACATCCGTGTACGACACGGCCTTTTTCTTCGCAAGCTGTTCTCCCGTCTTGATGTCGAAGGCTCCCGTACCGTGAAATTTGTCGGGACGGTTTTCGGCGGGCAGATACCCCTTGCCCTTTGTCGTGATCACATGGATCAGAACGGGACGGTCGAAGGTCTTGCTGTTTTCCAGTACGGAGATCAGCTCGGGCAGTTTGTGACCGTTGATGGGTCCGAAGTATTTAAAACCGAGTTCTTCAAAGAAGGCTCCCGGAACAAGAGCGTTTCGGAAACTGTCCTTGAAACGCTCGGCGACATCGAAGACCTTGTTTCCGACGGAAGGAATCTTCTTGAGCAGACCTTCCAGCTCCTGCTTTGCCTTGGTATAACCGGGCTCCGTGCGGACCTTCGTCAAGTACTTCGACATACTGCCTACGCTGTTGTCTATACTCATGTCGTTGTCGTTCAGGATGACGGTCATATTCAAACCGAGGTGTCCCGCGTGATTTAACGCTTCGTAGACCATACCTCCGGTCAATGCACCGTCCCCGATTACCGCTACGACCTCGCCTTCCTCCTTTTTGAGATCCCTTGCGATCGCAAAGCCGGTAGCCGATGAGATCGAGGTACTTGCGTGTCCGACGCCGAAGAGGTCATGTGCACTTTCCTTTCTCTTGGGAAACCCGGAGATGCCCCCGAACTGCCTGAGACTGTCAAAGCGATCGTTTCTTCCGGTCAGGAGTTTGTGAACATAGGCCTGGTGTCCGACGTCCCAGATGAACTTGTCCTTGGGGGAGTCGAATACATAGTGCATTGCAAGCGTGAGCTCGACTACTCCCAAGTTGGGGGCAAGGTGCCCTCCGGTCGCCGCCGTGACTTTGATCAGTCGTTCTCTGATCTCATAGGCAAGCTCCTTCAACTCTTGGGTGGAAAGCTGCTTGATATCCGAAGGCGATTGTATTTTTTCTAAAAACATAGTAGACTCCTTTAAATTTAAGATGGTTTGTCAATGCGTCATATCTTATCGACTTAGCTTGTATATACCTTATTTCGGTAGGGCTGAAACAGTCGGACGATATCCGAACTAAGGAGAGTTCTCACATAATCCGCAGAGAAGGGGCGAGATCGGTTTCATACAAAAGACGGGATCTTTAGAACAAATGTAATTCAAAGCCTTCTGCATTTGTCGAAACTTGTCAAAAAGACGAGGGTTCTTCTTTGTACGGTATTTGTGTAATTTATTAAATGGAGGAGGGTTCCACCCTTTAGCGGTCCAACTCCAAAGAAGGAGAGATGTAAAAAACATAGCCCTTCTCCTTGCAGAACTCTCCTATCTTCCGCGTTGTTTTGGAATCGGCTCCGTACTCCAGTAAGTATACGTCCAGACCCTTCGACTTGCAAAGGGCAAGGTAGTCCGTAAGGTAGAGGGTCTGTTCTTCATCCTGCGGGTGGAAGCTTCGGTCATCGAAGTCGATCGAAGTAAAGACGGTCTCCTGGTTGACGGCATCGATCAGACCCTTGTAGTCACCGCCTTCCAAGGCACGTCTGACAAAGTTGTCGCCTCCGTTGATAACGATGGGGAGGCGGTACTTCTCCTTCAGTCCTGAGAGAATATCCTTGAGAGCCTCATAGACCTCATCCTTGGGATATTGATACCAAACATCGGTATTGTCGATAAAGAAACCGTCGACTCCCTTTTCGCTGATCTGTTTTGCCAAATCATCGACGATGAAAGTCCTCCACTCTTTATCCGAAACATCGATCCATCTTTCTTCAGGCCAGTCTTCGTAATCTGAAAGCGTAAGATGTTCAAACTGCGGATAATAAGGTCTGAAATCTTCGATTGAGCCGATGTTGAGATAGGAATATACCTTCTGTTTTTTCTCGTGAAGAGCCTCGATATCCTCCGTCGAAAAATGTAAGGCATCGATAACGACGAGGTCGTATCCCTTGAGTTTTGAGATTTCTTGAGAGTCAATCCCCAAAAATACCCCATACTGACCTTGGTTCTCTGCCGAACAGGAACATAGACAGAGAAGGCTGCATAAAAGACAGAGCAAAGCTTGTTTTGTTCGGATTTTCATACCGATACTCCTCCTTTCCGCCGGCGTTGAGACTGTCTTTTGTCACACTTGTTGAAAAACCGCTAATACCGGTATTTGATAGAACTCTTGTTATATCTATTGCGACTATGAAGATTCGTTTTATCTCCTGTGGAGTAGATCGCTGATATTGCCAATTTGAGTGAATAAATTAAGAGGGATTCCAATTCGTATGAAAAAACCCCACAAAGTCAAACACTCGGTTTTATAAAATATAGAAGCTTGTCATATCAAAATGTTCAAGATTTTCATCAGTCCCATAACGTTGATTTTATACGTATGTTTTGAATTATACGGTATTGCCGTATATTTGTTTGAAACAGTCGATATCCTGTACTTTGGAGGTTTTGAACTACATTCTGTAATAAATGGAGCGGACGGTTCGTCTCTTCTGATTGGAGAAGGGTATGAAAGGTCTCTCTGTCTTTAGAATACCTCCTACGAGATAGAGATCCACAAGAATCCGCACAGTCCGTCTCCATATTTCTGTATGCAGTTTTTTTACGCAATGTCGGAATAACGTACCTTGGCTATCGGCAATGAGTACGGATGTATGCGGAGGCAAACGCCCTCACTTCTTCATCGAGAGCGATCAGCTGATCCAAGGATGTGATCCGTGTCGGTACAAATTGTCCGGTCACTTCCTCGACGATCTCGACAATTTGGAGGAAGGAGATCTCTTCTTTCAGGAAGGAGTGAACGGCGACCTCGTTGGCGGCATTCATAACGCAGGGGACGGACCTTCCCTTTCTTCCGACGTCGTAAGCGAGGGAGAGGGCGGGAAAGAGTTCGATGTCGGGTTTCTTGAAATTCATCTCTATCCCCTTCGACCAGTCAAAACGTTCGAAGAAGTTGGGTTGACGATCGGGATAGAAGATGGAGTACTGGATCGGCAACCTCATATCCGCGCGCCCGAGTTGTGCGAGGATACTTCCGTCCTTGTACTGTACCATCGAATGGACGATGCTCTGAGGATGGATGACCACCTCGATATCGTCGTAGTCGACCCCGAAGAGTCGCTGTGCCTCGATCACTTCCAAGCCTTTGTTCATCAAGGTTGCGGAATCGATCGTTATCTTTTGCCCCATCGACCAGTTGGGGTGTTTCAACGCATCTTTTAAACCGACCTTTTTCAGTTGTTCTCTTGTGAACGAGTGAAAGGGACCGCCTGAGGCCGTCAGGATGATCTTATCGACTTCCTGTCCTTCTTCCAGACACTGAAAAATCGCAGAATGTTCGCTGTCCACCGGAATGATTTTGGCCTCGGGATGTCTTCTTAGGGCTTCGGCAACGAGATCGCCGCCGGCGACGAGGGTCTCCTTGTTTGCAAGGCCGATCCTCAATCCGTGCTCAATACAGATCAGAGTGGGCAAGATGCCTGCAAACCCGCTGATGGCACCGATGGCAACATCGATATCCGCCTCCTTCAGAACATCGGAAAGAGCATTCCAACCGAAAAAGAAGCGGATAGGATGTTCAAACTCTTCCTTCGAGAGAAGAGAGAAACTCTTTTTGTCCGTGATAAAGACATAGGACGGACGGTAACGGCGTATTTGCTCAAGCAACAAGTCTGTATTGGAGTGAGCCGAAAGGATACGGATATCCAAACAGTTGGAAAAGGAATCAACGACTTGCGTTGTCTGTGTACCTATGGAACCCGTGCTTCCGAAAATAGCAATTTTTTTCAAACTGGACCTCCTACATATCACTAAGGGGATATCGCAAAAAAAAAACAAACTTCCTTGACTTATAAAATGCTCTTTTCATCCTCTCACAAAAGACATAAGGCATCCGGAGACAAGGTTTAAAAATGTTTCGACTTGTGCGGTATCCGTATTATTGTATTCGTTCTGTCACGATTCGAACCGTTCATATTCGAAAATGTCGGCGACAAGATTTGCCCCTTGCCGTCTCTGTGAGAAAATTTCGCTACTGCTATTTTATCAAATAAGAAAATTTTTTCAACCGATTTACACAAACCGGAGTGTGAAGTCTGTAAGAAATTTGTAGTTGTCGTTCGGTATAGGGAGAAGGTGGAGGAAGGCTTTGTAAAAAGAAGATGACAAAACAAGGGTACGATGCTTTAAACCTAGAAAAATACAAGTTTTGAGCTTGTGTATAAGATTGACAAGGGAGACAAATTATGGTATTGTGTGTACATAAACTGAATACAAAAAACATAAAATTGGTTGGTAGACAGAAATGTCTTTAATAGAGAAGTCGGGTGCAAATCCCGCGCAGTTACCTCTGCCGTAATGAGAACGAAGAACAGGAAACCACTGCCTCGGGGCGGGAAGGTGTTCGGAGGATGAATCTTAGCCGGAAGAACTGCCGATCAAGTTGATCTATTCTTGGGATAAGGGGATATATCAATGGTTTGAGAGAGTATCTACATAACGGGAGTGCCCGAAGACCTTTGCGGTCCTATGCGGGTCGAAGTTGCAAAAGTGAGTAATTCTCAATTTCATAACATATTGATGGACAAACTGCCCCCTTGAACAGGTCGCAGTATTTTTTTGTGTTTGTTTTTGACAGGGTATTCCTTGTCCGGAATGGAATTTCGAGCGGAATGAAGGAGGGTATGTATTTTGAAAAACGAAGAGAGAAGAGAATACGGGCAACCTTTGTCAAAACCGGTTTATAAAATCAACGGAAAGGGGATGTAGAAATGAAACAACAGAGAAAACTTTGGGCAAAACTGCTTGCACTCTATCTTTCACTTATGGTAGTTGTGAGCACGATGCCTCTGACGATCTTTGCCGAAGCAGCTGCTGTTGAACCGATAAGTGTACTTTTGACGATTGACGGTCATACGCATCGTGGAGAGCTGGTGGGGCAGAACTTTGTCAATGAGAAAGCGATTACAGTGGAAAAAGGCCAGACGGTCTCCGACCTGATAAGGAAATACCTTGACGAAAACAACGTGGCTTACGATATGCAGGGAGACAGTTACCTCGCGGCCATGCACGATTTGAGAGAAAAAGAATATGGGGACGGCAGCGGATGGATCTATTATGCCTGGGAAAACGGAAAATATGTATTTCCTGAAAGTACACCTATAAATCAGTATGTTCTCGATAAGCCGACGAAGATCAAGTTCGTCTATACGATAGAAAACTACTTCACAGGCTATGAAAGTGAGCGTAAGAAGGCGAAGGAGATCGCCGAGGAGATGCGTAAGAACATCGACAGGGAACATATGTCGGGCAGGATTGCCGCAATGCTCTTCAATACGGGACAGGATATTCCCCGAGAGTTTGTGCGAACGGTTCGAGGACGGGTACAAAGCCTCGGCAGTTCCTCCTCCGTTGAGGAATACTGGGACACCATACTTGCGGTGCTTGCAACAGGGAACGATCCTTACAACGCATGGGGACGAAATTTGATTGAAGAGATCGGCTCCAGAGATATCTTGGCAAGCGGAAGTATCGAAGATATGACCTATGGGATCGCAATTGAAAACGCGGCGAAATTCGATATGAGGGATTCGAAGTGGACGGCAAAGAAACTACAGGACAAACTGCGTACACTTCAAAATTCCGACGGAAGTTTCGGAGACGGAACCGATACCGAAAAAGTCATCCGAAGCGCTCTGGTTCTTTCTTTGGGAGAACTCGATGAGGGACTGGTCGATGCCAACGGGAAAAAGGTGGAAGACTATCTCGCTCTTAAGATGCATAGGGCGGGAGGACTTCCCGAAAGCAAGGAAGACGGTCTGGCAACGGCTACGGTACTGCTGGCAAGGGCGGACGATTCCAAGGATCCTATAGGAAAACTGTCTGTCCGTGTAAACGGGAACTGGACTGCAGGGAAGAGACCGTCTCCCTTCAAGTCGCTTGCGGACTTCTATATCGGAAGCAAAAAAGGGTTTAAGCGGGATCTGTTCTCGAAGGAGATCGATCCCGAGACAACGGAAGTGGCTACTTTGGCGATGGAGAGAAGTCATCAGTATTTCAGTAATCCAAGTTTTGCAGGTCGGAGCCTCTTTAAGTTTTCGGAGATCTCCAAGCCCGGCGAAACGGAAAATCTCAAGCGTGAGATGGATGCTCTCTATGAGGAAGTTCTAACCGAGGCGAAGAAGAATACTTCCCTCTCTGAAGAAACCGCCTATATCCTGAAGAGGATGGGAGAGGAACTGACGTTTGAGCAGATAGCAGGTCTGGAGTCAAAGGTACAGCTTGCTCCGAAGAATCCGAATGCGGCATACAAATCCGTAATGGCGACGGTTGCTTCCGGCAAGGACAAGGCCTTTGCGGACACGATCACTTCCGGTCTTGAACAATGGGCGGAATCGATATTCAACAGTGCGTTCAACGGAACTTTGGGCCTCTTGGCCATGAGTTGCGGAGGAACTTCCTTTAGCACGGGAAAACAGGATTATATTACAACTAAACTCAAAATAAACATAAATTATAAGAGCAAGTCGGAAAACGGAAAGCTCCTTTTGAATGACAAGCCGCATATCTACGGTGGAGCAGCCTCCGTCATCGACGATCCTCAAATAAAAGAAAACTATATCGCGAATGTGGAAAGTCTTTTGAAGACGAGCACCGCGCAAGAATTGAAGAGCAAACCGGATGTCGTTGCGGGGCTTGTAACGGCTCTTAACGTTTTGGGAGAAGATATCTTTGCTGCGAAGTACAAGACGAAAGACGGCAAGTCTTTGGTGGAATTGTTGAAAGAAAGCGACAAGACCTCCTCCGTCACCTTCTTTGCTGTTGCAAGTTACAAACTCAAGAACACGGACGGAAGCAACATCTTCCGATACAGCTTTGAGCCGAGCATCGATGAGAAGGTAAGTGAAGTTATAGGACGTTATATCAGTGACGTAGAGCTTCCGAGTCATATCATGAAAAAGTATGACGACAGAGATGTATCGGAACAGGCTACAAAATCGCTGGAAAAAATAAAGAAAAATCAGTATAAGCTCAATCCTACAAAGCATAAGAACGATGTATTCAACCTGTTGGCAAACGGGCAGGACATTCAGAGTGTCGACGGACATAATTTGATAGACTCGATTACGGAAAAACCTCAAACCAACAGAAAGAATATGAATATTGACTCGCTTACCATCTTAAATGCAAGAGACTATATCACGAATCCTTCTCACCCCGAAAATAGAGAAACTCTAAGACAAAAGGTTCTTGCCATCAAGGAGTTTACGGATGCGGGTATGGGAAAATATCGAATCAGTGATGCAGGGAACGCTATGATCGCTCTTGCTCCCTACTACAAAAAGGGAGATATCGAGGTCAAAACAGCGATAGACGGCTTTCTCTCCAAGGCAAGTGCAGCGATGGACAAGGACGGAACGATCAAGGAGTTCGGGAACAACCTCCCTCTGGAACTTCCCTATCATTCCAACGACTTGGCTCTCTTTGTCCAAGGTCTGATCCATCTGGGAATAGACCCTCACACCGATGAGAGATTTATTAAAAACGGCAAATCCGTTTTGGACGGGCTTCTCAGCTATGAGGTCATGGGCGGATTCAAAATGAAAAAAGAAGATGCTCAGCCGAGCAACCTCCATACCCGAGCAGCTTTGACCGTGCTGATTGATTACAAACTGTTTAAAGAAGGAAAACCTCTGATTTACAACTATTCGGATACGACAGCTCCGACTCCTCCGCAAGAGATGAAGTACGAGGTCAACTTCACGATCACACCTCAGGAAGCGAAGGATGCCGTTCTTGCAGTGACGGAAAAAGACAAGGATGAAGCGATCGAAAAGATCGACGGAGTCTACAAACTGAAGGCGGGAGAATATACCGTCAAGGCTACCAAAGACGGCTACAAGCCCTTGGAGAAAGACTTTACCGTCTCGGAGAACTCTGAAAGTCACAGAGTTGCTCTGGAGATGGAAAAACTCGTTGAAAATCCCTTTGACTTCGATGAGGCAACGAACACCATAAGGGGCTACAAAACGCAGGATGCACCGGAAAACCTCGTTATCCCGAGCGAAATAGGCGGAGTTCCCGTAAAGCATATCGCGAAAGAAGCCTTCCTGTACGGAACATACAAGAAAAAAATTAATCGTCCCCTAAAGAGCCTCGAGCTCCCCGAAGGATTGGAGACCATAGGGGAAATGGCCTTCCAGGGAAGCGAGTTTACACAGATCACCATCCCTTCTACTCTCAAGGAGATTCACGGAGGTTTCCGGTTGTCCAAACAGCTTGAAACGGTGACCTTTGCACCAAATTCTCAACTGAAGATACTGGGAAAAGATACCTTCTTCAGCAGCGCTATAAAAGAAATCACTTTGCCGGATACGGTGGAAGTGATAGGAGAAAGCGCCTTCCACAGTTCGAAGTTGGAAAAGATCAATGTTCCCGCCTCCTTGAAGGAGATCGGCGCCTCCGCCTTTGCTTTGACGAGTATGCAGGAATTTACCATCCCGAGCGGAGTGGAAAAACTCAACTTCGACTCGAGAGGAAAACAAGGCGGCAACGGAATATTCTTCAGGACCTTTGAAGATGAGGCCAAGCAACAGGCTGCCTTCGCCAGAGTATTCGATGAGAGCGGAAAAGCCGACCTTGACAATACGAAGGCGGTAGTAAATCCGGTCGAAGTGACCTTCAAATATGTGGATAAGGTCACAGGATTGGAAATTGAGACCATGCCTTCCATAAAGGCGGTGGGAAGAAATGATAAGGTTGTAAAGGTATTCGGATCAAAAATCAAGCCCAGCACGATAGAAGATGGAGATAAGAGTTTGCTCTCAAACTACAGACATTCTTTTGACTATAAGGCTTATACGATAGAGGACGCAAGAAAGGCTATCTTCGGCAACTACTTTACCAAGGGTAGCGAATGGACCTTCGAGGCTCCCGAAGTGCCGGGCTACAACAAGCCCTCCGCAATTACCAAGACCTTGATGAACAAGGAGGAAGAGGTCGTCTTCCAATACGAGAGCAACGGCCAAAAACACCGTTTGAGTATTGAGGGAGAAGGAATCGGCTCCAATGTGGAACAGGGAGAACTTCCTTCCATGACCTTGGTGGAGCTGACCATCACTGCTCCGAGCGGAAAACTGTTTAAGAAACTGATGGTGAACAATGAGGAAGTACAAGCGGTCAAAGAAGGATTGCATCATAAGTACAGTTTCCGAATAGACAAGGATGTCACGGTTAAAGCCGAGTATGAGGAAGCAGTCTATGACAAAGAACTCAAACTTACCGTGGATAAGAGCGAGCTCAAACTCGGAGAAAAATCCGGTTTCAAAGTAAATTACCGAGGCCTGGATGTAACTCTTCCCAACAGCGACATCGTCTTTGAATACGATCCTGAGATCCTGAAAGTGGACGAAAACATGGGAGAAGTGACCGCAGTAGGAAGCGGTACCGTTGAATTGACAGCGAAGCTCAAAACCGATGAAGCGGTCAAAGACAGTCATTCCCTACAAGCAGCATCTCTCAGGGTAAAGATCCGCGTAGAAGATGTCAATCAAACCGCAATAGGACCTGTTGAGGTAGAGATAAGATCCTTGAAGGTAAAGGAAGGCGTTGACTACTATAAAGGACTTACCTTCGAAAAACCCGTACCCTTCCTTGCGATCAAAGAAGCCGTAAAACTCCAAAACAAAGACGCGGCTCAAAAGTCTGTCTTGGATTGCGGAGATGACGGAAATTGGATGAAGGTCATCGGCGGACTCGCTCCGTCTTCCGCTTACGGGGAAAAAGCCTTCTTTATGTTTGCCGTCAACGACAAGATGGCGAATTTGGGAGTGGGTTCTTTTGAGATTAAAGAGGGCGATGACATCGTTGTCTATGTAGCCCAAGACTGGGAAAAAAATCACGGATATGTATATTTTGAACAAAAAGAATATACCGTGCAGGCAGGAGAAGAAGTTTCTCTGAAACTTTTGAAAGCCTCCTTCGATATGAACAATGCAACTAACAGCAGTCCCATACCTTACAAGGGAGCGACCCTGCTCAAAAATATCGAGGTACTGCAAAACAGTGATTTACAACCAATCCTGTCCGATGACAACGGTATCTTCCGTTACACCTTTGCTCAAGAAGGAGAATACCGACTCTCGGCGAGCAAGGTGGAAGAAGGAACAAACTATATTTCGCGTCCCTATGCTATTGTCAAGGTAGTAGGGAACGCAGGCACCCAAAAAACCATCACTTCCGTGCAACAACCTGCACCGATAACGGTGGATAAACGAACGGCAAAAGAAGCTCTCGGTTTGACAGGTCAGACTCAGGCGACCTTGAATGACGGCTCTACCCGTATGCTCGAGCTGAGATGGACTTCGGAGTCTTCTCCCGCCTACGATGCGAATACGGCAGGAACCTATGTCTTTACGGCGGACTACGATCTGCCTCAGGGAATTGTCGGAGAAAAACCCGAAGTTAAAATCAGCGTGACCGTCAGGGAAGAAACTCCTTCTCCTCAACCGGATCCTTTGCAGGATATCTTGACTTGGGCGAAGGCGAAACAGGATGCGATCGCACAGAGCTATGAGGCCCTTGATGAGAACAAGGACTACTGGAAGATGGCTGAACTCGGCAAACTCGGCAAGGTCTTAAAACAATCGAGCCTTGACTTTATCAAAGCGTCGATCTTGGATGAGAGCAACAACATAAAGACCGACGATGCGGGAACTCTTGCAAAAGCAGTTCTCGCCTTGAGAGCAAACGGTATCGATCCGGAGAACTATTACGGAGTCGATCTGGTAGATGCTTTGGAGGGAACAAACCCTTCAAACCTATGGAGTTCGGCACCGAAGATCTGGGCCTTGTCTTCAGATGATTACGATGTATCCGAACGTTTGACGGAAGAAATGCTCCAAGACCTTCTCTCTCAAAGAAACAGTGAGGGATTGTGGGATACGGATTGGGGATGGCAGGACTCTACCGGCTTCGCCCTCAGTGCACTGGCACCTTACTACAAGGATAGACCTGAGATCAAAGAGGCGGTCGAAAAAGCCGTAAATGCGATCTCGACCAAGCAAGCTCCCAACGGAGATATCACCGATAACGTAAACAGTCTGGTCATGGTCGCAAACGGACTTTGGTCCTGTGATGCAAGTTACTTGACCGATCCCAGACTTGTCAAGGACGGAAACACTCTTCTGCACGCGTTGAAAGGCTATGAGATTCCGGGAGAACCTCACTTCTCGTGGAAGAAGGAGCCGCTGAAAGACAATCCGATGGCGACCGAGCAGGCATTGAGAGGTATCATCAGCATCCTTGCGATGAGAGATAACAAAGGACAGATCTTTGATTACAGGGGTACACCGAAGTATTCGATAGATAACGACAGCCTCCGAGTGATCGGTTATGAAGACCTTTCGGATATCACTGTTCAGGAAGGAACACAAAAACAGGATCTCGGTTTGCCGACGAGCGTCAAACTGAAGCTTTCGGATGGAAACACCTCGGATGTCCAAGTGACCTGGGACAATGCTCGACCCGAGTATGACAAAGACAAAGCAGGAAACTATATCTTCCGAGCGGAGTATGAACTTCCTGTCGGTGCGATAGGTATCAAACCGGCGGTCGTTGTCAAAGTGATAGTGGAAGAAGCACCCAGGGTCCTCGAGAGCATCGATCCGGTAACTCCGATCGAAGTTGCCAAGGGAACGACTGAAGAAGATGCGAAGGCAAAACTCCCTTCAACGACCGTGATAAGAGACAATAAAGGCGGGGCTCATCTTGTAGAACTGAGCTGGACGATCGAAAACTATGACGGAAACATACCTGCACAATACACTGCAAGCTCTACCTTCGATCTGCCCGGAAATGTACAACCCAATCCTTCTGTAGAACATACATTGACTACGACGATCAAAGTCTTGGAGGAAGGTGTTACTCCCGGAACGGGAGAAGTCGACAAAAGAGAGCTTCTTGAACTGGTACAAAGTATTCAAGCGGAGGACCTGCAACAGGATAAATTCACTCCCGAATCCTTCGAGAAATTGCAAGGAGCGTTGGAGACCGCAAATTCCGTGCTGTCCAACGACACTGCGACAAAGGACGAGGTAAATACCGCCCTAGTCGCTCTCCAAAATGCAAGAAGAACTCTCAGAGAGAAGGCGAACAAGAAAGAACTTCTCAGCGTGATAGCAAGTGCGGAGGAGAAACTTCTTCAAGAGGCAACTTATGAAGAAGACAGTGTACTCCAACTGAAACAGGAGCTGGAAAAAGCTCGGGAAGTTGCAGACAATCCGAATGTATCACAGGAAGCGGTTACCATACAGACCAACGCCCTCATATCTGCCATCAACACGTTGAAGAAAAAACAACCCGGCGGAAACGGCGGTGGAGGTTCGGGAGATACAAATGAGATCCGCGTCTACTTTACCCTTGTGGGAATGGAGCGTGGAGGAAGTCAGAAACAAACTTGGATTGCAAGAGAAACCCATTACATTCCGCAAGGAAGCAATGTGAGATATGTCTTTGAACGATCCTTGAAGGCAAAGAACATCGAGTTTGAAAACCCGAGCGGAAATTATGTAACCTCAATCAAATCTCCCATCGACAACGAGTGGATGAGTGAACTTACCAACGGCAAATACAGCGGTTGGATGTATATGGTAAACGGCAAACATCCTCTTCTGGGCTTGGATGAGTATGTACTCTCCGCGGAAGACGAGATTGTTTGGCACTACACCAACGACTACCGTAGCGAAGAAGGTTCCGAACCGTGGAATACGGGAGGTTCTTCCGGTGGCGGAAGCTCTTCCGGAGATACCAAGATCAAGCTTGAAACATTGAACGGAGTCGTGAAGGCGGAATTGAGCGATTCCTTCAAAAAACTCTTGAAACTGAGTATCCAAGAAGTCGAAAACAGCGAAAAACCGACCGTCTTCATCGACATGAGAACCGACGAACCTGCACGAGAGGTACAGTTGTCACTCGATGCGGAAGTACTTGACCTCCTTGCACAGCAACAAAAACTTTCCTTGGGAATCAAGAGCGGAGTGCTCGATTTTACTCTGGATGCAAAGGCTCTTGAAGTCGTGCGTAAGGCTCAAGCGAGTGCAAAAACAAACGTCGATATCAACCTCAAGAGCTTCAACAGCTCCGAAGCATTGTTGAAACAGGGAGCGATCAAAGCAAATGAAGAGGCGATGAAGGAGATCCGTGAACTCATCGGATCAAGACCCGTGTTTGAAATCACGCTCAAGACAAAGCAGGCGGAGATCTCGGACTATAAAGGCGGACAGATTGAAGCGAAGGTCCCCTACGCTCTTCAAACGGGAGAAAGCAAGGATGACTTGACCGTCTATCGAATAGAAGAAGACGGAAGCCTTGTCGAAGTCAAATCTTCCTACGATGCGATCGCAAAGGTCATGAGCTTTACGACAGATCACCTCTCCTTCTACGCGGTAGGAAAGAAAAAAGCCGAAGTCGTTGAAATAAAAGCTCCGACCTTTGAAGACGTACCGGAAGGTGCATGGTACCATAAGGCGGTCTACGAATTGGCGAAGGAAGGGATCGTCAACGGAAAAGAAGCAAACAGATTCTACCCGAACGACAAGGTGACAAGGGCGGAATTTGTTACCCTGCTTGCAAAACATGCCAAGGAAGAAGCAGCTTCCTCCAAAGTGACCACCTTTAAGGATGTGTCACAGGATGATTGGTATTACAACGCGGTGATGTGGGCATACGAAAAGGGCATCGTCAAAGGCTATGGCGAAGAATTTAAGCCCGAGCGAAACATCAGCCGTGAAGAAATGACCGTTATGCTGTTGAACTACGCTCGATATAAGTTGGATATCCCGTTCTCGGAAGAAGCGTATCCGCTGACCTTCAAGGATAAAGACGAGATTCAACCGTGGGCGTTTGAAGCGGTAACTGTAATGGCGAAACTCGAGGTGGTCAAGGGTCAGGAGAACAATATGTTCAAACCCAAGGCTCCTGCGACCAGAGCGGAAGCGGCTCAGATGGTATATCAATTGCTAAAAAATAAATAAGGACTCTTTGAACCTGTGACCCGTCCGAGGGGCAATAGGCACAAAGAAGCTTGAAAGAAACGAAAAACAAAAACAGGGGATGGATGTCCCCTGTTTTTTACTTTCATTTACCATAAATTCCGATTTATCTCTATACCTTCCATACACCGGACATTTTAATTGGGTTTTATACTATTATACTGACATATTGATATTCATCTTTATTTCTTATCTCGGTTATAAACCAAAAGAATTAACATCAAAGTTTGAATTACCACGAATTTCAACGTGCCACTACACTATTATTCTTTTGAGTTGTGGACATAAACAATTCGTGACCCATAGAAGATAAAACAATTTTTCGTGATCGAAAAACAGATATATCCATACTTCTATTGAAAAATAGTATAAGAATATATATTTACCGGAAACATTTTGAGTAATCGTAGAATTCAAACTTTACGACCGGACAATTTTAATAGACAATAGTATTGTACGGATCAAACCCATAATTAAGGTATGGACAATTCAAGCAGGTATGCGTATTAGACATATAGCTGAGAATGTGACGGGTGCCGATATCGGTATAGCGGTTTTGTCAAAACTTGGAGAATATCTGTTTGTGGAAGCTCTTAAGTCTTCGCGCTCAAACTCGAATTTTGGTGCTATACTGATCGGGAAAGAAGTGGTAAAATAAGTCCATACGTCAGGAGCATACAGTCTTCTTTGTGTCTCTCGTACGGAAAGAGAAAGAGAAGAAGGGGGGAGAATATCAAATGAATGTGGAATTGTACTTAAAAAAAGCGGTTTTGCAGTTATCCAAGGGGGATTTCGACAAGGCGGTAGAAAACCTCAAACTCGTTATCGATTTGCAGGAGGACGACATCGTAAGCAAGGTACAGGCACACTGTATCCTCGGGGAATATTGCTTTGTTCAGCAGAACTATGAAGAGGCTACGTTGCACTTGGAGTGGATTCTTGAACGTTCCGATGAGCTGGAAGAGGAGTGGGACGACCTGCTCGATGACGAGATCTGCCGTGCTGATGTGCTGTGGGATCTTATGAAACGTTTTTCGTTGAAGTAGGAAGTGTTTCCGTCGGAAGGAGAAAAAAGAGGATTTCTTTCTCCGCAGAACGGTAAGAAACTATATAGAAATGAGTGGATAGAGTGGATCTATATCTTGTATTTTTTGTGTTTATGGCAAGTATGGTGGCGACGATCATCAAAGGATTTTCAATGATTCCTGCCTTGTTTCTCGGTTTGGTGGGGTTCATCCTCGTTGCGATGAGGAGAGGTTTTTCGTTTTCGGAGCTTGTGAAGATGTGTATAGACTCCAACAAAAACTCCCTTGTCGTTATCAAGGTCATGCTGACCATAGGCTTTATCACGGCAGCTTGGCGGGTATCGGGGACCATCAGTATCTTCGTTTATTACGGGATCAAGATTATAACCCCTTCCTTGTTTTTGCTCATTACCTTCGTGCTGTGTTGTCTGCTCAGCTACGCTTTGGGGACTTCGTTCGGAGTAGCGGGGACGGTCGGAGTCATTTTTATGACCCTTGCGAGAAGTGGAAACGTAAATCCTCTTGTCGCAGGAGGGGTAATTATGTCCGGGGTATACTTTGGAGACAGATGCTCGCCCGTATCCTCAAGTGCCAATATGGTTGCCGGTATTACGGGTACCGAGATTTATGACAATGTCAAACTTATGATGAAGACAGGATTGCCCGCTCTTCTTATCACCTTGGCGGTCTATACCCTGCTCTCGTTCCAAAATCCGATCAGCTCCGTCGATGAAGAATTGGTCCGTGCTTTTGAACGTGAGTTTTCTCTTTCGCTTTGGGCCTTTGTACCGGCGATCTTTATGCTTGTCCTTCCTCTGTTCAAATTCAAGGTCATCCGCTCCATGACGGTAAGCATCATAAGTGCGATCGCAGTTGCGTGCCTGGTTCAGAAGGTCGCCCTCTACGAGGTCATAAAGATCTGTATTTTCGGTTACCGCGCTTCGGGTTCGGGCCTTGCCTCCATCCTCAACGGAGGAGGACTGGTCTCCATGCTCCAGATTGTAGGGATCCTGCTAATATCGAGCAGTTATTCGGGAATCTTCAGCGGAACGCAGATGCTTAAACAGATCCAAGACAAGTTGAACAAGGCCTGCACAAGGATGGGGCGTTTTGGAGTTACGGTTATCACAAGCATCCTTATGACGTCGATCTTCTGCAATCAGACGATAGCCACCTTGATGACCTGTGATCTGATGAAGAAACCGTATTTTGACTTGGGAGCCGATAAGAGTGAGCTTATGATCGACCTTGAGAATTCGGTTATTCTCATCGGTTGCATTATTCCATGGAGCATAGGCTGTACGGTCCCTCTCTCGTTTTTGGGAGTGAGCATTTCCGCCATGCCCTATGCAATCTATATGTATCTGGTGCCGCTTACTTACTTTTTTCTCAAAGGACGGTATTTCAGGTCGGGTGTAAGAGAACAAGGATAGAGTGTAAATTTTTTGTGTTCCGATAAATAACATAGGGAGGTAGTAGGATGAAATTTTTAAATGCACAGGTGTTTGATACGCAAAGAGGTGAGTTTGTCAAAGAAGATTTTGTTGTAAGCGAAAAAAAATTCGCTCCCTTGAAGGAGGCGGGTCAAGCCTCTCAAGAGATTGACTTGGAGGGTTATTATGTCACCCCCGGCTTAATCGATGCACACAGTCATCTGGGAATGTGGGAAGAAAACTTGGGAGTCGAAGGAGAAGACGGAAACGAGATTACGGATCCGATCACACCGAATTTGCGTGCCGTCGACGGGATCAATCCGATGGATGTTGCCTTCGAAAAAGCTTTGAAGGGCGGGGTAACGACCGTTTCGAGCGGTCCGGGCAGTGCCAACGTCATAGGAGGGCAGTTCGCCATTCTCAAGACCTTCGGCAGATCGATTGATGATATGATTCTACGGGGATCCTCTTCCATGAAGTGTGCCTTCGGAGAGAACCCCAAGAGATGTTACGGAAGTCACAACAAGACACCGATGACACGAATGGCGATTGCTGCACTTCTTCGTGATACTTTGGAAGGTACAAGAGATTATATAAAACGCCAAGAAGAGGCGAGTGACTATGGGAGCAGACCCGCCTATAACAGCAAGATGGAGGCGATGATTCCCGTTATAAAAGGAGAACTCCCTTTGAAGGTCCATGCACACAGGGCGGATGACATCCTTACCGCCATTCGTATCATCAAAGAGTTTGGACTTAAAGCGAGCTTGGATCACTGTACGGAGGGTCATTTGATCAGTGACTACATCAAGGACAGCGGACTTCCTGTGGTGGTAGGACCGACTTTCGGCTTCAATACGAAGGTGGAACTGTGCAACAAGACCTTTGATACTCCCAAGAAGCTTTATGAAGCGGGGATCCCGTTTGCGATTATGACCGATCATCCGGTACATCCTCAGTCCTCTCTGATTTTTTGGGCCATCCTCTCCCACAAGGCGGGGCTTCCCAAAGGGGAGGCGCTCAAGGCGATCACGATCAATCCGGCTGTGATTTTGGGCATAGAGGACAGGGTAGGCACAATAAAGGATGGAAAAGATGCGGACTTTGTCGTTTGGGACAGAGATCCCATGGACATCTATGCAAGGGTAGTAGGAGTGTGGATAGACGGAGTCAATGTGTTTAGCGAAGAAGGACGTTGTTTCCTGAAAAAATAACATCAAATACTATTCTCCGTTTGAAATGCGGGGTGTGCAGAGTATATCATCACCAAAAAACAATTCGGATGATCCTATGTTTCAAAGCATTGAACCTGTCAATTCTGATAGACAATAGAAAAAGTAACGAAAGAGGGCAGGCTGTTGACAGCCTGCCCTTCGTGTATTCAAAAAAATCAGTAGGGAAGATCGAAACTCCTCTCTCCGTTATCCAGAGCAAACTGTCGAAGCCGGTAGATCTGCTCCACTGTACCCAGCACCACGAGAGAATCTCCTTCCTTGAGAATTTCATTCGGATTGGGATTGAACTGGATTTTTTCCTCTCCCTTCTTTTTGGTTGCCAAAACGGTAAGGCCTATCTTTTGGGGGATCTGCATATCTCTCAAGTTTTGGTTCTCGATCGAAGAGCCTCTTCCTATGATTACATCCTCAAGATCCAGCTCGATATCTCCCGCTCGGGTAAAGACATCCAGGAAACTGATGACCGTGGGCCTCAACATAATGGCTGCCATTCGATTGCCGCCGATTTCGTTGGAGGAGACCGTGTTATTGGCACCGGCCTTCATCAGCTTTTCTCGGGAATTTTTGTCTATGGAACGCGATATGATGTAGAGTTTACGGTTCATATGTCTGGCGGTCAGCACCGCCACGATGTTGTCGGAGTCGGAATGCAATGCACTGATAAAGCCCGAAGCCCTCTCAATACCCGCTTCTTTGAGCAGTTCTTCCGACATCGCATCTCCCTGAAGTGTGGGAATGTTTTTTTCAATCAAATGTTCGTACTTCTTCTCATCCTTCTCGATGATTACAAAATCCTTATTCGATTTCAAAAACCTTTCCGCCATGACTTCCGAACTTTCGCTTCCCCCGGCGATAATGATATGGTTTCTCATCTTCTCGATCCTATTTTTCATAACCTTGTGCCTCCAAATTGTCTTAAAGTTTCCTTCCAAAATAATCACTTCCAGGGTGGTAAAGGTGTAGCCTACAATACCGATGCCGCTGAATATTACGAAGATGGAGAAAATCTTGGCGGGTCCGCTCATATCAACGACCTCTTTGTATCCTACCGTCGAAATCGTAATGATCGTCATATAGAGGGCGTCGATCAGTGAAATATTCAAGAGCATATAATAGCCGAAGGTCGCTATACAGATCAAGGCAAAAAAACTGATGAAGATTGCAAGAATACGTTGCTTTTTTTTGTTCTCCATAACTCACATCCTAATCGTTTTGTAGTTGGAGCAAGGTCTTCCGGAACGAGCGTTTCAAATAGTTCATCATTTCCATCGAAACGGATTTCGATCTATTTGTTCGACGTTTGCGGACTTGTCTCGGATATGTCACAAGCTCGGAATTTTCACGGAGCTTCCGTATCGATCGTTATCCGAAGGTCTTGGACTTTCAAACACATTCGGATTCGACGAACAGGAAGAATGTGCACGACAGAGTCCGTCGTTTAAAAAATACTTCTGCCGTTTGGAAAGAGGTTGGACCTTTTTATGCTCCTGTTTCTTACAATAACACTCTCCATCATCATACAACAAAATCCGAAAAAAAGAAATTAAAAACACTACTTTTTTCCTTGTAAAACCTCTCCTATTGTGATAAAATGTCTTAATGCAATAGTATAAAAAATGGGTCATTTTGCCCATTTTATCTGCTAAATAAGTGAAGAGGTGAAAACTGAATGCCACATCCACATCCTGTTAAGATTGGGAGAAAGACCAGAATGAGTTTTTCTCGAATTGATGAAGTAGCCGATCTTCCGAATCTTATCGAGCTTCAGATCAATTCGTATGAATGGTTTGTTCGAGAAGGGATCAGAGAAGTATTCGAGGAGATCTTCCCAATTGAAGATTATACGGGGAACATCAAACTTGAGTTTGTCGACTACAAATTGGAAAATGATTCAAAATACGATGTAGAAGAAAGTAAAGAAAGAGATGTCAACTATGCGGCTCCTCTCAAAGTGCAGGTAAGACTTACGGTGCCGGATGAAGACGGATCCAGAATCGTCAAAAACGAATCGGGAGATCCCGTGTTTTTGGGAGAGTTTCCTCTTATGACGGAGAAGGGGACCTTCATCATAAACGGAGCCGAGAGGGTCATTGTCAGCCAACTTGTTCGAAGTCCGGGTGTTTATTACGCACAGGAGATCGATAAGTCCGGGAAAAAGCTGATTTCGTCCACCGTTATTCCCAACCGCGGAGCATGGCTTGAGTACGAAACGGACTCCAATGACATCGTGTCCGTGCGTATAGACAGGGACAGAAAGCAGCCCATCACCATGTTGTTGCGTGCTTTCGGATACGGAACGGATGAAGACATCAGAGCCCTGCTCGGCAACGATGAGCGGGTTGAAGCAACACTGGCAAAGGATAACACCAATTCGAGAGAAGAAGGGATCATCGAGATCTACAAGAAAATGAGACCGGGCGAACCCCCAACCTTGGAAAGTGCCGAAAACCTTCTTCATATGATGTTTTTTGATAGCAAACGCTATGATTTGGCAAAAGTAGGACGCTATAAATTCAATAAGAAGCTGGCAATATCTTCACGATGTATAGGCAGGACCTTGGCACAGGACGTGTTTAATGCTTATACGGGAGAACTTGTGATGGAGGCCGGAACGGAGATCAACTACAACAACGGTCATCTTTTGGATAACTGCGGTTGTGAGTACGTATACATCGCCATCGACGACAAGCAGTCCGTGAAGGTTATCGGAAACAGATTTGTCGACATCGCCAACTTCGTCGACATCGACATCTCCGAGCTCAAAATAAGACAGAAGGTTCGCTACAATGTACTCAAAGAGATTCTTGAGCAAGCCTCCGATGACGAGGAACTCTATGAACTCATCAAACTGAGGAAGAGGGATCTGGTACCCAAGCATATTGTGATCGAAGATATCGTGGCATCGGTCAGCTATCAGTTCAACCTGTTCTACGGCTTGGGTAATGTCGACGATATCGACCACCTTGGGAATCGTAGGGTGCGTTCGGTCGGAGAACTTCTTCAAAATCAGTTCCGTATAGGTTTGTCCAGGATGGAGCGTGTGATTCGCGAGAGGATGACCGTTCAGGACGTGATGGAACTGACACCCAACAGCTTAATCAACATCAGACCCGTAACGGCAGCGATCAAAGAGTTCTTCGGTTCCTCACAGCTTTCTCAGTTTATGGATCAGAATAACCCTCTTGCGGAGCTGACTCATAAGAGAAGGCTTTCAGCGCTCGGACCCGGAGGACTCTCCAGAGAGAGGGCGGGCTTTGAGGTGCGTGATGTTCACTATTCTCACTACGGAAGAATGTGTCCCATTGAGACTCCGGAGGGACCCAACATCGGACTGATCAACTCTCTGTCCGTATTTGCAAAGATTAATGAATACGGCTTTATCGAATCGCCTTACAGGGTTGTTGACAAAGAAAACCGGAGGGTGACCGATGAGATCACCTACCTGACCGCAGACGAAGAAGACCTCTATATTCGTGCTCAGGCAAACGAACCCTTGGATAGCGAGCACTGGTTCATCAACGAAAGGGTAGCTTGTCGAACCACCCAGGGAAACCTTCTTCTTGTCGAACCCAAAAACGTGGACTTTATGGACGTATCGCCTAAACAGGTCGTATCCGTTGCGACCGCGATGATCCCCTTCCTTGAGAACGATGACGCCAACCGTGCCTTGATGGGTTCGAACATGCAACGTCAGGCGGTTCCCCTCTTGAGAAGAGAAGCGCCGATCGTAGGTACGGGGATCGAATACAGGGCGGCAGTTGACTCGGGAGCTGTTATCATAGCTAAAAATTCGGGAATCGTCGAAAAGGTATCGGCTACGCAGATCGTTATCCGAACCGAAGAAGGAGAGCTTGATGTCTATCGCCTGCTCAAATTCAAACGTTCCAACCAAGGAACCTGTATCAACCAGACCGCCATCGTCAACAAGGGAGATGAGGTCAAAAAAGGAGACGCCATCGCTGACGGACCTTCTACCGACCTGGGAGAGATCGCCCTCGGCAGAAACTGTCTGGTAGCCTTTATGACTTGGGAAGGATATAACTACGAGGATGCGATTCTTATCAATGAAAGACTTGTAAAAGAAGACAGATTATCGAGTATTCACATAGAAGAATATGAGGCCGAGGCACGCGACACCAAACTCGGACCCGAGGAGATTACCAGAGATATTCCCAACGTAGGAGAAGATGCGATTAAAGACTTGGACGAAAACGGGATCATCCGTATCGGTGCCGAAGTTGAATCCGGTGACATCCTCGTAGGAAAGGTAACACCTAAGGGAGAGACCGAGATCACTCCCGAGGAAAGGCTTCTGCGCGCCATCTTCGGCGAAAAGGCAAGAGAAGTACGCGACACTTCGCTTAAGGTCCCGCACGGAGAATCGGGTATCATTGTCGATGTCAAAGTCTTCCGTCGCGAAAATGGAGACGAGCTTTCCGCCGGTGTCAACGAACTGGTACGTTGCTATATCGCACAGAAGAGAAAGATCAACGTCGGAGATAAGATGGCGGGACGCCATGGAAACAAGGGAGTCATCTCCCGCATCCTTCCCGAAGAGGATATGCCCTTCCTTCCGGGTGGAACACCGTTGGAGATCGTACTCAACCCCTTGGGAGTACCCTCTCGTATGAACATCGGGCAGGTCTTGGAAGTCCATATGGGACTTGCAGCCAAGTCTCTGGAATGGAATGTTGCCACACCGGTATTTGACGGCGCGAACGAACAGGACATCTTTGACGCTTTGAAGCTGGCGGATCACCCGCAAGACGGAAAACTGCAACTTCAAGACGGAAGAACCGGAGAGTTTTTCGACGGTCGTGTAACCGTGGGTTATATGTATATGATGAAACTTCACCACTTGGTAGATGACAAGATCCACGCCCGTTCCACAGGACCCTACTCCCTCGTCACGCAACAACCCTTGGGCGGAAAAGCGCAGTTCGGAGGACAGCGTTTCGGAGAGATGGAAGTTTGGGCCTTGGAGGCCTATGGAGCGGCTCACACCCTTCAAGAGATCCTTACGGTAAAATCCGACGATGTCGTCGGTAGGGTCCAGACCTATGAAGCCATCATCAAGGGCAAGAACGTTCCCGAACCGGGTATCCCCGAATCTTTCAAAGTTCTTATCAAGGAACTTCAATCACTCTCCTTAGACGTCAAACTTCTCTCGGAGTTCGATGAAGAAGTCCAGGTCAAGGAATCGGTGGATGAGATCGGTATTGAAGACACCTTCCACTATGTGGATGAGGAACGTGATGATATGATCGTGGAAGACTTTGCGGAAGAAGAAGCGGAAGACGGCTCTTTCAACCTTGACTTTGAAGATGAGGTCGACCTTGATCTGGATGATCTTGACTTTGAAGACGAAGACGATATCGATCTGGATGACAGCTTGGACTTTTAACATCCTGTAAGGACTACACTTCACAGCACCTGACGGAGGAGGGAAAAACTTGATAAAGGCATCCTTCCTCCTTCCAAACGACACATTGACACAAAGCACTCGGATAAGTTTAGGAGGATGGAGAAACTCAGGTGTGAAGAAGGATGGACGAACACTGCTTTGTAAAACATATCTGGCAAACAAAAACAACGGATTTCATTAAGGAAAGGAGAGTACTCCTTGTTTGAATTAGATAATTTTGAATCGATAAAAATCGGACTGGCCTCCCCCGACAAAATCAGAGAATGGTCCAAAGGAGAAGTAAAAAAGCCCGAAACAATAAACTACAGGACCTTAAAACCCGAAAAAGACGGTCTATTCTGTGAAAGGATCTTCGGACCGACCAAAGACTGGGAATGTCACTGCGGAAAGTACAAAAAAGACAAGGCACGCCATAAGGGCGTTGTGTGTGACCGTTGCGGTGTAGAAGTAACGCGTGCAAAGGTAAGACGTGAACGTATGGGACATATAGAACTGGCAACTCCCGTGTCTCATATCTGGTACTTCAAGGGAATCCCATCGAGGATGGGGCTTCTCCTGGATATGTCCCCGAGGATTCTCGAAAAAATCCTCTATTTTGCAAACTACGTCGTTGTCGATGCCGGAGAAACCGGTCTGACGGAAGGCGGACTCCTCACTGAAAAAGACTATAGAGAAGCTCTTGAGGAACATGGGGAAGGCAGTTTTCTCGCCATGATGGGAGCCGAAGCCGTCAAAGAACTTCTGGCAAGGATCGATCTCGAAGCTTTGTCTGAAGAACTCAGGACCAGACTTGTCGATGCTACGGGTCAAAAAAAGGTCAAGACCATCCGAAGACTCGAAGTTGTCGATGCCTTCCTCAAGTCCGGCAACGACCCTACTTGGATGATCTTGGATGTCGTTCCGGTCATTCCGCCCGAGCTCAGACCCATGGTACAGCTCGACGGCGGACGCTTTGCGACCTCGGACCTGAACGACCTCTATCGACGCGTCATCAACCGTAATAACCGTCTGAAAAGACTCCTGGACTTGGGAGCGCCCGACATCATCGTGCGCAACGAGAAGAGAATGTTGCAGGAAGCTGTCGATGCGCTCATAGACAACGGCAGAAAAGGGAAACCCGTCACGGGGCCCGGAAATAGACCGCTCAAATCTCTCTCCGATATGTTGAAGGGAAAACAGGGACGTTTTCGTCAAAACCTTTTGGGAAAACGGGTCGATTATTCGGGACGTTCCGTTATCGTCGTAGGACCGGAACTCAAGTTTTATCAGTGCGGATTGCCGAAGAAGATGGCATTGGAACTCTTTAAACCCTTTGTAATGAACCGCCTGGTTGAAAAAGGTTACGCTCTCAATGTCAAGAATGCAAAAAGGATGGTCGAAAAAGTCAAACCCGAGGTCTGGGACGTTCTGGAAGAAGTCATCAAGGGTCACCCTGTTATGCTCAACCGTGCTCCTACCTTGCATAGGCTCGGTATCCAAGCTTTTGAGCCTGTTCTGGTTGAAGGAAAGGCGATCAAGCTTCATCCTTTGGTATGTACCGCATACAATGCCGACTTCGACGGAGACCAAATGGCGGTACACGTTCCTCTTTCGGTTGAAGCACAGTCCGAAGGAAGGATGTTTATGCTCTCCAACAACAACATCCTCGCACCCAAGGACGGCTCACCGATTACCACGCCTACGCAGGACATGGTGCTCGGCGCTTACTACTTGACCATAGAAGAACAAGGAAAGAAGGGGCAGGGCTCTGTCTACAAAGACTTTGATGAGATGATGCTCGCTTATGAAAATAAGGCGGTCAGCCTACACTCCAGAGTCAAAGTCCTTGTTAAAAAAGATGCACAGGATACGGGGAAATTAGTCGAATCGACGGTGGGAAGATTTATCTTCAATGAGAACATCCCTCAAAACCTCGGCTATATCAACCGTGAAGAAGATCCTTACTCCTTGGAAGTCGACTTCCTCGTCGATAAGAAACAGCTCGGGAAAATCATCGACAGGTGCTTTAGAAGACACGGAAACACCGTTACCGCAATTATGCTTGACAATATCAAAGGCTTGGGCTTCAAATATTCCACCAAGAGCGCGATTACCGTATCGGTCGCTGATATGGAGATTCCGCCCGAAAAATATGAATTGATAGAAGAAGCGGAGAAAAAGGTCAGCAGATACGAGAAAGATTATAAACGCGGTCTGATGAGCAACGATGAGCGTTATGAGAGAGTTATCGAAACTTGGGCAAGCACTACGGACAAGGTGACCGATGCGTTGATGGGCCACCTCAGTCCGCTTAACAACATCAACATCATGGCACAGTCCGGAGCACGGGGTTCCAAGAATCAGATCAGACAGGTTGCGGGAATGAGGGGTTTGATGGCGAATGCGACAGGTAAAACTGTCGAGATCCCTGTAAAGGCAAACTTCCGTGAAGGACTTACCGTCTTGGAGTACTTTACCTCCTCTCACGGTGCGCGAAAAGGACTTGCGGACACTGCCCTTCGTACGGCGGACTCGGGTTATCTCACCCGCCGTCTCGTAGATGTCGCTCAGGACGTCATCATCAGAGAACTTGACTGCGGAACCGAAGACGGGATTGAAGTCGAAGCCTTTATGGACGGAAATGAAGAGATCGAAAAACTCTATGATCGCATCGTCGGACGTTATCCCTGTGATGACATCTATTCTCCAAACACCGGAGAACTCATTGTGACAAGCGAAGAAATGATCACGGAAGACATCGCGACTACGATCGTTCAAGAAGGGATCACGACCGTAAAACTTCGCTCCGTCCTCCAATGCAAATCGGAATACGGTGTCTGTGCAAAATGCTACGGACGTAACCTTGCAAACGGAAAAGCCGTCAATGTCGGGGAATCGGTCGGTATTATTGCGGCACAGTCCATCGGAGAACCCGGAACCCAGCTTACCATGAGGACCTTCCATACAGGAGGAGTTGCCGGAGGAGATATCACTCAGGGTCTTCCTCGTGTCGAAGAGTTGTTTGAGGCACGAAAACCCAAAGGACTTGCAATGATCACCGAGATTGCCGGAAAGGTCAGTATAGAAGATACAAGCAAAAAGAAAGAAGTTGTAGTCAAATCTCCCGAAGGAGAAAGGCGTTACACCATTCCCTACGGCTCCATCCTTAAAGTCAAAGAAGGTCAGGAGATCGAAGCGGGTCAGCCTCTCATTCAGGGATCCATCAATCCCAATGACATCCTTGCCGTAAACGGAGTCACCGGAGTGGAGAATTATATCGTAAAAGAAGTACAGCGTGTATATAAACTCCAAGGGGTAGACATCAATGATAAACACATTGAGATCATTGTAAGACAGATGATGTCCAAGGTAAGGATCGAAGAATCCTACGACTCCTCCTTCTTACCGGGTTCCTTGGCACCTTATGCCGATGTGATGAAGGAAACCGAAGAATTGATTGAAGCGGGCAAAACTCCTGCGACCTTTAAGAGGGTACTTCTGGGAATCACCAAAGCCTCGCTGGCTACGGAATCCTTCCTGTCGGCGGCATCCTTCCAAGAGACTACGAGGGTGCTTACCGAAGCGGCTATCTTGGGCAAAAAGGACAAACTTCTCGGACTTAAAGAAAATGTCATCATCGGAAAATTGATTCCGGCAGGAACGGGAATGAAGAGATACAAGTCCAGAATAGGCTCACAGATGGTCTTGGACAGCCTTGAAGCTACGGACTTCGATAAGATCGGTCGCTCTTCTGTGGAGCTTGATCCTCAGTTGGGAGAAAACGACGGAGAGATGCAGGTTCAGGAAGAGGAAAAAACAATTGATATCAGCTCGGTCATCCTCGACTACAAACCGGAAGAAGAACTATAGACGCAAGGAAACCCGATGACAGAGAAAGTAGCAATCGGAACGGATCATAAAAAAATAAATAAAAAAAGAAGCCTTATTCCTTATCGGAGAAGGCTTCTTTTTTTACTGCAAATAAGTCGTAATACCAAAACCCAATTAAAATGTCATACTACTATTCTTTTGAATAGTGGATATAAACAATCTGTGAGCCATAGAAGATAAAGAGATTTTTCGCAGGTTGAAAAAAACGGATATATCATACTTCTATTGGAGAATAGTATAAAATGTCAGGTCTATGGGAAGGATAGAGATAAATCGGATATGATCGGTTTTGATGATATGCACCGGTGTTTTTATTGAATACGATGGGCAAAGCGGTCCGAAACAAAAAAAGACGACACAATGTCGTCGAAAATTGGCGGGAATGTGTGAGAATCGAACTCACCAAAGAAGCTATTAACCCCTCATATCGGTTTTGAAGACCGAAGGGCACACCAGCACCCATCCACTCCCAAATACCTGTATATTCTAACATAAGGTAGGGGTATAAATCAATAAGAAAATTAACTTTTAACAAGGGATATCACATCCTGTTTCGATTTGGGTACAGAGAACAGTCGTTTATTCAAGAAAGATATTCTTCCAAGTCCACAAATATAGAAGACGTATGAGTGTTTATAATCCGATCGGGGTATCAGTCTTATTGGAAGTAAAAAAGTGTTCAGCTCCGATGGGGATATCGTTTTATGATCAAAAGCTCAGGCGAACAGAAAATATCGTCACTGAAAAAACTTTGAGTGATGACAAACTTCAACAACGCAACCGGTCCGTGGAAACAGGAGGAAACGTTGTATGGAACTCCCTTGATATCGAGTGTGGCAGATGCGTCGGAGGAAGAAGTGTAGAGAATTTAGTCCGACTTTGAAAGGGTTTCATATTACTATTCTTTTGAATAGTGGATATAAACAATCTGTGACCCATAGAAGACAACATAGTTTTTCGTCATCGAAAAATAGATATATCCACACTTCTATTGAAAAATAGTATCAAATGAACTTGTGCAAACGTATCGTGTTATGGAATCGTTCGATCGAGGTTTGTTTAGCGTGAACCTCTTTTTGTATACCGACCGCGAAAGTAATACCGTTGCCTATTAAAATTGACCGGTAGAACGATTTGAAGTATACCGTCCGACAAGTTGTTTTTCGGTAATGATATAGGTTTTCTAACCCGGATTGCAAATGGAGAATAGTATGCGGTCCGTTGGGACAGTTCTTCGGATCAAGGGTTGAAAGACATTTATTTGAAAGGAAGATAGAATTTGGAAGACAAAAAAACACAGGGTTGGAGGCTTGCCTCCGAGTATAAAAACCTTCCCGGAATTTTTTATAGAGAGGTGGAAGCAACAAAGTTTCCCAAGCCGGAACTGGTCCTTTACAACAAAGAGTTGGCACGGATTTTAGAAATAGAAGAAGAAACCGAGCTTTTGAGCTGTAAAGAGAAGGCAGAGCTGTTTTCCGGAAGGAGACTTCCACGGGGAGCCTCACCGATTGCACAGGCCTATGCAGGACATCAGTTCGGTTATTTTACGATGTTGGGAGACGGACGTGCCATGTTGATCGGAGAGCAGGTCTTATCCACGGGAGAGAGATATGACATCCAACTTAAAGGAAGCGGACGGACGGCTTTTTCCCGAGGCGGAGACGGGAAGGCTACTCTTGGGCCAATGTTCAGGGAGTATTTGATCAGTGAGTTTATGGCGGCACTCAAAATACCTACAACGAGGAGTTTGGCCGTTGTTACGACAGGAGAGCGGGTATGGCGGGGCGGATTTCTTCAAGGTGCCGTGCTTACGCGTGCGGCACAGAGTCATATTCGTGTAGGAACCTTTCAGTATGCCTCCATGGGAGGAAAAGAGAATATAGAAGCACTTACAGCTTATACAATAGAACGCCACCATCCCCATCTGAAGCATGTGGAAGCAAAAGACAGGTACAGAAGCTTCCTGCGAGAGATAGTGAGAAAGCAGGCAGATCTCATTGCGAACTGGCAGTCGGTGGGATTTGTCCATGGGGTTATGAATACGGATAATATGGCTCTCTCCGGAGAGACCATAGATTACGGCCCCTGTGCCTTTATGGATGAATACGATCCTAAAACGGTGTTCAGCTCCATCGACAGCCAAGGGCGTTACCGGTATGAAAATCAACCGAGGATGGCAGAATGGAATTTGGAGAGGTTTGCAGAAACCCTACTTCCTTTGTTGGCACAGGACGAAAAAGAGGCGATTGAGATTGCGAACGCGGAGATATCCCAATTTCAAGTTTTGTATAAGAAAGTTTGGATGGAGCGTATGCTCAAAAAACTGGGAATCGTAGAGAACGTAGACGGAGATGAAGAGATTGTGGAAGAACTTCTGTCCGTGATGAAAAAAACGAAAGCCGATTACACGAATACTTTTGTCCGTCTCAGTCTTGAGGAAGGCGGGAAAGACGGGAGTTATCTTGAGGGAACCCGATCCTTGTTTGCGGACGCGGGATTTTCGGCTTGGAGGAAGAAGTGGAAGAATCGCCTCGTTGCACAAGCGAAAAGAATCCGGACAAAAGAAGGAGAAGTTTCCTTTGCTTCAACCATGATGAGAGAGGTTAATCCCTGGTTGACAGCTCGCAATTTCAGAGTGGAAGAAGTTCTTGAAAACGCTGTGAAAGAGGATATGGAGGGTTTTTGTGAGTTTCTGGAAGTTTTGAAACGCCCCTATGACTACGATGGAATGAACAGTAAGTATCAGGAGTTATCCAAGACATCCATGGAGGGATATCGAACCTTCTGCGGAACTTAGTGCAATAGCACATTGACATTTATAGTAATTTCGGCTTTGATATGAACGATTTCGGTTTATAACCAAGATGAGAAATAAACATAAATATCACTATGTCAACACACCGGTGTTATAGCACATTGATATTCTCATTGCTTTCAACGTGCTATGAACTCTCTTCCTTATAGTGGGGAGGTTCAATAACGTTTTGTATTTGTAGAAGAGGATATGTCCACTGTTCCATCGGGAAATAGCCTCCGAGAGATATTCGGTTCCTGTATAATACTATTTCTGCTTTGAGGTGTTGATGTGGACGGTGTACCCTTCGCTATAGAATGGATATGATACAATCATCTATTAAAATTGTCCGGTCATGAAGCTTGAATTTTACGAGTACTCAAAACATTTCCGGTAAATCTATATTCTGTTTACACTGTTATTCCTTGAATCGCGAATATCAAGGGTTTGTATTCCATAGAAGAGAAAATAAGTTTTTGTGGTTGAAAAACAGATATAACCACACTTTTATCGAAGAACAGTATTACCTGACATTTTAAACGAAAAATAGTATAAAAACGTTACAGGTAACTGTAAAGAAAACAGCCGGCAGTACCAATGAAGAACTGTTGATGAAATCCCTCCGTAATAGGCAAACCCCCGTTTGAAACGGGGGTTTGTTACATATTCTGAATTCTAATGATACAATTGATCCTTTGAGTTATCGAGATTGATGCGTTGTACTCCATAGAAGCGAACACGATTTTTTGCGTTCGACGAATAGGTATAACCCCCACTTCTGAGGGAGAACGGAATCAAAGGGATTTTCTGTAATCCGCCAAAAATTTGAGATTTTTGCGTTCGATCTCATTAAATTTTCTCTCCGCTTCGATGGGTTCCTTGATGGACGGATCCGGTTTGTACCACGACTTTTTAATGAAATAGTCATAGTAACGACCGCTTCCGTCAAAGCTGTATCCGTGTCGTGCAAACATCTCATTGATCGCCAAAGAAACCTGATCTTTGGAGAAGCCTGCGATATCTTCTCGGGTCAAGACTTTGGTGTCGCTTGGAAGAAGATAAGACGAAGCCTCATCTTGAACCGAAGCGGCAGACGGAGAAGTAACGGGAGTTTCGGGCACAGGTTCTGAGGGTTCGGGGACCTCGGGAGTCTCCGGAGAAGGTGTTTCATCGGTGGGAGTTTGCTGTGTCGGCGTCTGCTCGGCAGGAGGCGTTGTTTCTTTGTCGGAGCCGAACTTTGATTGCAGGTAGGGGAAGACTACCACTCCCAAGACTGCGATAAACAGCACAAAGACAACGGTGGGCAGGACTATTCCCACGGAACTCTCCTTTGAGTAAGAACGGGGGGGTCTTATGTTGTGAAACTTCTTCTTTGAGGGACGGATCATCGACTTGGATGTATTGAACTTAGATGATATCCCATCATAACCCTTCTTTTCTTCGGGAGAGAGATGGACTTCAAGCATAGGAGAATACTTCGCAATCAACTCTTTGAGTTGAGTGGACGAAGGGTTCTCCTGATAGATGCGCTCGATCTCCTTGTAGGCACAGTGCGCATACAACTTGCTTAATTTTTGCTGATCACCCATATTGAGTATGGTACTGAGAAAGTCCTGTTCCTTTTCAATCAATTGAATTGCATCGTCATAGTTGTTTTTTTCCGTAAGAGAACGGATCTTATCAAACAGCGCGTAGGCACGCCCTTTATCTTCCGGTTGTTGAGGCATCTTATCACCACCTAGTATAATAAGAAGAATATGTATCCAACTCTTCTAATTTATTATAGTATAACAAAAACCGAAAGACAAGAAAAAAATAGGAAGGCTTGCGTAAATCTCATTTTTTTAGCAGTAGTGTGTCTGTGGTACAGGACAAGAAGCCGCTTTTTTTCCGGTGGCGGTTGGATAGTGGCTGTATGATGCTGTAAAAGTAAGAAGAGCCAAAGCGCTCGGCTTTGTAGTACGATACTACGATAGAAGGATGCTTATATCCGTCTTAATCGTTCGAATAAAATATGTCAGATATGAAAAACTCAAAATTATCAATGTCAAGTGCTCAAATGGAGAGAAGTAATAGTACAAGTATCGAAAACGGTTTGAGTGATTGTAGACTTCGGTCCGAACGGTGCAGCATTTTAAGCGGACAATAGCATAAAACAGGAAAAACTATTTCATTTCACCTTCGATTGTGGTAAGATGAATAATTGTAAACAAGTAAATTGCAAAAGATTTACCCGACTTTGATGGCGGAAGAACAGGAGCGTACTGCAGGGTCCTGTACCAAAACTTTGTGGAAGGTTTTGGATGTTTTTGCGAAAAAGCTCCATCCAAATGTCGGAATTGCTTTGATACTATTATCTATTTGAACTGTTGATATCAATGCGCCTTATCTTGTACCGAAACAATTTTTTCACTTGTATGAATCTATCCGTGCTTCAAACAAAGAATAGTATAAATGTTTGGTATCAACGACCTTCGCTTTATAGGAGCTGATAGTATTCTTCCTTTAAGTTATGGATATAAACAATCTGTGCCCATAAAAGATCAATCGGTTTTTCTTAGGTTGAAAAACGGATATATCCATCCTTCTATTGGAGAATAGTATGAAATGCTTTTTTGTGATCTTTTTAGGTTGAGATTTTCACACTTTCGTCGAAGAACAGATGTGAAAGTAAAAAGATTAGATCGGAAGGATTCATAAGGCGGGTATTGATCATGTTCGTAGAAAAAAGAGAGGGAAGAACTTGAATTCATCAAACAAAACAATGGTTGAAATAAAGAATCTCGTATTCGAGTATCGGGGAGTACAGGAACAGCCCTACCGTGCCATCGATGATGTGAGTATGAAGATCGACAGGGGAGAGTTTGTCGTGATCATCGGGCATAACGGTTCGGGAAAAAGTACCCTGGCGAAAAATCTCAATGCAATCCTGCTTCCTACGAGCGGAGACGTGATTATCGGCGGTTACAACACCAAGGATGAGGAACACCTGTGGGATATTCGCAAGACTGCCGGGATGGTGTTTCAAAATCCGGATAATCAAATCGTTGCAAGTATTGTGGAAGAAGATATGGCGTTCGGTCCCGAAAATCTGGGGATTGAAAAAGAGGAGATCCGCAGGAGGGTCGACTATGCCTTGGAGCGTGTCAAGATGACGGAGTTTCGTAAACGTGCGCCCCACAACCTCTCCGGAGGTCAAAAGCAGAGGGTTGCCATCGGAGGTATCATCGCCATGAGACCGGAGTGCATCATCCTTGATGAACCGACGGCGATGCTTGATCCGAACGGTAGAAAAGAAGTGATGAAGACGATCCGTGAACTCAACCGAACGGAGAATATCACGATTATTCACATCACACACTTTATGGATGAGGCCATCGGTGCGGACAGGGTTTATGTTATGGATCACGGAAAGATCCTGATGCAGGGAAGGCCCAAGGAAGTTTTTCGAAATGTGGAGGAACTCAAGGCGGTGGGGCTGGATGTTCCTCATATGACGGAACTGGCCTTTCTGCTGGCACAGGAAGGGATGGAAATAGAGGCGGATATTTTATCAACGGAAGAGATGGTGCAGGCCCTATGTCGATAAGAGTAGAAAATTTGAAACACATATACAGTCCCTCGACCCCGTTCGAGAGTGTGGCTTTGAATAACGTCAATTTTGAGATCGGCGATGGAGAGTTCGTCGCTCTGATCGGGCATACCGGCTCGGGCAAGAGTACCTTGATCCAACATTTGAACGGTTTGCTCAAGGCGACCTCGGGAGAGATCTACATCGATGACATTCGCTTGTCGGACAAGGAAGTGTCCCTGACCGATGTACGAAAGAAGGTGGGTCTGGTCTTTCAGTACCCTGAATACCAGCTTTTTGAAGAGACCATAGAGAGGGATATCGCCTTTGGCCCTTCAAAACTCGGCTTATCCGAGGAAGAGGTAGGAGAGAGGGTAAGAGAGGCGATGGACGCGGTAGGCCTTAATTACTCCGAGCAGAAAGATCTTTCGCCTTTTGATCTGTCGGGGGGACAAAAGAGGCGGGTCGCCATTGCGGGAGTGATCGCCATGAGACCCAAAGTATTGATCTTGGACGAACCTACAGCGGGTTTGGATCCGCGTGGAAGGGATGAGATCTTCGCCAGAATTAAGGAGATCCGACAGAGGTATAAGACGACCATCCTGCTGGTATCCCATTCGATGGACGATGTTTCGGGTTTGGCGGATCGCCTTCTTGTGATGAACAGGGGAACGATTGAATTTGACGGAACTCCGCAGGAGGTCTTCGTTCATCGCGAGCGGTTGGAAGAGATAGGATTGGGAGTTCCCAAGGTTGTGGAACTGGCAGGAATGCTTCGGGAAAGAGGCTGGCAGATCCCAAATGACGTCATTACCATCGAAAAGATGAAGGAACTCATACTTTCGAAGAAGGGGGGCTCATTATGCTAAAAGATATCACACTCGGACAATATTATCCGACGGAGTCCTTTGTCCATTCCCTCGATCCGAGGGTAAAGATACTTTTAACGTTTTTGTTTATGATCGCTCTGTTTTTTGTAGATAAGTTCTATCCCTATGCCCTTGTGCTTTTGTTTTTCGCTCTCGTGGTAAAGTTTTCAAAGATTCCCGTCATATATGCCTTGAAGGGGATCAAACCGATGTGGCCTCTTCTTCTTATTACCTTTCTGGTCAATGCTTTCCTCGGAAAGGGAGAGATTTTGGCTTCTTTTTGGATTATCAACATTACCCGAGAGGGAGTGATCCAAGGTCTTTTTATGGTGATCCGTCTGACGATGCTGATTGCAGGAACTTCTTTCTTAACCTTGACGACTAAACCGATCGAGTTGACCGACGGAATAGAAAAACTTCTAAATCCGTTCAAAAAAATCGGTCTGCCCGCCCATGAGATCGCAATGATGATGTCGATCGCCCTGCGTTTTATCCCGACCTTGTTGGAGGAGACGGACAAGATCATGAAGGCGCAGATGGCGAGGGGAGCGGACTTCGAGAGCAAGAAGCTCATCGAAAGGGCAAAGAGTCTGATTCCTTTGCTCGTACCCCTGTTTATCAGCGCGTTTCGACGTGCGGACGAGCTTGCGATGGCAATGGAGGCGAGATGTTATCGGGGAGGCGAGGGAAGAACGAGGATGAACGAGATCCTCTTCGACCGTTATGACTATATGGTTTTTGTTGCAACGACAGTGTTCTTTGTTTCCATCTGTTTGACGAGGTACCTTCCCTACGGAGTATAGTGGAGGTCGGAACCTATGTATCGTAAGGATAAGGAGGAAGAGATGAAGGAGTCATCGAAGATTATTCGAGAGGAATTAAAGCAGATGCAAGACATTCCTTACAAGGAGTTTACCTGCAAGCTGATCCCGACAAAAAAGAAAGAGGAAATCTTAGGAATCAGGATGCCGGCTTTGAGAGCTTATGCGAAGAAACTTCTCAAAGAGCGGAAACAAGAATCGGAGGAATTCTTGCGAGATCTTCCGCATCGTTATTTCGAGGAATACAACCTCCACATCCTCCTTCTTGAAGGGGAGAAGGACTATGAGGAGTTAATCTTGGAGCTGGAAGAGGTCCTTCCCTATGTAGACAACTGGGCGACTTGTGACATCAGTTCTCCGAAGATATTTAAAAAGCAAGGGGAAAACCTTTATGAGAAGGCCTTGGAGTGGATCGACTCGGATAAGACCTATACTGTACGCTATGGGATAGGAGTGCTGATGGAACATTTTTTGGACGAGAAGTTTAGGGAGGAGATGCTCGATGTCGTCGCGGAAGTGAAATCGAAAGAGTATTATGTAAAGATGATGCAGGCATGGTATTTTGCGACGGCTCTGGCCAAGCAGTACGAGAAGGCAATTTCCATTCTTGAGAGAAAACGTTTGGATGAGTTTGTGCAGAACAAGTCGATACAGAAGGCGATTGAAAGCAGGAGGGTGGAAGAAAGCCGCAAAGCCTATCTTCGAAGTTTGAAATATTGAAAAAACGGGCTTTGTACCGTTTTAAAGGAGCGGTTTGAATATAGGTTTTATATTCAAACCGCTCCTTCTCTATTTCTGTTCCTACTCAAGGAGTACGGGTTTTCCCTCTCTCAAAGACTGTTTGACATCGATCAACCTTTGATTGGAAGAGCCGCGAAACTTCAGGGTCAAGTCCTTCTTCTCTTCTACAAAACGTCCGTCCACCAAAACATCACAGAGGGAAAGAAGTTCGATTTTTTCCTCCTCTTGAAGAAGCTCTTCAAAGGTATAGCCGGAGTAGATCCATATCGATTTGGATACCCTGCGTCGTATGGTTCGTACAACGGGGAGGAGGTCCTTTGTATTTTGAAAGGGTTCTCCGCCCAGCAGGCTCAGTCCCGCCACACAGGGATCGCTGAGGTACTGCACGACCAATTCCGTCTGTGCATCGCCCCAGAGTTCTCCGGCGGAAAAGTCTTGATATTCCTTGTTAAAACAGTTTTTGCAGCCGTGGGTACAGCCTGTGACAAAAACACTGGTTCGAATCCCTTCGCCGTTGGCAACATCGTATTGCCTAATTTGACCGTATCTCATCAGATATGCAACACCCTGTCCTTGATTTCCTTGGTCCTGCCTTCGTTCCAGAAGTTTTCTCCCAAGTAGCCGCAGGTCCTTCGAATAACGGTCAGTTTTGTTCTCTCCTTGTTGTTGCAGTTGGGACAGTACCAGTTATTGTTTTCGTCGACCTTGATCTCGCCGTCGAAACCGCACTCGTGGCAGAAATCTGATTTGGTGTTGAACTCGGCGTAGGTAATGTGGTCATAGATGTAACGAATCATCGCTTCGATGGCTTCGGGGTTGTGGTTCATATTGGGTATCTCGGCATAAGAGATACATCCCCCTTTGGAACGTGCCTGAAACTCCGATTCGAAGTCGAACTTGTCGAAGACGGAGATGGGCTCTCGCACATCGACGTGGTAACTGTTGGTGTAGTATCCTTTATCCGTGATGTCTTCGATGATTCCGAAACGTGCCCGGTCGATTGAGCAGAAACGGTTGGTCAGGTTTTCGGCAGGGGTGCCGTAGAGGGCAAAACCGATACCGGTTTCTGCCTTCCATGTGTTGACGGAATCGTTGAGAACATCCATGATTTTGAGTGCGAAGGTCTTTCCTTCTTCCGTGGTGTGCGAACTTCCCGTAATCAGTTTGGTGGCCTCGTAGATGCCGATGTAACCTAAGGATAAGGTGGCATAGCCGCCGTACATAAATTTTTCGATCTTTTCATGAGGCTTGAGTCTTGCAATTGCACCGTACTGCCAGTGGACGGGAGAGCAATCGCTGGTAACATGTTTCAAGAGTTCAAAGCGAAGAAGAAGAGCCTTCTTGGCAAGCTCCAAACGTTTGTCGAGCAAAGAGAAGAACATTTCTTCCGAACCCTTCGATAAGATGGCGATCTGAGGCAGGTTGAGCGATACGACTCCCATATTGAATCGCCCGTCAAAAACGTAATCTCCATGTTCGTTCTTCCAAGGAGAGAGGAAGGAGCGGCAACCCATAGGGCTGTATACATTGCCTTCGTAATTTTCCTTCATCTTTTTGGCGGAGATATAGTCCGGATACATCCGTTTTGCCGTACATTTTGCAGCAAGTTTAGTCAGGTAGTAGTACGGACTGTCCGGATAGATATTGTGCTCATCCAAGACATAGATCAACTTTGGAAAGGCGGGAGTTACATAGATGTCCTGTTCGTTCTTGATACCTTCATACCGTTGGAGAAGGATCTCTTCCTGAATATAAGAAGCTTCCCTTTCGAACTCGTATCCGGGTTCAAAGTGCATAAACAGGGTAACAAAGGGTGCCTGACCGTTGGTTGTCATCAGAGTGTTGATTTGGTATTGAATGGTCTGGATACCGTCCTTGATCTCTTTTCGAGTGCGTTTCCATGCAATCTCAAGAGCTTTGGCGATGTCCGGCTCTATGCCGTAGACCTCTTTTTGTTCTTCGACAACACCGGCATAGTATTTATCAAAGGATTTGCGGACAAAGGGTGCCAAAATCTTGTCGATCCCGTTGATGCTCTGCCCGCCGTATTGCCCGCTTGCAACCTGGGCGATAATCTGGGTGGTCACGGTACAAGCGACTCGAAAGGACTTGGGGGAGTCGATTTTTTTGCCGTTGATCACGGTTCCGTTGGTCAACATATCTTCCAAGTTGATCAAACAGCAGTTGAACATGGGCTGGATTATGTAGTCCATATCGTGAAAGTGAATGGCTCCGCTGTCATGAGCTTGGACGATATCTGTGGGAATGATAAGCCTTCGGGCAATGTCCTTCGACACTTCGCCTGCAATCAGATCACGCTGGGTCGAGACAATCTTGGCATCCTTGTTGGAGTTTTCATCCAAAACATTGATATTGCTTCGATTGAGTATACCTACAACGTCCTCGTCAATGGTGTTGACCTTACGCTTGTACGCTTGGACCGCCTTGTAGTTTTCATAGGCTCTGGCAGTTGCGGGATTGTTGTAGCGGATCAGCTTGTAGTAGACTTGGTCTTCGATCCCGTAGATCGTTAATTCTTTGTTTAAAGATTGCGCGAATTCTTCGATTTCGGAAGCGATCCTGTCTGCGAGACCTTCCTCGTAGACACCGCTGCTGCTGTTCATCGCCTTTGTGATTGCAATCGAGATCTTTTCCTTGTCGAAGGGTACCCGCGTTCCATCTCTTTTTAATACATTAAGCACTGGAATTACCTCCTGTTTATACTATTATACACTTATATACTGAAACCTAATGAGGAAACACTACACAAATACAAATTCCTGAATAATTGTGTTCTCCAACAGTTATTCCATATTTTGATAGAAACACTACACAAATACAAACTTCCGACCTTCCTTTGAATTCATAAAACACAAGAGTTTGCCCTACAATCTTTTTAAGGATCTCATTCTTTGTATAATATTGATTGGATCCTGATTTTTTGAATAATGCGACATTGCATTAAGTAAAAAATAATAGCTCTTATGTAGAAACATTATACTACAGTTGATAAAGAAATACAACATATGGATAAAATATGGATCAAAATAGGAAATATATACAATATATTGTGTGTTTGTGAAAACGTTTCTACCCTTCTTAAATCAAGGAATTTAAGAAAAAAAACTCCGGATGAAGAACATGGATGAAACAAAATTGTAACGTCTCGGAATCCGTGAGCACAAAATATAGGGAGAAATATGTTTTTTTTCAAAAAATAAGATATAATAAATGAGAAGTATACGGTATTACTGCTTTCTGATTGAATTGTCGGGCAGACAGGATATATGTTTGATCAAGTCGTTTTAAGTAATTGTAGGATTCATACTATTCTTCGATAGAAGTATGGTTATATCTGTTTTGCAACCACGAAAATTCGTGTTCTCTTCTATGGAGTGCAAATCGTTGATATCCATTATTCAAAGGAATAGTAGCATCAAACCGCATGACCGGACAATTCGAACAGATGACGGTATGATACCGTAGAAAATAGGAGGAATGATTCATGTATAAGTCGTTGAAAAAATATTTGTTTACTCTTACGTTGCTCTGCACCGTTGGTGGCCTTTTTTATCCTTTTGTCGGTGATTCTCAAGAAGATTACAGTTTTGCAAGGACCTATTCAAGGGAAGAGATGAGGCCTTTCGAGACGATTTTGGAAACAAATGCCGGAGAAGTGGCAAAGTTTCTTACAGTAAAGGAGAGAAAAAAAGCTCTCGAAACACTTTTGGAGATAGAAAAACATACGAACTTCAGAAAGAGAGAGGGAAGGCTCCTGTATGGAGAAAAGGAAGAGGGGCTGAGGAAGAAGTTCTTGGACATTCTTGATGAAGCTACACTTCGTGCCTATCCTCAGGAGGCCGATGTATCCGGATTTGATGAAGAGATAGACGTGAATCTGCCCCACAACAACAGGGATAGGGTGCTGAAATATTTTTTTCACGTACTCAAAACTCCTCAGTTTCACAAGTTTTCGAAGCTCTATATGCGCTATATGGACAGTTATGATACCGAGACCTACGATGAGATTATTGAACTTCTGGGAGGTGCGGGAATAGAAGATCCGCAGGTGTATTTTTGTCTGTTGGAAAACTATGATGCGGAACAGACCCAAGCGGTATTTCGAGTCAATGAAAGACTCGAACTTGAAGAGAAGAAGTTGTTCACCAAAGAGGGAAGGGGAAGTGTCTTTCGCGATTTGACGAAGTTTTTGAGGGAAGAGGGATCGCAGATAGAGTCGTTTAAGGAGAAGGATCTGTTATGGAAGAGGATCCGTAACGTGATCGAAGCGGAGAATCTCAAAAAATTCGACTATGTGATCGTAACAACGGATGGAGAAGACAACAACCTTGCCTCCGTGATAGAAAGCCCCGACGGGGAGCATAATGGAGAAAGGTGGCTCTTGCAAGTGGATTCAAAGGATATGGACAACGAACTTGAGGATACGTTGATCCATGAGTATGGGCACTATCTGACGTTGAACGAGAAAGAAGTGGACTATACGGATGAGTATGACTTGGACAGATACTGTGAGTTCGGACTTGTCGCAAAGAAAAATTCATTTATCGATCGTTTTTATCGAGAGTTTTGGAAGGATTATCGCATTGCCTACACACCTACCGATCATCTCTTTTACATCAGGCACCGAAATTCTTTTGTCAGTGATTATGCGGCGACGGACCCGGCGGAAGATGTGGCGGAGACCTTCCTGCATTTTGTGACCGGGGAAAAGCCGAAGGGCGATTCGATCGCAGAGAAGAAGATCCTGTTTTTTTATGGAGATGAGAGGTTTGTCAGGAGTAGGACCTATATTAGAAAACGGTTGGGTTTGGATTAGAGAAGGTGTTTTTTGAAGAAGGGGAGGAGCAAAGCGGATCTACGGAGGGATCTTCCTACGTTTATTTTACGTTTTGCATCTCTTCTTTGTGTTATAATGGAATGGCAATTTGTGCCGTTTCTTTTTAAATTGCCGTATAATATGCCTATTGTTCGACCGGCTTGTAACCATAATTTGTTTGAATATTCGATATCGATGGTTTCCACTTTGGTATAGGTACGAAATGATTTTTTGTGTTTGAGAAGTTCTACTACACTTTAATTGAAGAACGAGATTGGGCGGTCATATCGTTTCTACATAGGATACTTCAATTAGGCAACAATACCGGGAAGTCCGGCTTTTATACGGATATCCCCTCCGGGGTGACAGTACCGGAAGATACAGCTACAAAATAACGGGGGAAAGAAGAACGATGATGGAGAGATTATATAACCTGCTTTATTTTTCGGATAACGAGTTTTATGCCTATACGCCGGACCACCTCTTTATGATAGTTGCGGTGCTGATTACTTTTGTCCTTTTTGTAAGGTGTGTAAGAGGTTTGAATGAGGCGGGAGTTCAAAAACTCAAGAGGGTTATGTTGGTACTCCTCCTGTTTCAACAAGTGGCATTATACAGCTGGTATTTTGTAAATACAAAGTTCGATGTAATCGACGCTTTGCCCTGTTATCCCTGCAGATTATGGCAGATTTGTGCGATCCTGTACTTGTTGACCGGCAAAAGAGAGTTCTTTGCAATCAACTTTTTAATGGGCATCCCTTCATCCGTCTTGGCCTTTGCCATTCCGGATACTTCTTCCTTGGGTTTTCCTAATGTGATGTTTATTCAGTTCTGTGTCGGACATATGATGTTGATCTTGGTTCCCACCATGGCACTTATCTGTGACCGTCAGAGGATAGAAGAAGATATGCTCAAGATCTGTATGGTGGCCTATGTTGTCTATATCAGCATTGCCAAACTGCTCAACGGTTTTTTGGGTTCGAATTACGGCTATGTATCCAAGCCGCCCTACAACAATGTTCTTTTTGACAGTATCAGCAAGGTGTATCTGCTCGTTTATATGGTCTTTGCCTTTACCACCTTAGTCTTGTGGTTTCAATTTTCAAAGAAGATGTCCCGAAAGATGGTGCAGAGGTAAGCGGAAGATTTGCAGCTTTTAGGAGGAAGGTTTGTTTTGTCGGCTTCGATCTACAGTTGTTCTATTATTTTTTTGAGTGTTTTTTTGGAGGCTCTCCCCTTTGTGTTGATAGGGACGATCGTTTCCTCGTTGATAGAGGTTTTTGTATCCCGTGATATGATCGAGAAGATAGGAGGAAGAGGTGTGTTCTCTTATCTTCTTATGGGCTTGGCAGGGATGGTGTTTCCTGTGTGTGAGTGTGCGATCGTGCCTATTGTGAGGAGGTTGCTCAGAAAAGGGATGCCGATCGGCTTGGCACTTACCTTTATGTTGTCTGTGCCCATCGTCAACCCCATCGTGCTTTTATCGACCTACTATGCCTTTCCGGGAGATCTCTTCTATCCGTTGATGAGAGGGATATCGGGCTATATTATTGCAGTTGTAATAGGCTTGTTTATGAACAGAAGAATAAGCAGGGAAGAAGTCGTGGGGCATGAGGAGATTCACCGCCGGGAAATATCTTCTGTGCTTGTCCCTCTCCTGTCGCTTCACGAGGAGGGTTGCGAGTGTGAGCATTGTTCGGATCTCAATAAGAGAAGGGGTATGAAGGAGGTGCTCCGATCCATTCTCGATCACACGAGCGCGGAGTTGTATACGAGCGGGAGATATTTGATCTTAGGGGTCCTTATCGCATCCCTGATGCAGGTTTACGTTCCAAAGAAGGCTCTGTTTCAGGTGGGGACACATCCCGTCCTGGGTATTTCGGCACTGATGATCTTTGCCTTTGTGCTGTCGCTGTGCTCCGAGGCGGATGCCTTTGTTGCAGCTACTTTTCGGGGGATTTTTTCGCCTGTTGCCGTCCTTGGATTCATGGTCCTTGGTCCGATGATCGATATCAAAAATATTCTGATGTTGTCGCGGGTCTTTGAGAAGAAGGCTCTTATAAAACTTGTTGTTATGGTGAGCTCTTTGTGTTTTATCTTTATGTTCATCCTCGGTTTTTTTGCGGTGTAGGGCTGCCGAGGCGAGTCTTTGATTTTTGTGTATGATCGGGAGGGAGTGTATGCAACAGAGAAAGCAAGGTTTCCGGATGGTGTTGTTATCTGTTCTCTTCGCTCTTTTGTTGAGGTTTGTAGTAAAGGGTGACCTGTATTATTATCTTCATCCTAAGATGTTCAAATTCATATATATGGCGATCGTTATTTTGGCTCTGTTGGCGGGATATGAGTTTTTTTCTTACGGGAAAAAGACGGTTTCTTCCAAGGGAGCGGTGCTGTTTCTCCTACCTGTTTTTATTATGGTACTTCGTCCCCACACTCTGGAAGGCGGGGAGATGATCCAAAACAGGTTCTACCGGAAAACGCCGAAGCAGGTTTCAAAGGTTCGGGTTGAATTTCCGGGTATGAGTCGGGAGAAAGGCTATGCCGATCGTACGGCGGAGGAACTTGGAATTTTAAGCCTTGAGGATCTCAATACGCTTCAATCCCGGAACAGAGACCCCTTCCTTATTCAGATGGAGCAGATCTATGATGTTGAGCAGGATGTAGACAAGGAGTACACGGTGGAGGGCTTCGTGATTAAGGATGCTTCTTTTGAGAAGGATCGTTTCTTTCTTGGGAGGATGGTCATTACCTGCTGTATTGCAGATGCGATGATAGACGGGGTTCTGTGTGAGATTGAGTCTGCCACCGAAGTTGAGCCGAACTCATGGGTAAGAGTGAGAGGAAGGGTACACAGGGACGTGAAGAAGAGCGGGGGAGATCGGTTTGATCTTACCGATTCGGACGTTGTGCTCAAACTCACGGAAATAGAGGGAATCGTTCCTCCCGATCCGCCTTATGTCTACGCTTATTAGGAAGATGAAGAAATCGTTTTTCGCAAAGTGGGAAGAAGTGTTGTTGCTGTTCGGGCAGTGTTGAAAAAAGGTGCGACCTCGGTTCGCCGTTGCGAGGAGGACTTGTGGAGGCGATGGGTTCAAAACATTGTTTTCTCATGAAAGCGGTTTTGTACCGCTTTTGCTCGGTATGTTCCCTTCTTTAACGATAAGAATAAAAAAGATGTCCGCTTAGACTGCCAAAAAAAATTTGTTTGATGGACGAATAACGTTGCATTTTTGTTTTGATTATGCTAAAATAATATTCGCTATTGAAGAGACTTGAGAATAAGGAGAAGGAGGTGTCTTGGAATGGCAAGAGTATGCGATGTTTGCGGAAAGAGAAAAATCACAGGAAATTCGGTGAGCCACTCTAACCGTCACAATAAGAGAACATGGACTCCCAACTTGAGAAATGTCCATGCCATTGTAAACGGAACACCAAAAACCATTAAAGTTTGCACCCGTTGTCTACGTTCCGGAAAAGTTGAACGTGCTTAATCTTCGTGCATGAAAAGACAAAGCTTCGAACCGCAAGGATTCCAAGCTTTCTTTTTTTGCTTTTTTTCATAAGTGTATAGAAGGGCTTTGCTATTCTTGAGTTTTTCTGGTAGAATTTTTGTAACAAGGGTATTTATACAAGAAGAAACCAAAGGGGGAAACAAGGGATGAAAAAGCATCGTTTTTGGGCTTGGGCGACCGTATTCTGTATGTTTATGGTAATGATCACAGGATACAAGCATAGGTAGAAAGAGGAGGCTTCTCCTCTTTTTTATTTATTTCTATGCTTTTTTATACTCGTATTGAAACCTAATACTACTATTCTTTTGAATCGTGGATATAAACAATCTGTGAGCCATAGAAGACAACATAGTTTTTCGTCATCGAAAAATAGATATATCCACACTTCTATTGAAAAATAGTATAAATGCAATATCAAGGAATATGAAAGATCAGTATAAAAACCGATGGAACAGTCAGAAGAAGAAATTCTTGAAGACGGTTTTGGATCGGATACAAGAAAGAGGATGGAGGCGTGTTGTGGATCACTCGAAGTGCATTTTGTTTAAGGAACTCTCGGAGGAAGAAGCGAAGGGATATTTGATTGAGAGCGGTGCAACTTCCTTGGAACTCCAAAAGGGGGAATATGTATTTCATCAGGGAGACGGACCCGAGTATTTGTATATCTTGGAAGGCGGACAGGTGGACATCTGTCAGGATACGACTTCCGGCAAAAGGAATTTGATCGCAAGGATAGAACACGAGGGCGAACTTTTCGGTGAAGTCTATTTGTTTTTGGATCGGCAGGACTATGACTTCTATGCCGTTGCTTCCGAAACCTCGAGAATCATTCGTATCCCTAAGAATTATTTTCTTGATGAGAAGAACCGAGAGAGTCACTCTTATCTGAGGACGGCGATGCTCAAGCTCCTTGCTCATAAGGCTTATTATCTCAACCAAAAGATAAGGATGATGTCGGTGGTGACACTTAGACAGAAGATCGCAAGATTTTTGCTCGACCGTCTCGGAGAAGATGAGACGGTAAAGGTCAAGATGACGAGGGAAGAATGGGCGGATTTTTTGGGAACGACAAGACCGTCTCTTTCCAGAGAGCTTGGAGCTATGCAAGACGAAGGTCTGATCGAGATTGAAGGCAAAGAGATCCGTGTCCGTGACAAGGATGTGCTGGATTTTGTCTAGGGAGCGAGCACACAACACAATCCTCCCTTCTTGGAGAAAATCCTTCTATATGATCCTGTGCGGATCGGAGCAGGACTCGATGGGAAACACCCGTAATTTGATGTATATAAAAGACGAAAAGCGGTTTAATACCATTCTCTTATGGAATTGTGGTTGTATGTATGTCATGACTATGGAGAGTTGAGTTATCTTTTGTAAAGTACAAATCGCCAATCTTTATAACTCAAACAAATAAGGGTATAAGGCCATCTGAGAGGGGGAACGTATCGGTAAAACCGCAACAAGTTACAGTGTTGCAAAGAGAATTTTTCTATGGAAGTATTTCGTGGAAATAACCTGCGGTTTTGTTGTTGCCGGATATCATTTCGCAGACGGGCAAGATGTTCGGGACCATACATCCGTTTGCAGAAGGGACCTCATCCTCACTAAGGATGATGTGGTACCGCCTATGCGTTACAGCAGAGAAACGAACAAACACGAGAAGCGGGAGTGAAGATTATGGTAGATGCACATAAAATACATCGGCTGTTTGGTGATCATCAGCCGCAAATAATAGGCATAGGAGGAAGGGAGTATGCAGTTCTGCTTCCTTTGATGAAGAGAGAGGAGGAACTTTGCCTTCTTTTGGAGAAAAGAGCACATACGATCTCCCAACCCGGAGAGATCTCTTTTCCCGGAGGACGAAGGGACAGGAGCGACTTGAGTCTCCTTGACACGGCTTTGAGGGAGACTTTTGAAGAACTGGGAATCGAGAGGAGGGATATTGAAGTTATTTCGCCCTTCAATACGGTTATTCCTCCCTACAATAAGGTCATCTATTCTTTTTTGGGACAGGTCAGGGAAGGAGCGAGACTTTCCGTCAACGTTGAGGAGGTGGAAGAAGTGATCTTCGTCCCCCTTCGTTATCTGCTTGAAACGGAGCCGTTGCATTATCCGGGAGAAATCGGGGTCAAGCAGTCTCCGATGTTTCCTTTTGATAAGATTCCCAACGGAAAAAACTACAACTTTATGAAGGGAAGATACGACACCTACTTCTATGAATATAAGGAGGTCGTTATCTGGGGATTGACCGCATCGTTGATCAAAAGCTTTGTCGACACCCTGCGAAACGGTCTCGACTTCGATCGGGGTCTGTAACAACTTACAGGCCCTTTTTTAATGTGTACTGCGGAGGATGTCCGATTCTTTGAAGAAGTACGGTTATATCCGCCCCGGCTGTATCCCGTGCTATTCTCCGTTAAACATGTCGGGGAAACAGAATGTATATTTCCCGGAAATACTTTGAGTAATCGTAGAATTCAAACTTCACAACCGGACAATTTTAATAGATAACAGTATCAGTACGAAGGAAATCAAAAGCCTCGATATCAAAGCTTCAAACGGAACTGAGGATAATACCGTTCTCAAAGAGAAGTATGACTATATCCGTTTTGTAACAACCGTAGACATTCGTTTTATCTTTCACGGAGTATAAATCTGCGATCTCCATAATTCAAATGACAAATAGTATGAAAACTCCTCATACTGTTCAATTGTGCCGATGTGTTTCGACTCTCAAATCACAAAATGCTTTTTTGTGATCTTGAACGTGGATATCGTCTTTCTTCCATCGGAGAACGTTTGGTAAGGTCCCTGTGTTATGTACAAGTGTAGAAGGAAGATATACTGTCTTTTTAGAGTATTTTCTTAGTCGGGAGACTGCGGAAAATCAGGGAAAAATGCTTTGTTTCGGGAGTGTTTCAAAAAATTCAGATATAAAACTCATTTTGTCCTTGTCGAATGAACAAATTTATATTAAAATCCGTTTAAGAATAAATCAAGATGGATATCTGTAAAAGAATATGATTCCGATTTCGTTTGATAGAAACAAGGAAAGGAGACGGAAATGGAAAAAGATATACAAAAATTAGGGAAAGACGATACAGATATACAGGCTCTATACGAGGAACTCGAAAAGAAGGTCTTCTCTTATCATCGGGTTGAAGAAGACATCGATGTAATCAGACTTGCTTTTAAAGTGGCAAAAGAGGCACATCGCTTCCAAAGGAGGGCTTCGGGGGAGCCGTACATCATCCATCCCCTACACGTCGCTATGATATTGGCAGACTTGAAGCTGGATAAGGATACCATCGTTGCCGCCCTGCTTCACGATGTGGTCGAAGATACAGAGGTAAGAAGGAGCGATATCGAAGCTTGGTTTGGAGAGGATATTGCCTTTCTCGTTGACGGAGTAACCAAGATTGCGGATCTTCCCAAGGATCTTACCAAAAAACAGATTAAGCAGGAGAGTTTCCTGAAGCTGATTTTTGCGACAGCCGATGACATTCGCGTTATCGTAATCAAACTGGCTGACCGATTGCACAATATGAGGACGATGGATTTTCAATCTTTCGAGAAACAGGAGAGGATCTCGAAGGAAACCTTGGAGATCTATGCACCGATCGCACAGAGGCTGGGAATTTCGATCATAAGTACCGAGCTTGAAGATCTTGCATTTTCGTACCTCAAGCCTGAAGCCTATCGCAACATCTTTGAACAGGTCCAAAAAAACAATTATAAGGGAAAGCTCCTCCCTGATATGGATTCGGTTCATAAGATCCTTGAAGAGGGAGGGATCGAGCATGAGCTCGCCTATCATCAAAAACACTTTTTCAGTATCCATAGGAAGATGCTGAACCGACATAAGTCATTGGAAGAACTTTACGGGATCGGGGTCATCAAGGTAATCGTAGAGAGCGAGAAGGATTGTTATCTCGCTCTTTGGAAACTTCATAGCAATTATAAGATCTTACCGGGAAGGATAAAGGATTATATTTCACTTCCGAGGGAGGATATGTACCAGGCCCTCCATACCACCTTGATATCCAAGAACGGAGGACAGTTCAAAGTTCGGATTAAGACGCGTGAGATGGAGAGGTTTTCGAAGTTTGGAGTATTGGGACATTGGGAATATGCAATCTCCGGAGGAGAGGTGCGTAATGTCAGCCACGCTCAAGGGAAGGCTTCCTTTTGGCTTCAACGAATTCTCCAATGGCAGGAGGATGCAAAGAACACGGCGGAGCTGATGGACTTGGTCAAGGATGACTTTGATTTGTTTTTGGAAAAGATCTGTTGCTTTACTCCGGATGCGGAAGCAAAACATCTTCCTAAAGGGGCCACCGTGATCGACTTTGCTTATGCGATCCACAGTGAGGTGGGGAACAAGGCGATAGGTGCAATCATCGGAGGAAAACGTAAGGACTTGGATGCCGTACTCAAGGACGGAGAGGTCGTTCAAATCCTCAGAAAGGAAGAGTCTCCGGGTCCCCAAGCCTACTGGCTTGATTTTGCAAAGACGGCAAATGCAAGGAGCAATATTCGTAAAGCGCTCAAGCTGCAACAGGGAAAAGACAATGAAACAATCGATTTCGTTCGGGAAGAGTCCACGGAAGGAATGCATATCCAAATGGCAAAGTGCTGTCTTCCGGTAAGAGGAGATGCCGTTACGGGTGTGATGTCCAACGAGCATTACCTCACATTGCACAGAGACAAGTGTTCGACAGCGGAAAAACTGCTCAAGAGAAGGACCTTTAAAGAAAGAGAAGTGAGGTGGGATGAAGTCAAGAACGAGAATTTTCTTACAACCGTAGAGGTTGTGGGAGATGAGGACGGCCTGTGGATGCCTACGATCTGGAATTACCTTCACACCAACAATCAGAGTATAAATCGCATGGAGTTTTGGGATAAGAAGCAAAGTCTTACCTTGAGCATCAGGGTCAAGGATAAGAGAGAACTTAAGGCATTGATGAGAAGTTTGGAAGAAATTGAAGGGATCAAATCGGTCTCGCGAGTACAATAGTCGCAAGTCCGCGTTTATGCCCAAAGGAGATTGATTGGCTGAAGTCCATAGGAAAGAACAAAAACAGGTAGGGCAAAAAATTGCTCTGCCTGTTTTTATTGGGGCTTTTCTTTTCTCGAAACAAGTGGTATACTCTTATAGTTAGATAAGACAAACTTTTAAAATGGGAGGAACAGTCGTGAAAATAAAATTGGAAGGTGTGATGGAAACTCTTCTCATCACTCTTGATATTAGAGCCCGGGATTATAAGGCGGAAAAATCGGTCTTGAAGGATAAAAAGTCGGCGGAGATCGTTGAGCAGATCGATTATGATTTTTCGAAGCTGGAAAACGACCAAAAAAACTATGTTGGGGTGCTCTCAAGAGCGAAGATTATGGATGAACAGGTGCGAAAATTTATACAGAAACATCCGCATTGTCATATCGTGTCGATCGGTTCAGGCTTGGATACGAGATTTGAAAGGGTCGATAACGGCACGATCTGCTGGTATGATGTCGATTTCCCCGAAGTAATCGAAATCCGCAAAAGATTCTTTGAAGAAGGAGACAGGGTTAAGTTCATTCCCAAATCCGCCTTGGATCCGGAGTGGACAAAGGAGATCGATGCCAAGGGAGAACCTCTTTTGATCGTATCCGAGGGTATGATTATGTATCTTCCTGTGGAAGATGTAAAGAAGTTTTTGAACATCCTTACGGATCACTTCCATGCCTTTGAACTCCATCTGGACTGCGTATCGAAGCGTATTGTCAATAAGGCGAAGTTTAACAAGGCGGTCAGTAAGACAAAGTCCGAATATTTCTTCGGGGTATCCAAGGGAAAGGAGATCGTGGAGCTGAATCCCAAACTCAAACAGATCGGTTATATCAATTTTACCGACGATTTCAAAAGATGGTTGAAGGGTATGGAAAGAATCTTTGTTCCCTTGATTTATCTCTTTAACAACAGATTGGTCATGTATTCGTATGAGAGGCAGTAGTCGGTTGTACGGTTTTGACAGGGAAGTGAAGTGGATATTAAAACCGTGTTGATGGAGTCCCTTAGTCGGCCTGTTCTATGAATCTTTACGGTAATCGTCTCCATAAGAACAGTTCCCTTTATTTGACATTTTCATCATCATGCAGAAGACCTGACGGGGGAGGTTTTTAGAATATCGATATGCCGTAACACTGCGAGCATCTGTTTGATCTTCTATGGAGTACGATCTTTGATGTTCATACCTCAAATGAATATCATTTAAGTTCACAGTTTCAACTCCTCCATAGGTGCTTGAGTTGGGGGGAGGGGCTTGTTTTTTCCCTCCCCTTTATCCAACCCATCCGGCATAGCCCAAATAGGATAAATTTCGGATACAGTTGCTTCATATACTCTCATAAACATTTGAATCACTTAGGTTTATGTATTTTTCTCTATATACGCATCTCTTGCACCGCTCTTTATGAATAGAGCGATTCTTTTTTTCAACATGGAAGCACAATGGTCCCTCTTCTGAAAATCATCACGAAGCCTTGTTTAATGCTGTCCGCCGTTTGAAATGCCGGATATACGGAACATATCATTGTCGAAAACAACTTGAATAAGGATATGTTTCAAAGTATTCAAGCGGATATTTTAATCAGATAATAGTAGGATATGCTTCACGACTTGGCGTTCGCTCCCAAACAAATAGTGAGGAAGAACATGGTCTTATCGCAGGTATTTTTCGCCGGGAAAATGCCTCACACTATTATTCATTTGAGTTATGGATATCAGAAACCTGTACTCAAAAGAAGATAAGACGGATGTTCGTAGACATAAAGTAGATATGACCACACTTCTATTGGAGAATAGTATCACACCTGAAAAATGAGTAAAACATATATGTAGGGGTATCTAAAAGATATGTCGTTTTTTGAAACGCTCTACGATAGCAGTTTTTGCGAAAATCGTAGGAAAGACGAACTGACGGAGCAGCCGGACGCTTGCTTCTCCCGTTTGTCAGGGGAATACGTTTGATCGGTATGTCACAATGGATGATCGAGTGTAGTCTTGATATCGGCAGAAGCTGTTAAGGAGATTTCGTGTCATTGACAAAAACAGTATGAACGCGGTTTTATGCGGACAAAAGTCATGGAACGTGTTCGCTTAATGCGATTTTTGTGCTTTTTGAAACAATGTCGGAGATGAAGGGGCATCGTATGCTGTTTCCGAAGTGTTCCTCTCGAAACGACGGTTATTCGCCTTACGGCTTGAAACCGAATTTTCATATATCCTTAGGTCTATCTATCATAGAGGGATGTAGTAAGGGGGAAGAAAATGTTAAACGAAGTTTTTTCGAACTTGACGAACAACTACAATTTTTTTGGGGATCTGTTATTATCCCATATACAGATAACTCTAATTTCAGTGTTTGCGGCAATTGTGGCGGGGCTTTTCATAGGAATTTTCATTTCGGAGAACAAGAGATTTGCGGGGCTTATTATTTCGGTGGTCAACATTCTTTATACCGTGCCGTCCATAGCCCTTCTCGGCTTTCTGATCTCCTTTACGGGTATCGGCAATCTTACCGCTGTGATCGCACTTACCGTTTACGCTCTGTTGCCGATCGTTAGAGGAACTTATACGGGGATTACAAACATCGACCCCAAAATCATCGAGGCGAGTGAAGCGATGGGGAGCAGGAAGACTCAAACCCTGCTTAAAATCAAACTGCCTCTTGCTTTTCCTGTTATCTTTTCTTCTATTCGCAATATGGTAACTATGACAATCGCTCTGGCGGGAATCGCCTCCTTTGTCGGAGCGGGAGGTTTGGGAGTTGCCATCTATCGAGGAATCACCACCAACAACAAGGGACTTATTTTAAGCGGAAGTATTCTCATTGCCGTTCTGGCGATTTTTTTTGATATCGTACTGGGACTCTTCGAGAAGAAAGTCGTGGGAGCAAAAAAATCGAAAAAATCAAAGCTTGTTATTGCGTTCATCGTTGCAGGTGCAATGGTGTTCAGTCTTGTCTTTACAAGTCTTGTCTCAAACGAACACAGGATTAAGATCGCTTCCAAGCCGACCACGGAAGGCTATATTTTAGCGGAGATTACCAGGCTGTTGATTGAGGATCGAACGAATCTTACGGTCAAGCTTACTCATGGAGTCGGCGGAGGGACGTCAAACCTTCATCCTGCAACCTTGAGAGGGGAGTTCGATATGTATCCGGAGTACACGGGCACCTCATGGCAGATTGTCTTGAAGGAAGAGGGGAACTATTCAAATGAGATGTTTGAGAATTTGAAGTCCGAGTACGAGCGGCAATATTCTCTGACATGGAAGGCGATGTTCGGTTTTAACAGTACCTACGGCATCGGGGTCCAAAAAGAGATCGCCGATAAGTATGCACTCAAAACGTATAGTGATCTTGCTCGCTATGCACCCGAGCTGGTTTTTGGGGCGGAGTATGATTTCTTTGAGAGGGAGGACGGTTTTAATGCACTCAGTGAGGCCTACGGTCTCGCCTTCAAAAAGAATGTCGATATGGACAACGGACTGAAATATCAGGCTTTGCTGGATAAGAAAATCGACGTGATGACGGTGTTTACGACGGACGGACAGCTCTCAGATCCGAGGATCACGGTGCTTGAGGACGATAAAAACTTCTATCCATCCTATATGGCGGGGATGGTCGTTCGCATTGACACCCTCTCCAAACATCCGGAGTTGAATAAGGTCTTGTCTGAGTTGGAGGATCGGATAGACGAGGAAACGATGTCTTCCTTGAATTTTGAAGTGGAGATCGAAGGAGAAAGACCTGAAGAAGTCGCAAGAAAGTTTTTGATTCGTGAAGGTTTGTTGGAGGAGAAATAGATGAATACGATACTTGAATTTAGAAATGTGGAGAAAACATATGAAGAGACCACCGTCGTTCATCCTCTCAGTCTTCGTGTCGAGCAGGGAGATTTTCTGTGTATCGTAGGAACATCCGGATCGGGAAAAACTACGATTATGAAGATGGTCAACGGCCTTATAAAACCGGACAAAGGACAGGTCTTGATTCGGGGCGAAGATATCAATACCAAGGACATCATCTCCCTGAGAAGAAAGATCGGTTATGCAATCCAGGGAAACGGACTTTTTCCCCATATGACGGTTCGGGACAATATCGGATATGTACTCAATCTTGAAAATAAGCCCAAGCGTGAGGTAGAACGAACGGTGGATGAAATGCTGGCTCTCGTAGGACTGCCGACAGAAACAAAAGAAAGATATCCGGATGAGTTATCCGGAGGGCAGCAACAGAGGGTGGGAATTGCCAGGGCATATGCGAACCGACCCGACATCCTTTTGATGGACGAACCCTTCGGGGCTGTGGACTCCATTACTCGATATCAGCTTCAGAAGGATCTTAAAGAAATCCACAGAAAGACAAACTGCACGGTCCTCTTTATCACCCATGACATCTACGAGGCCTTCAAACTCAGTACGCACATCCTGGTATTGGACAAGGGAAGGGTAGAGCAGTATGCGAGGACGGAGGAAGTGAGAAAACATCCGGCGGGAGCATTTGTGAAAAAACTTATTGAAATGGCGAATTGAGAACTATCATATCATTGGTGATAGTGTTAGGGAAATACCGTACAAAGACATAAAATGATTTTTCTTTTGTTCTACAAAGCATAGAAACCCTGCCGAATACATCCTTTCGAAAATGGTCTTGTTCAAGAAAAACTGAGTTTTTACTATTCTTTCGAATTATACGGGGTCTTCTTATACTATTCTCCAATAGAACATGGATATATCCTTTTTTCAACTTACGAAAAATCGGTTTATCTTCTATGGTCACATATTATTTATCCACAACTCAAAGGAAGAATAGTATTAGTCCTTAGTGATTTTTCGCTGTCTTAAAATTATATACTCCAAAATTCAAAGAATGGCGAGATGATTCTCGCCATTCTTGTTTTATCTAAGCCAAATACGATATAATGGCTATGAAAAAGGAAGGATGGCTTTGAGAACGTTTGATTATTTAAGGTTGACAGACCTCTCTTTGCCTGTCAGCATCTATCATGTGATTGATCGGATTCACGAACACAAGGGAAGGCAGGAGCTTTATGTAGAGAACGATCCAAATATCTTGGATAGGATGATCGATATTGCAAAGACCCGGAGTAACAAGTCTTCCAATGCGATCGAAGGCATATCGACCAGTGACGGCAGGATTCAGGAACTGATGAAGAAGACGGTAGCCAAAAACAGAGACGAGTAGGAGATAGCCGGATATCGATATGTATTAGATATGATCTATGAGAACTACACCTGCATCGAATTTAGCAAAAACGATATCCCGGCCCTGCACAAACGTCTCTACTCTTACTCCCCATAAAGAGAAAAGGAAGGTTCAAAACGATGGACAATACCATCGCGGAAGTCGACGCTTCGGAAATAAAAAGGTGAGATTTAAACCTGTAAGAAGTTTTGAGACCGAGAGATACTTCGATGAGACAGTCAAATCCTACAATCTTGCCATAAAATCGGATATTCCTCCCCGGCTCCTTATCCCTGCGGTGATCCACGACTTCTTGTGAATCCATCCCTTTGATGATACAAACGGAAGGATGAGCAGGATATTGACCCTTCTTTTGTTATACAAGTTCGATTACTTCGTGGGAAGGTACATCAGTATCGAAATGTTGATCGAAGAGAGCAAGGAATCCTACTATGAGAGCCTGCAAGAATCGGGTCGAAACCGGCATGAGGGAGAAAATGACGTACTGCCCTTTATCAGATATATGTCGGGTGTTATTCTCAAGGCCTATGTCGAGTGCGATGAGAGGTTCAGACTGATCGGAGAAAAGAAACCGACCTCGCCTCAAAGAGTGTTTTCGGTGATCGAAAAGTCCTTCGAACCCCTCTCCAAAAGAGATATCATGATCCTCTGTCCGGATATCTCTCAGAGAACGGTGGAGAGAGCCCTCAAAGAATTACAGGAAGAAGAAAAGATAAGCCCGGTAGGAAGAGGCAGATCCACCCGCTATATAGTTGCGGAGAAAGAACTGCTTTAGAGGGCGAGATTTTATATCAAACAATACCTGACAACCTCCATCTTATATTGCTATTGTCCCATAAAAGGGAGGGGAGTTTTTTTGATTTTATTTCGGAGTTCAGATAAAACTTGAACTCCGATGAGGAAGTTTGTTGTTATACTATACTTTACTTTAATATACGAGATTATACGAGGAAATTCTGTGTAATTCAAAAGGACAGAATCAAAACGATTTGGCAAGAAAAAAAGTGTTGATATTCTCATCTTATGAGATTGTTGCACTTTGCAGAATTATAGAATGAACAGGATCTGTCTTCGTGCAACGTTTCGCTGCCACCATCATTTATTTAAATGCTCGACCTCGATTCCGACTATTTTGCGGTTGCTCAAATATTTTAGTATTTATAGAGCGGATATCCCTTCTTCTAATTGGTAAATCGTGTAAAGCGCGTATTTCCACTATTCAAGGGAAGCTATATGATATGAGTACGGAAGAGTAGGGAAAGTATCTCGTGGCTCAATGAATTCTCCGGAAAACTACTAGAGTAGTATTGACATTTTTTTGAGAGGTATGATAAAATCATTTTATAAACTACTACAGTCTTTTGAGGGAGGGGTCATTATGAGTATCAAATTATTTGATTCGGAACTTAAGGTAATGAAGGTTCTTTGGAAGCAAGGAGATTGTACTGCCAAGCATATATCCAATGTGCTAAATGAAGAAATAGGTTGGAATATGAATACAACTTATACGTTGATCAAAAGATGTATCAAAAAAGGAGCCATTGAGAGATCCGAACCGAACTTTATGTGTCATGCACTCATTGCAAAAGAAGAAGTGCAGGTTGCAGAAACAAAAGAACTCATAGAGAAAATGTTTGACGGTTCTATTGATAAAATGTTTGCAGCATTGATTGGAAATCAACAGCTCTCCGAAAAACAAATTCAAAAATTGAAAGATCTTGTAAAAAATTTAGAGTGAGGTGAGAGAAATGAGTTTGTTGCAAATGAGTACTTCTGCTGGAATACTTATCGTTGTCATTACGATATTACGCACCATGTTTATTTATAAATTGCCTAAGAAAACATTTATGATTTTGTGGATTCCGGTAATCTTTCGTCTATTGGTACCTGTCGAAATTCCATCCGTTTTGAGTGTCTATTCGTGGATACCGGATCAGAGTGTTGAATCAAGCATTTACCGCGAAGAATCTTCTGTTCATGAATTTTTTGTGAATGAAAATAAAGTGATAGAGCAACAAACGGATGAGGAAAATCTTCAAACAAGAGAAGAGCACGGGTGGAGTCATCCTACAATATCGATTCGGAAGGTGGTTTGGTGGGTCGGATTTCTGATGTGTTCAGGTTTTTTTCTTCTTGCCTACCGTAGAGGAATAAACAAATTCAAACATTCGTTGCCGCTTGAAACCAAGTTTATTCAGGAATGGAAGAGGAGACATCCTCTCAGAAGAACACTTTCTATACAATGCTCTGACCGAGTTTCCACTCCACTCAGTTACGGTATAGTTCAACCGGTAATATTGCTTCCTCAACACTTGGACATGAAGGATACAAAACTTCTGGAATATATTTTAACACATGAATATATTCATATTCGGCGTTTTGATATTTTATATAAAGCGGTTCTTATTTTATCTGTCTGTATTCACTGGTTTAATCCTGCGGTTTGGATGATGTTTCTGCTGTTGAATCGTGATATCGAACTTGCCTGTGATGAAACCGTGATCTACCTTTTGGGCGAGCAAAGAAAATCCTCCTATGCACGTGCTTTGATTGAGATGGAAATTCAAAAAACGGGCATTATGCCTCTTTGTAATAACTTTAGCAAAAATGCCGTTGAAGAAAGGATTTGTGCCATTATGAAATCAAAGAAGAGCTCCATATTTACTCTTGTTTTGGCAACAGTATTGATCATAGGTGTTACAGTCGCATTTGCCACATCCGATGTAACACACAAACAAAAAGATGAGGATATGCATCTGTCAATGGAAGAAGTTGAGAAACTACTTGCTTTGAAATTTGATGGGTATGAAGAAATGAGTATTACACAATATCAAAATAAAGTTTGGACGATTATGGATACCCCTGAATATCAAAAATTGTGGGAGCGTATTTCTACGGATGGTGCTTTGTATGAACAAAAAGACAGTGACGATATCGCTTCTTTCCTGTTCAACACGTTGGAACCGCTTACTGCTGAAAAATGGAAGGAAAGAGAGTTCGGAGGGTATGTACAAACAAATTATGAAGAGGCTTCGGATAATGCCGTGATGGAGTATTCTTTTACTTTGGCAATCAAAAATCCTCAGACTCTCACTGTGGGGGAATATGATAAGATTCGTTTGAGTATTAACAGGGAATTACATGAATTGATACAAAATAAGACCTTGGAGCAACTGCAGGATGAAGATTTTATGAACGATCACATCCGAGCGGCAGTTGAAAGTATTGAAATGCGTTACAGCAACGATAAACTTCAAATAGATTTAAACTATATGTATCAGCCTCTGTCCGGTCTAAAAGAAGGTAATACTGAAGAAATTCAAACAAAGGAACAGGAGAGAAGGGAATATCCGAATGCAACAAGGGAGGATTATCGGTCTTTGCTTGCTCTTAAAACACCGGATTATCAAACTATGTCTGTTTCGGAGTTTAACAGAAATCTGATTGAATGGGCAAATGAAGATTATGGTCGCTCGGAACGAGTTGCTATGGATGATATTCGTAAGGAGTATCAAATCCCTTTATCCGAAGAGGAAAAAACCTTTATCGAACTTACTGTACGTGCTTCCGGAATTGAAAATGCCGAATTGGTACGAAGCCACCACACATCTGAACCGGTACGAAATCCAATCCTGAACATAGATCTTCCGATAAAAGAAGAACACTCCGGAAATGAAGTGTCTATGTGGTGTAACGCTTCCTATCAGCTTTCTTACCATATCGAAAATCAAGATCGGCTCAGTATTGGAGAAAGAGATCGTTACCTTAGTGAAGTTCTATCCGAAATACAAAGATTTTGGAGTGAAACGAAAACGCAAGAGATGGTAAAGATGAATAAACAGATGATCGAGAAAAAATTTGGCGAAATTGCAATGAGAACCAGCAATCAAAAAATAAAATTCTCTATTGTAAGAGGTCAGGTTTATTTTGAACATGGTGTGGAACAGAACTATGAAGAACACGCAGCCGAAGACGAGGGTAGGATTTTTGAAAGCTCTGAATTTGAATTGACAGAGGGAAGACACAACTCAAATTCTCAGTATAAAACAAATTATATTCTCTCCGAGAAGAATGGAGAAGAAGTGGTATTTATTGTTAAAAACAACGGTCTTGTCGATATCGTTATAACGATTAACGAGAAGAACCCTCTTATAGTATCTCCGGGAAAAGAAAATTATGTCACAGCTTCCGTCAAAGACGGCTTCTGGGGTGCAAAGACATATAGTTTTAAAGCTGTTACGGGACATGGAGGAGGAAAGGTGGATATGGACTATAGTATAGTACAGAAAAAGTGGAAAACGCTGTAAAATTTTTGTCCAAGTGAGAAAAATACAAATTTATTGGCGCATTGATACTTATCCTCACTTGGTATTGCTGTGATACGGAAGATTTAACGACACAGGTGAAATTGATATAAATATCAACATATCAGAACACTAATCTATTGATATAATGATATTTATCTGTATTTCTTATCTTGGTTATAGATCAAAAAAGTTCATATCAAAGTCGAGATTACTTTGAATTTCAACGTGTCAATACACTGGGGTATATCTGAAAACGAACCGTATTCCAGTAAAGAAATGAGTGATACTATTATTCTTTTGAGTTGTGGATATAAATAATCTGTGACCTATAGAAGATAAATCAACTTTTTGTAGTTTGAAAACGGATATATCCATACTTCTATTGAAAAATGGCATGAAAAGCGGAACGAATACTTTGTTTTCGGAATAACGAGCCAAGTTGCGAAACATAGCATTAGAAGTTCTTGATTCTCAAATAAGTGATTTATAGCGATGTTTCATTTATTAGAGGCGGATAGGTAATTCGCTCTTGAAAAGTATCTCCACAGTACGAATAATTTCCTCACTTGCAGAACGGGAGGTGTCTCACAAATAATTTCATCAGGGGTCAGTACCTGTAACAGAACACAAATGGCAAAAGTTCATTCTCTAAAAGTGAAAAGCTTGAAAATAACAGATTCCTCTGATATAATCTATACCGAAACAGATAGAAAAAGAGTATACGAATAAAGGGTAAGACAGGATGATTTTTATAACGGAAAGCTCTGTATGGTTTTATAAGGGAATTTCCGCACTTAGTAAGACAGGATGATTTTTATAACGGAAACATCCGGAATGTCGGTATGATTTGAGAAGGACAGTATGAAATTTCTTAAGGGATAACACCTTGTAATACAATTATCTAAGGAAACATCGCACAAAGATACAAACGGTTCTTTTTATTGCTTTACAAAATACAAAGAGGTTGTGAAACGAACTGTTTCAAGAACTTTATCCCTAATGTGAACACGGATTCAGGTTTACTTTGCGAATTGTGCGGTATCCTTCCAGTAAAATTCACAGGTTGAAGGCTTTGAACTACAATCGTCCCAAGTGTTTTTCGCCTTTTTATACCCGGCATTTTAAACAGAAAATAGTGTGCCGACATATTGACAGTTATCTTTATTTCCTATCTTTGTTATAGACAAGGGAGTTCATATCAAAGTCGAAATCACTATGAATTTCAACGTGTCGTTGCAATAGTATAAACCATAAAATTACCCCAAGAATAAAGGAGATGTGCAATAAATGAAATTAGGAATCGTAGGATTGCCCAACGTCGGGAAAAGTACTCTGTTCAATGCGATCACAAATGCGGGGGCGGAGTCTGCCAACTATCCGTTCTGTACAATTGAACCCAATGTCGGTGTAGTATCGGTACCGGATCCGCGTTTGGATGCATTGGCCAAGATTTATGATTCGAAGAAGATCGTTCCCACCTATATCGAGTTTTACGATATCGCCGGTCTGGTAAAGGGAGCGAGCAAGGGAGAGGGTCTGGGCAACAAGTTCCTGTCCCACATCCGTGAGGTGGAGGCGATTGTTCACGTCGTTCGCTGTTTCGATGACGAAAACATCGTCCACGTCGATGGAAGCATCAGCCCGCTTCGCGATATCGAAACCATCAACTTGGAGTTGATTTTTTCGGATATGGAGGTTTTGGACAAGCGGATTCAAAAGACGAAGAAGATGGCAAAGGGAGATGCTTCCCTCAACAAGGAACTGGAGATCATGGATGCGATCTACAAGACTCTGGAGAACTCCCTTTCCGTTCGAACCATGGAGTTTTCGGAGGAAGATACCGAGTTTGTCAAGAGTTTGAACCTTCTGAGCAACAAGCCGATCATCTACGTGGCAAATGTTTCCGAGCAGGATTTTTCCACGGGAATCGAAGACAATGCCTATGTCAAACAGGTGCAGGAGTTTGCTCAGTCGGAGAAGGCAGGTGTGGTTGCGATCTGTGCAGGGCTGGAGTATGAGATCTCTCAGCTGGATGAGGAGGAGAGAAAAGAGTTTCTCCAAGATATGGGCATCGGTGAATCCGGTTTGGACAAGCTTGTAAAGGAGAGTTATTCACTTTTGGGTCTTATTTCATTCTTGACAGCGGGACCCATGGAGAGCAGAGCTTGGACGATCAGGAAGGGTACAAAGGCACAACAGGCGGCAGGAAAGATTCACTCCGATATTGAGAGGGGCTTCATCCGTGCGGAGACCATCGCCTTTGAAGACTTGATCGCTTCGGGGGGCAATATGACGGCTGCCAAAGAAAAGGGGATCGTTCGTCTGGAAGGCAAGGAGTATGTGATGAAGGACGGAGATGTCGTTCTTTTCCGCTTTAACGTATAGCTGTCTGTTGAGCGGGAAACCGATAATAGGATGTGACCTTTATTTCTTCATACAAAACAGAAGTGGTATCAAATGACAAGAGGATCATTTAATACCACTTCTTTACTTTACAGAAAAATCGGTATCATAGGATTTCTCTACACTTCATTTTGTGCGGTAGAAGCTATGATTGAAGCTGTAGTTTGCTCCGCCCTATATCTCACAAAAAGTGAAGGACTCTATTTTTTCGGATTCTCGGACTTCTTTTTAAGCCATCCGGAGATGAGAGGGGATACCTGTTTTTTTGATTTGGAGCTTACATACATTCCGATGTGGCCTGTGGGGATACTGTGGGTTTCGATGTCTTTCGTTCCGATATATTGCTCCAGAGGCTTACTGGCAGCGGGAGGAACAATATGATCTTTTTCGGCATAGATGTTTAGGACGGGCATGGTGATGTTTTTGAGATTCACCTGTTTTTGACCTATCATCAGTTCTCCCTTGATCAACTTATTCTTCTTGTAGAGGTCGTTGATAAATTGACGTATGGTTTCTCCCGCCTGTCCCGGGCTGTCAAAGATCCAGTTTTCCATGGTCAAAAAATTGTGCATTACATCGGGCTTGTCGAAGTCGTCGATCAGGTTGAGATACTTACTTATCATGAGAGAGATGGGTTTTAAGGTCAAAAATCCGTTGTTCATAAAGTCTCCGGGGATCACTCCATAGGCATCGACCATTTTGTCGATATTCAAGTCTTTGCTCCAACGGAAGAGAAGACCGTCATCGGTTGAAAAATCAACAGGAGCGACCATGGTTATGAGGGAATTTACATTTTCGGGATGAAGGGCACTGTAGATCAACGATAGGGTACCGCCTTGACACACTCCGAGAATATTTATCTTCTTACTTCTGGAATCGTTTTTTACCGCTTCGACCGCATTGTCAATATATTCCTCAATGTAATCTTCTAATGTCAGGTACATATCTTCGTGTGTAGGATAGCCCCAATCGATGATATACAAGTCATGACCGTCATTGAGCATACTTTCGACAAAGCTGTTGCCTTCCTGAAGATCCATCATCGTCTCACGGTTTACCAGGGCATAGATAATCAGGGTAGGGATGGAAGAGATATCTTTTTTCAGAGGTTTGTAGCGGTAGAGTCTCATCTTGTCCTCCGCATAGATTTCTGTCTTTTTGGAAAACCCGGGCTTTGTGTCGTTTAAATGCATCATGGTTTCAAAACCTTCCAGAAACTTTTTTTGTATTTTGATGTTGTCTTCGAAATTTTTTTTCCAATCATAGACCTTGCACATATAGTTTCTCCTTTTTGTTGTAATATTAAGGAAAAAACTGCTTTCTCCGCATCAAGGGTTCAAGGGTGGAGAGAAAAGGCAGTTTTTTCCTTTTAAGTTTAAATTCTTCCAAATGAAGAGGTGATGTATTTTTTTCTTGGTTTTGAGGAAGGATGTTCTTTCTACACGTTGTCCTCTTCATCACGTTTAGATTTGGACTGAGATTGCTTTTGTGTTTTTTTAGAACTTCTCACTTCTTTTTTCAAATCATAGATGGTCTTGTACAGACTGTCCATCTCGCTTCGGGTTACCAAAGGGGTTTCTTCAAGGTATTTTTCGGTCAGTTTTTGCATCTCCATCTTGTAGTCCATCGCTACGGAAGAAATTTGTCCCAAAAGTTTGGAATATTCAGGAGTTGCGAAGTAGGATTCCAAGATACGCTCCAATTCCGTGGTCCAGTATTTGTAGAACTCGCTGAATGATTTCGGTTGACTTCCTTTTTCCGCCATTTCAAAATACTTTCTGATGATGTCATCGATGTTTTCGTTTTGTACTGCCAAGATTCGTGTTGTAAAATCAATCCCCAGTAACAACATATCGATATAGGTATCGAAGGTCTTGTTCTGCTGTTCGATCAATTCCTTGTTGATTCCGAAGGAAGGCGATAGAAGAACGGCTCCGAAAGTCTTATCAAATTGCTCCCTCCAAAGTTCAAAGAATGATCCCAGCTTGGTTTTGTCGTCAAGCACTCCCTCCACAAAGAGGTCTCTCAAGTTGGAGTAGTTATTCATCCAAGGAGTATAAAAATCAATTCCGGTATCGATATAGGTCTTAAACAGATCGAAGGAATTTTTCATAAGAGGCTGGAACTCCTGCGGTAGAAGAGGAATTACCATGTCTTTAAAAATCGGACTGTATTTTTCGACAAGCATAGAGGAAAACTTTCTGATCTCGTCGGTCGTCGGTTTTACATTGGATCGCTCCAACTCTTTCCATAACTGATACATATTCAAATAGTAGGTGTTGGCATTCATCATTTTTTCAAAGAGATCCTTCGCAGCCGGAGAAAAGGTTTTTCCGATTTCAAGCGGGTTGTAGTATTGCTTGAACTTGTCGAAGTATTCGTTCAGTGATTTTTGATTTTCGCTCCATTGGTTCATATCCACAAAAGGAAACGGCATGTTTGAGAAGTTCGGGTTTTGTTGCATCATATTGGAGAGAAAATTCATATAGTTTTTTTGAAAGTTCATAAATTGTTCGAACATTCCCGGGTCAAAAGAAGAAGGATTAAAATAATCAAACCATGTCTTGGTTTGATCTCCCGAGGGTTTTGCACTCATAAGGTCCATATAGTTTTTTTGCATCTCGAGAAAATCTCCCATTGCTTTGTAATAAGGGTTCTCGTTTGCTTGAGTCATATTCTTGTACAGGTCCTGCCACATAGTCATCATGTTTTTTTGAGATTCTGCCATACTTTTGAAGAAATCGTTGTTCATAGTACTGTTCCTCCCGAATCATCCAATGAAATATCGTTACATCTTTTTGATAACCGCCTGTCCCGAGATAACCTTTGTTTTTCCGTCTTCCTTCGTTACGGAGGTTTCCAGGACCAGGATTCGCTTATCGTCATTTTTTGATACCACTTTTACTTCCGCTGTACATTCTTCCCCAAAGTAGACGGGTTTTAAAAACTCCAAACTCTGTTTCAGATAGATGGATCCCTCGCCCGGGAGTTTTGTTCCGAGCACGGATGAAATCAATGATGACACCAACATTCCATGGACAATATTTTTCTTAAAGACGGTGTGTTCTGCATATTGTTTGTCTAAATGGATCGGGTTGTTATCTGTGGAAAGGTCGGCAAAATCTACGACATCTTCTTCGAAAAAACATTTCGATACCGTTGCAGAGTCTCCTACTTTGATTTTGTTATAATCCATCGGATTACCTCCTCTTTTCAAAAAACATCTCGCTCATTTGAGAATAAAAAACAATATGTCTTGAAAAAACATCGATGCACTTAAAACTGTCGTCCGTGATGTTTGAAATTGTATAGAAAAACGCACGTTGTTAGGGGAAAGAAGGTGAGCGGTCATAAACAGAGTGGTTTGAATTTGTTGTTGTTAATTACATTATACATTATATTCTGTATTTTTACAATAAATTTTTTAGAATAATAAAATAAAAATAAAAACAGTATGAGAAATATTTAATATATTTGTGTTTTGTTCTAAAGCGGGATGGGTACGCTTCACAAGTGAAAGGAAGTATGTGATACAATCAGAAGGAACATCCTGTGTTGTCAATAAGACAACGATGTTCCTTTTTTTTACGCTATGGCAATACCACATAATTTGAAAAAACATCTTATACTATTATCTGTTGCATTGCCTCGTTATCTGTATGAGTATGTTTCAACACGGGACTCGGATATGAAAGTCAAAAACAAAGAACGATAACTCTGCTCTCGAGAGCAGGCAAGGCTTGCGATCGATTGAAAAATCCGACAGCGGAGCAATGCGTAGAAGAGAAGGGGAAACGCAGTGAATGACGAAGTTTGCTAAGCCGTTGCGAACGGATGAAACATATAAATCAGCTGTTTGAGCCTTGGAAAGTTCCGATGCTATGGTTCACGACTTGGTGTTCGGCTCCAAAACCGTCCTCGTTCCGTTTGCACTTTCATTTACTATCAATTCCGATTTATCTCCATACCTCCCATACACCTGACATTTTAATTGGGTTTTAGTATAAAACCATACTTTATATGAAGAGTATATCTTCCGGAACTGTTCATTTTATCAACGTTCCGTTATCCATAAATTAAGGCGAAAGAGCCGGATGCCTTTGTGCGGTATTTCTTTTATGAAACAAAAGATCTCAAGAAGATTGGCCTTCGCATAGAGAACGGTCCGCTATTTTGTGATAAGGAGGTCTTATCTTAGTGAGATTCAAGGGAAGAGACTGCCTGTTTTAAGACTTCTCCAATTCGACCGTGGATCAGAAGGTCGGCGCGGCTGTCGTAGGGAGTGGGATCCATATTGATCAGCACGAGTTTGTTGCCGCGGTAGTACCTTGTCAAAGAGGCTGCGGGATAGACTTGCAGCGAAGTGCCTCCGACGATGAGCACATCGCAGTCGTTGACGGCTTGGATGGAACGCTCGAGGACCTCCATATCCAGAGCTTCTTCATAGAGGGTGACAACGGGCTTTACGATGTTGTTACAGAGCTTGCAGTAAGGGATATCTTCGAAGGAGCAGATATAGTCCAAGTCATATTCCTCATTGCAGGCCATACAGCGGTTGTTTCGAACACTTCCGTGCAGTTCCAAAACCCTGACGGAGCCGGCATCCTGGTGGAGGCCGTCAATGTTTTGGGTGATAACGGCTTTGAGTTTTCCCAAGTTTTCAAGTTTTGCAAGTGCCTTGTGTGCCTCGTTGGGTCTTGCTTCGGGATAGAGCATCTTGTCCCTGTAAAAACGAAAGAAATCCTTCGTATGCGAGTGAAAGAATGTCCTGCTCAAGATCATCTCCGGGGAGAACTTGCCGTAGGTTGTGGAATAAAGGCCAACAGAGCTTCTAAAATCAGGGATATTGCTCTCGGTCGAAACTCCCGCTCCGCCGAAAAACACAAGGTTGTCCGATTCCTGTATCCACTTGATCAACGTTTTTAAGGCTTCCATAATAACTCCTTTCTATTGACATCAAGAACAAATATACAAAAAATTACGAATTATACCTATATTTTATCATATTTCTTAAAGAATCGGTTGACATAATGCAAAAAAAATTGCACTATAGTAGTAAGACCTTGAAGCGGTTTTGCACTCCACAAGGAACGAGCGTACAGGGAAGACTTCTTATCTCTGTTTGTATGCGGGAACGAAGCTTGATGTTCCAGCCGGAGCCGTTCTTGGCAGTCCGACAATGGTATGGTTGTACAAGAGGTTGTTTTTCTGTGACAACATCTTGTACACGTTTTTCATCGTGGGAGGATGCAATGCGACTTTTGTCATCGGAAAATCAATCTGTAACGGAGCTTGGAACGAAAAAATGAAGTTGTAACCAAGGAGGGATTTCGTTGAATTTTGAATTGCAGTTAAAACAGACACAGAAGATGATATTGACCCGGGAATTGAAGCAATCACTGGAAATCTTACAAATGAATTCCTTTCAACTCCAAGAACATATCACAAGAGAAGTCGAAGAAAATCCTCTGTTGGAGGCTTCGCCCAAAGACGATGCGGACTGGGAAAACTACATCAAAGACATTCAAAAACACAATCTGATACGTTACGAAAAAGAAGAAAGTTACAACAATGACTATAACCCCGAAAACTATATTGTGGGAAAAGTAACTTTGTATGAGCATATTCAAGAGGAACTCTCGATGATTGACTTTGATCGTGAGCAGCGATATATCGCCGAGGATATCGTAAGGCAGTTGGATGATGACGGGTATTTTCGTATCGATGTTGAAGAATATTGTGAAAGCAGAGGCATATCTCGGGAAAAATTCGAAGAGGTCCTCTTTAAAATCCAAATGGTAGAACCGATCGGGATCGGCGCGAGAAGTTTGGAAGAAGCACTCCTGCTTCAATTGAAGGCAAGGAATTTGAACGATAAGGTTTTGATCGACATCGTACAAAACGATCTCTCTCTCGTCGCAGACCGAAAATTTCCCGAATTGGAGAAGAAATATCGTCTCTCCTCCAAGGCTTTGGCGGATCACATCGACATTATCAGGACCTTGGAACCCAAGCCCGGCAGGAATTTCAGTGCTGAGGATACCAACTATATTGTACCCGATGTCTTTGTCGAGATACAGAACGAAGAAGTCGATGTGTTCTTTAATGAATACAGTGTTCCAAGTATCTATATCTCATCTTTGTTTACCAAGGAACTTCTCCACGGAAACGATAAGGAGACCAAGGATTATATCAAGGACCGGCTCAACAAAGCGAACCTTTTGATTAAGAACATTGAGCAGAGGAAGAATACCGTGCTCAAAATTGCCAAAGCGATCGTAGAAACTCAGCTGGCATTTTTCACACAGAAAAACGCCCTGATCTCTCCCATGTTAATGAAAGACATTGCAACTTTTACGGGATTTCATGAATCTACCGTATCAAGAACCGTGAACGGGAAGTACATGATGACCCCCAAAGGCCTGTACGAATTTCGATTCTTCTTCTCGGGCAGAATCGAAGGACAGGACGGAACATCGTATTCCAATATCGATGTCAAGAAAGAGATTAAGCGCCTTATTGATGAAGAGGACAAGGTATCTCCCTTAAGCGATCAAAAGATCGCGAATCTTCTCTTGGAAAAGGAGATCGCGGTTTCCAGAAGAACGATTGCCAAATACAGGGAAGAGATGGAAATAGCCTCTTCGTCCAAGAGAAAAGAGTTGAGAAGGTAGAAAGGGGTGGAGAAGTGAAGATAAAAGACTACAAGACCATGATCTCCATCCTGTTGGAGATGATCGATGACGGGGTACACATCATCGATAAGGAAGGTAAAACGTTTATCTATAACAATTCGATGGCGGAGATTGAAAATATGAGAGCTTCCGAAGTGCTGGGAAAACCTTTTCAAAGTGTATTCGGAACTTTGGATAAGAGCAACAGTACCTTGCTTAAGGCACTTGACAGAGGGGAGAAGACCCTTAACGAGAAGCAACATTACCAAAACACCGACGGGAAAGAGATTGTAACGGTCAACAGTACCGTTCCCTTTTTTGTGGATGGAGAGGTTGTGGCTGCAATCGAAGTTGCTCAAAACATAACCAAGATCCAAGCAATGTCCGACACGATATTGGAACTCCAAAAAGGGATCAAGCAGCCGACGAAGTTGATAGAGAACAAAATCAAGAACTATCGGTTTCATAACATCATCGGGAAGAATCGGAAGTTTAAAAAAATGATTGAAGTTGCCAAAAAGGCGGCAGATTCATCGGCAACGGTCCTGATCTATGGAGAGACGGGAACAGGAAAAGAACTGATTGCTCAAAGTATTCATTTTGACGGAGAAAGAAGAAAGGCTCCTTTTTTGGCACAAAACTGTGCCGCTCTTCCGGGTTCTCTATTGGAAGGGATTCTCTTCGGAACGGAAAAGGGAGGTTTTACCGGAGCAATCGATCGAGAAGGACTCTTCGAACAGGCAAACGGAGGAACCCTCCTTCTCGACGAGATCAATTCCATGTCCTATGACCTTCAAGCCAAGCTCCTTCGGGTTCTTCAAGAGGGTTATGTCCGCAGAGTAGGGGGCAAGAAGGATATTCCCCTCGATGTGAGGATCATCGCAACGACGAATGAGGAGCCGAAAAGTCTGGTAGAGAAGGGGATTATCCGAAGAGACCTCTATTATCGCCTCAACATCATTCCAATCACCATCCCTGCACTTCGTGAGCGAAAAGATGATATCCTTCTGCTTGCAGATAAGTTTGTAGAAAAATACAACAAAAAATACAGGAAGGAAATATGGATGATAGCGGAAGAAGCCAAGGAAAAACTTCTTCGTTATGACTACCCGGGCAATGTAAGAGAATTGGAGAATGTGATTATGGCAGCTCTGTCGATGATCGATTCCGAACACATTCTTACAGCGGACAGAATCAACGTCGAAGAGGACAGCTCCCCTATGAGTTCCTATTTCGATAAAGACGAGATTATCTCGGAGATAGGGCTGGATGCCTTTATGGACGAGATTGAAAAGAAGGCGATTTTAAATGCCCTCCAAAACAACAACAACAATGTGTCGAGAGCGGCAAAAGAATTGAGGATCAAACGCCAAACCCTACAACATAAGATAAAAAAATTTAAGTTGGATTGAGCTTTAAACTGAAAGAACCAAAGGTACGACATTTGCCGATATGAAAAATATACTTTGTGCGATACCGGATAATTCTAAAAAACAGAGAGAAACCGGCTTCATACGAAAATAAAACTGTTGAAAATGTTCATTTCACAAGATATTTGTACTGTATAAAACAACGACGAAATCAAGATGTAACTTTGTGCGATATTGCTCTTGTTCCCATACGATATTTCCACGATATGTGCGGACAAACTATAGAGTAAAACCGATTTGCACAGAGAGCGGTAATACTATTCTCCGATAGAAGTGAGGCTGTATCCATGCCTGCAAGCGATCTATTTTATCACTGATAACACAAAGTATGCTGATATAAATGCTTCAAATGAATAACAGTGTAACGACACGTTGAAATTCATAGTAATCTTGACTTTTATATGAACCCTTTTGGTTCATAACCAAGACCAAGAAATAAAGACAAATATCAACATATCAACAAAATAGTATAAAACCAATTCAAATAGAAGGAAGACAAAACCATGGAGACAAAAAAGAACTTTAAAATAGGATTGAGGGTCTGGAAGACGGTCGTTGCGGTTGCCGTCACGGCTCTTGTAATGAAATATATTTTTAAGGAAACCCCCTTCTTCGGCTGTATAGGAACCACGGTGGCGGTGGGGCGCTCAGGGAAGGAATCGCTTCGCAACGCTCTGATCCGTAATGTAGGCACTCTCGTAGGAGGTGTAATAGGGATTGCAATGACCTTTGTAACCGATAACATCTTGATCTGCTCTTTGGGAGTGATCCCCGTCATCCTGATCAACTACCATCTCAAGCTGGAGGATTCAATCGTCCCCGGATGTATCGTCTACTTTGCCGTGGTCTACTTGATGGGAGAAACCGGAGAAGCTCATATCTATGCGGTGCGTAGAATATTTCACACCTTTGTGGGAACGGGAATCGGTCTTGCCGTCAACCTTATCCTGCAACCGCCTCCCTTCCATCATCATCACGAAAAGTCAAAAAAATAAAGAGAAGAAGGATGGGTCCTGCGCTTTTTCTGAAGCAGTGACAGGATCATTCTGCGTTTAAAATGCCGGATATATAGGGAAGTACCTCTTATAGAAATGTGAAAAGAAGGGGAACGATCCGCAATTAGAAGCTGTATAGAGAAGTTGTTGTAAGAAAACAGATGACTAACACAGGTAAAGAAGCGCGAGTTATACCTATAAAACTAAGTTGAAATGTGGTATAATTATAAAAATAAATGGAGTATTAGGGAGAGTTGAATAATGCTTGCTTATAAAGACATAATGGAAGAAAAGATTGATTGTGTAAAGGATTTATGGGAGAAAAATAGGCTTTACCATAAAGAAAATTCCAATGATTTTTCGACCGATTATGATGCTTTGAGTTTTAATGAGAGAATGAAAGTCTTATTCAATAAATCTAAAATGAGAAAAATAACAATTGTAGAGAATGAAGAAAAACAAGTTGTAGCTTATTGTATGTCAATAATAAGTGAAACAAAATCAAGTGAAATTGCAACATTATATGTAGATGAAAATTACAGAAGAGCAGGGATAGGGAAAAAGCTTTTGCAACTTCATATTAAGTGGTTTGAAGAAAATAATATAATCGATGTTGGAGTAGAAGTTTTACATAACAATTTTTCTGCGATAAGTTTGTATGAGAATATCGGATTAAGAAAAGATACTATGAAAATGAGAATCCCGGCAAATAAGCTTGAATTTATAGGACAGGAATATGAAGATATCAGAAGTTAATGAAAATAAAAAACAATTCATGGAGCTTCTTTTTCTTGCTGATGAACAAGAAGAAATGATTGATAGATATATTGATAGAGGAACGATGTTTGTTTTAGATGATAATGGTATTAAAGCTGAGTGTGTTGTTACTGATGAGGGAAACGGAATTCTTGAAATAAAAAATATTGCCACTAATCCAAGATTTCAGGGGATGGGTTATGGCAGAGCTTTAATTGATTTTATCGTTAATAAATATAGGGATCGATTTTCTATATTACAAGTTGGTACAGGAGATAGTCCTGCAACTATCGGTTTTTATGTAAAGTGTGGATTTTCTCACTCACATATTATTAAAGATTTTTTTATAGACAATTATGATCATCCCATTTATGAAAGTGGTATTAAATTGGTAGATATGATTTATTTAAGGAAAAATTTGAAAATACCGAATAATTAAAAAAATGCACAATCTATTTTATATGAAGGATGAAATTCTTAAAACTTTTGATTTGACAAACTTTTGTTGCTTGTAAACTCAAAGGGATATTAAGATCTTGCCTTTATGCGATGTTTCTATAGAATATATCATCGCCGAAAATCGATTTGTGACGGTTTATACTATTCTCCAACAGAAGTAAGGAGGTATCTATTTTTCGACCGTGAAAATTGTTTATCCTCTATGGGTCACAGATCGTTTATTCTACAACTCAAAGAAATAATAGTATCAAAGTATACAACAAAAAAACGTCTATGCTCTCCAAAACGGGAACATAGACGTTTTTATATGAAAGGATGTTTGAATATCTTCCTCTTTGTGAAGTATGAGGTGTTTTTTTTTGCAATAGGATCTTCTTGCGGACAGTTTTTATTTTACGACAAGGTTCAGGATCTTTCCGGGAACGTAGATCTGTTTGACGATCTGCTTTCCTTCAACGAAGCCCCTGACGCTGTCGACCCCGCTCATAGAAGAGAGAGCTTCTTCCTGTGAGGCATCCTTGGAAATCGTCATCTTCCCTCTTACCTTTCCGTTGATTTGTATCGGAATCTCTACGATTTCGTCGATCGTCTTGCTCTCATCCCAAGAAGGCCAGGAGGCATCGTCCATCTGACCGTCGTAGTTCTGCAACTCCCAGATTTCACAGCAGATGTGAGGAGCGATGGGGTAGAGTAAGGTGATAAAGTCCTGAAGTTCTTTTTTTGTGATAAACTTATCGTCGTAGAACTCGTTAATCGCTGTCATCAATGCCGCTATCGCCGTGTTGAACTTGACCTGTTCGAAGTCTTCACTCACCTTTTTGATTGTCTTGTGCATAAGAGATTGATGTTTTTCGCTGTAACTGTCCTCGGGCTTCAGCATATCCTGTAACTTCCATACGCGGTCGAGAAATCTCTTGCATCCCTTAACACTGCTGTCGGACCAGACTGCCGAACGTTCGTAGTCTCCGATAAACATAATATAGGTCCGAAGCGTATCGGCGCCGTAGTTGTCGATAATCTCGTTGGGGTTGATGACATTGCCTCTGGACTTGGACATTTTTTCGCCGTCGGGTCCGAGGATCAACCCTTGAGCAGTACGCTTCTTGTAGGGTTCCGGGTAGGAAACGACCCCGATATCATAGAGAAAGCGATGCCAAAATCTCGAATAGATCAGGTGGCGACTGACATGCTCCATTCCTCCGTTGTACCAATCGACGGGCCCCCAATAATCGAGTGCTTCTTTGGAAGCAAGTTTCTCATTGTTGTGAGGATCCATATACCTCAGGAAGTACCAGGAAGAACCTGCCCATTGGGGCATGGTGTCGGTTTCTCTTTTTGCAGGCTCTCCACAGACGGGACAAGTTACGTTCACCCATTCTTCGATGTTTGCAAGAGGAGATTCTCCCGTATCCGTCGGCTTGTACTCCTTTACATCGGGCAAGGTAACCGGCAGGTCTTCTTCAGGAACGGGAACCATTCCACAATGTTCACAGTGAATAATCGGAATCGGTTCTCCCCAGTACCTCTGACGGTTGAACGCCCAGTTCTTCATCTTATAGTTTGTCTTGCGGATTCCGAGCTTATGTTCTTCGAGATAGTCTGTAACTGCTTCTTTTGCCTCTTTTACCGTCAGACCGTTAAAGGGACCGGAATTGGTCACGATATCGTCGAGGGCGGTCAGATAACACTCGTTTTGCACATCTTCACATTCGACGGTGGGAACAATGGGGATGTCGAATTTCTTGGCAAACTCCCAGTCGCGAGAATCGTGAGCGGGGACCGCCATAATGGCACCTGTTCCGTAGCCCATCATAACATAATCCGAGATCCAAATGGGAACCTCCTCTTTGCTGATCGGATTGATTACGCTCAGTCCCTTGACCTCAACTCCCGTCTTGTCCTTTGCAAGCTGCACGCGCTCAAACTCGGTTTTTTTGGTTGCGAGTTCTTGATACGCCTTGACCTCGTCAAGGTTTTGTATGGAGGATTCATATTTTTTCAAATAAGGATGTTCGGGAGCCATAACCATAAAGGTGGCACCGAAGATGGTGTCGGGTCTTGTCGTAAAGACGGTCAACACATCGTCGCTGTCTTTGATCGGAAAGTCGACCTGTGCACCGTGGCTTCGTCCTATCCAATTTTCCTGCTCCAACTTGATGCGGGGAAGAAAATCCAAATCTTCCAGCCCGTCCAGGAGCTTGTCCGCATATTCTCTGATCTTAAGGAACCATACATCCTTCTCCATTTGGACAACTTCGCTGTCGCAACGATCACAGACACCGTTTTGAGACTCCTCGTTGGCAAGCACCACCTTACAATGGTTGCAGAAGTTTACATAAGTCTTGTCCTTGTAAGCCAGACCGTGCTTATACATTTGGAGAAAGATCCACTGCGTCCACTTGAAATAGTTCGGATCGGTCGTATCCACGGTTCTGTTCCAATCGAAGGAATAGCCCGTCGCCTTGAGTTGTTCGGAAAAAATTTCGATGTTTCGATCGGTAACGTCGCGAGGATGTTCTCCGGTTTGCATCGCATAATTTTCCGTCGGCAGACCGAAGGCATCCCAACCAATGGGGAAGAGGACGTTGTATCCTTCCAATCTTCTCTTTCTGGAGAGCACTTCCAAAGAAGTGTAGGCACGGATATGTCCGACGTGAAGTCCCGCACCTGAGGGATAGGGGAACTCGATCAGGTTATAGAACTTGGGTTTGGAAGGATCGATCTCCGATTTGAAAGTCTGATGATCTTCCCAATGTTTCTGCCATTTTTTTTCAATTTGATTCGGATTGTAATCCATGGTAAAAACCTCCTTAAAAATAGAATAAAACATAGGTGCCGCCTCGTATTCGACCAATGATACAAACTTTGAAAACGGTATAAAAAAACCTCCGTCTCCAAATATAGAGACGAAGGATCGCGGTACCACTCTAATTGTCGGATGGATACATCCGACCGCTTAAACTATTTAACGCATAAGTTACGCCCGGGATTAGCCGGGTTGCTCCAAGACGAGTTCAAACCGTCCCATCGTCATCTTCCAGCAACCGATGACTCTCTGAGGATGATCGGGGTTCTACTACTTCTTATCACAGCAAATGTTACTACCTATGATAACAAACTATGTGCAGGAAATCAACATAAAAGTAAAAATTGAAGTGAATTTCAGAGAGTTCACAACCGTTGACTTCCTCCGAGCGTTGAATATTTTGCATCATATAAAGCAAACTCCCACCAAAATCTTCTTCCGATACGGCGGAACCTATGAAGGGAAATCGCAGACACAAACCTATCCTTCGCGGTAGAAGAGCACGGGTTCCAAGTCCGAAGTATGGATCATTCGAACCTCCCCCTTCGCCTCCAAGTGGACCAGATGCGCCATTGCTTCTCCGCAGGCAAACCACTTCTGGTTGGGAGGAAAACTCTCGAAGTCCTTTGCACGAAAATCCCAGTGCATACGACTTGCGACTTCCGTGGCGGTCTTTTTGCCTCCGTCCGCGAGAATGTTTCGGATGTCGTTCAGCCTGTCCTCGTGATGAGCGATCAGCTCGTCGATCCTCTTCCTGTGATCGTGGACGACGACCCTGTGGGAAGGAAAGACGATATCGACATCCATCCGGTAGACCTTCTCCAGACTGTTCAGGTAAGTTCCCAAAATATCTCCGTATTCAAACCTCCAAAAGCTGATGTTCGGCGTGATCTTATCGAGAATGTGATCTCCGGAAAACAGAAGTTTGTGAGTTCTCTCGTACAAGGCGGTGTGATCCGGAGTATGTCCCGGGACCGAAATGACCTCAAGACGGTAATCGCCTACGGAGAGTACATCGCCTTCCTTGACGGGAATGATATCCACCGGATGTTTGGGTCCGTAGAGAACGGCGGGGTGGTGATCAAAAAAATGGCCGTCATTTTCAAGTCCCAAAAATTCGGGTCGGTATTGATGGGTCGTGAAATAGTCCTTGTTCGCCATAGAATTGATGTAGTCCGCATCAATCTTGCTGCAATAAATCTTTCCGCCGAAACGCTCCTGAAACTTGTAGCATAGACCCGTATGATCCGCATGTAAGTGAGTAAGATAGAGATCGACCCTTCCTGCTTGGAGAGAGAGTTCATCAAATTGAGCAAAGAAGGCCTCCTCACTTTCGGGATGGTCGAAGCCCGTGTCAATGACGAGAGATCGCTCCTCTCCCTTGATGATATAGGAATTGATGGACTTCAAGGGGGACTTGGGCAAAATCACATCTCCTGCGAAAATGTTTTTGTATAGTTCTTTCATAGTTGGATTCTCCTTTGTAGTATTATTCATTTAAAACATTAATACCAAAGTATTGACTCATAATTCGAGACATCGTCATACAATCCGTTTTATACCGATGTTAAAATTCTTGAATATACTGATTTGAGCAACTTTCAGATTTTATAAACCCAAAGAAAAAATCAGGAGCTCGCCCTTGTGAGGTGCCTCCTTAATCCGCGTATCTTATGGCCGCTCAAATAATTTTTGTATTTGTAGAGATGGACATAACCGCTCTTACATCGCAGAACAAAATGAAAATCGAACCGAAAGAAATACTGTGTAACCGTTTGAGGGAAAAACAGATCCTCATCGTTCGAAGAACGAAGATGTTCACACTCGATCAGACCGTTATCCCGTAAATCGACAACAAGCTCTGACGGAAAAATGCAATCGTTGGACAAGTGATTGGCATGGTCCGTCTTCAAAAAGGGTTTCTTTAAAGTTTTAATTTTTTTGTGAACAAGAATTCAAAAATGTCGATAAAACAGTTGAAAAATCAAGTGAACATTTTGATAAAAGCGTTGAAAACACAAGTTTACAGCAAAAAATAATGTTGATGAGTCACTATAGCTATGATACCCTACTTATGGATTAATTAACACTGATTTTCAATTATAAAAAACTATGGGAGGATTGGACATGAAGAAGTTTGTAGCATTACTGGCAGTAGCGGCTTTATCCGTATCTTTGGCAGCCTGCGGAGGACAACAGGCAAGCAACGAACCGGCTCCGGCTGAGCAAACAGCAACCGAGCAACCTGCGGAACAGCCGGCAGAGCAACCTGCGGAGCAGGCAGCAGAGCAGATTTCCTTAGCGGACTGGGAAGGAACTTGGGACGATATGTCACTCTGGTTGGACCTTCCCGAAATTCAGGAAGCTTATAAGACCAAAGCGGACAAAGACGGAAAGACACCTGAGGAAGTTAAGGAAGGTCTTGTTCAAAGAAGAAGATGTGATTTTCACGGTATGGTCATAGAAGGAAACAAAATCAGCTTCTTGGACAATTGGGCTGCAAAGGACGGAAAAGAAACTCAGGCTGTGGAATACGAATTTGTGAAACAACACCTGATCGAAGGCGACGGAAGAACCACCGAATGGGATGAGTTCAAAGCCGTTACGGAAGGAGCCGCTTATCCGGTGCTTGTTATGATGCCTGTACACGGAGAAGAAACCATGACTCACTTCCACCTGAGATACGGCGACAATGCGGAAGCTCTTATCAACATGGAAGAAAAATGGTATCCCACCTTTGTAAAACCGACTACGACAGTGGAACAAATGATTGCCGAAATCGCGGAATAAGAAGAATAAGTTAAGGAGAGACAATGACGAAGAAGAGAAAATTCATACTTGTATTTTCCATCCTCGCAGCATTGTGTCTTAACGCTTGTACACCGAAAGAGACAGAACACAGCGGCAAACCCGTTGTCTATGTCTCTTTTTATCCTATATACGACTTGGTAAGTCAAGTTGCGGGAGACACGGTGGACGTTAGGACTTTTATGCCCATGGATAAGACTCCGCATCTTTGGGAACCCACCCCCAGAGATATCAAACACCTCAAGGACGCCGACCTTCTGGTCGTAAACGGTGCCAACGTGGAGTCGTGGGTCGATCAGGTAAGAGAGAGTCTTCCCGAACTGAAGATCCTGACCCTCTCGGACTATGTCGAATTGATCAGTTACAAAGGAGCTGCGGTAACGGGAGACTTCCAGTATATGTGTCAGTACGATGCACAGGCGGATAAAGAGTATAAGATCGGTTTTGCCCACACTCACGAGGACATTATGAGGGTCACTTTTATAGACAACTCTTCGGGAATGGATTCCAAAGAACTCATCAAGAAGGGGAAGCAGACCATGGAAAAACGAGGCAAACTCATACCCCAAAAAAGCGTGATCGAGGTCGAGGAGGGCAAGGTCTATAACCTTGAGATGAGTCATGAACAAGGCGAGATCTTCTATAAGTTTCCCCAAAATGGAAGATGGGTTTTTATCAGCGACCGGATCTCCGAGCAGTTGTTGCCTTATGACCTGCAAGATTCTTCAACGGGCACCAACCTCGAGACCGAAGTCCTTTTGGAAGGTTCGACCTCCGGTTTGGACAAGATCACCTATGATCCCCACTCGTGGTTGTCCTTGGATAACTCAAAACTGTTTTTGAACGCCATCCATGACACCCTCTGTGAGCTCTATCCGGAACACACCAGAATGTATTATAAGAACAAGGTCAAAACCGTCGATAAGATCAACGATTTGAAGGTCGAATATCAGCCGAAGTTTGCAGCCTTGGACAAAAAGGAGTTTATCACGACCCACTATGCCTATGAGTACCTGGCGAGGGAGTTCGGCTTGGTCCAGTTTCCTCTGCAAGGTCTTGTCTCTACGGAATCTCCGGGACTTAAAACGATAAGAAAGGCCATAGACTACTCTCACAACAAGGGGATCAACACCATCTTCTATGAGTATGGCACCGACCCGAAGTCCGCAGCGACGCTTGCGGAAGAGATAGGAGGAGAGGCGGTCGGTCTGGCCTCGATGGAGTACAAGACGGATATGACAACGGATGAGAGCGTTCATTATCAAGATCTTATGAGGTACAATTTGGAACAGATCTATAAGTCGTTGACAAAGGAGGAAAGATGAATCAAATAGAGATCAAAGACTTGGAATTCGGATATCGACAGGAATCGCTGCTTCGGGGCATCCATCTTTCGGTCCGAAAGGGAGATGTCGTTATGATCGTGGGAGAAAACGGTTCGGGGAAGTCCACCCTTTTGAAACTTCTTCTCGGAGAGCTGAACGCTCAAAAAGGAAGTATCAAACTGTTCGGCAGAGAACTTTCCTCGAACTCCTCCTTTAAAGAAGTCGGATATGTGCCTCAGGTCCAGAGCTTCAATCAGGTAACCTTTCCGATCACCGTCTTGGAACTGGTCGTCCTCAGCTTGTACAGGGAGTTCGGACCGATCAAGATACCGAGGAAGAAGCACAGGGAAAAAGCGATTGAACTTTTAAAGAAGATGGGGCTCGAAAAGTACATCCATACCCCCTTTAATGAACTGTCGGGAGGATTGAAACAAAGGACGATGATCACTCGGGCCCTGATGAATAAGCCCGAAATCCTGATCTTGGACGAACCGACCGCAGGCGTCGACAAGGAGAGCAAGAAGGAGTTTTTGAATTTGATCGAAAAACTCAACAAAGAGCAACACATTACCGTACTCATCGTTACACACGAGGCGGGACTGATGAAGGAGCATATCACAAATACAAGGATATATGAAATGAGAGAGGGGCGGTTGGAAGATGTTGGAATTTAGTTTTATGAGGAATGCTCTTATAGCGGGATTTTTTATCTCCGTCATGGTTCCTCTTATCGGAGTGATCATGGTAAACAGAAGGACCTCCATGGTCGGAGATGCACTCTCCCACACCTCACTTACGGGAGTCGGCATGGGACTGATCTTGGGCTTCGATCCCGTGATAGGAGCCGTGATCATCTGTATTGTCGCCGCCTTCATCATCGAAGGCATCCGCAAGAAATTTCCGCAGTACGGTGATATGGCAACTGCCGTTACGATGAGTACGGGGCTTGGGATTGCGGCGATTCTCTCGGACTTTGCACCGGGCGGAAACGACTTTGAATCCTACCTCTTCGGGAGCATTTCCTCAGTGACCTCCTCGGATCTGCGAAACATCGTCATCATAGCCATTCCGGTCATCTGTGCCTCCCTCGTCTTCTACGCAAGCCTGCTCGACATTTCGATCGATGCCAACTTGGCTCGCCTTTCGGGAGTACCGGTAAAACGTATCAACTCGGTGTTCACCTTTCTCTCGGCGGTAACCATAGCCTTGGCATGCAAGGTCGTAGGTGCCCTTATGGTAGCCTCCCTGATCGTGCTTCCCGTCGCGACCGCCCTCATGGTTGCAAGAAGCTACAAACAGATTTTGCTCACATCTCTTGTTCTGGGAGTCATCTACACCATGGCGGGTATCGTAATCTCCTACTATGTAGATCTCAAACCCGGAGGTGCCATCGTTATCAACGCTGTGATCGGAATGTTCCTTGTAACTGCAGGCAAACGACTGTTCAAAAAGAAGATGTCCGCCTAGGGAAAACAAAGCGTAAGACTTGGAATTACAGCGGACAGCCATATCCCGCACAGGATATGAAAAACGAGGATAAAACCGCTACAAAAAAATTGACAAATACAGGGCCAAGTATTATACTAAAAACGTAAGTGTAACTACTACTTCGGTAGTTATCAAAACAATAAAAAATTTAATCTTTTTTAGGAGGTAAAACCATGCCAGTAAATTTGCAAGGAAGAAACTTTATTACATTAAAAGACTTTACACCGGATGAGATCAGATACTTATTAGACCTTTCCAGAGATTTGAAAGCAAAGAAAAGAGCAGGGATCAAAGGAGATCTTTTGGAGAGAAAGAATGTATGCCTGTTGTTCGAAAAAACATCTACAAGAACACGTTGTGCTTTTGAAGTCGGTGTAATGGATGAAGGCGGACAAGTTACTTTCTTGGGTTCTTCCGACAGCCAAATGGGTAAAAAAGAGTCCATCGAAGATACCGCAAAGGTATTGGGAAGATTCTATGACGGTATTGAATTCAGAGGATTTAAGCAAGAAACTGTAGATATGTTGGCAGCTCATGCCGGAGTACCTGTATGGAACGGATTGACCGATCTCTACCATCCTACACAAATTTTGGCGGACTTCCTGACCGTAACCGAGCACGTTGCAAAACCGCTGAACAAAGTGAAGTTCGTATATGTTGGAGATGCAAGAAACAACATGGGTAACTCTTTGATGATCGGTGCTGCAAAAATGGGAATGGAGTTCCTTGCGATCGCACCGAAGGAATTGTGGCCTGCTCAAGACCTTGTAAATGAGATGAAAGAGGTTGCAAAAGAAACGGGAGCGACCATCAACTTCAGTGAAAGCGTTGACGATGTAAAAGGTGCTGACGTTATCTACACCGACGTTTGGGTATCCATGGGTGAAGAGGCTATGTTTGAAGAGAGAATCAAGCAATTGAAGCCTTACCAAGTAAATATGGATATGATCAAAAAGACGGAAAACGACAACGTGATCTTCCTTCACTGCCTGCCCTCCTTCCACGACCTTAACACCACCGTGGGAGCTGAGATCCATGAGAAATTCGGCTTGACGGAAATGGAAGTAACGGACGAAGTATTCAGAAGCAAGTATTCAAAAGTATTTGATGAAGCTGAAAACAGAATGCATACAATCAAAGCTGTTATGGTTGCTACGATCGGAAAACTGTAAAATTACTATTCAATCAAAATAGAAGGGGGACAGTTTAACTGTCCCCTTTTATTTCAATCACAGAAAATCGGAGGATAAACACATATGAAAAGAATCGTTGTCGCTCTTGGAGGAAACGCACTCGGAAACAACCCCCAAGAACAAATGGAAAAAGTAAGACACACTGCAAAACCGATCGTAGACCTGATCGCAGAAGGAAACGAAGTCATCATTGCTCACGGAAACGGACCTCAGGTAGGAATGATCAACCTCGCTATGGACACTGCAGCTAAAAGCGCTGCAAAAACAGCGGAGATGCCCTTCCCCGAATGTGGAGCGATGAGCCAGGGCTACATCGGCTACCATCTTCAAAATGCGATCAGAGAAGAACTCCTGAACAGAGGAATGAACAAACCGGTCGCAACCATCGTAACACAGGTCGTCGTAGATCGAAACGACAGTGCCTTCCAAAACCCGACCAAACCGATCGGAGCCTTCTACACCAAAGAAGAAGCGGATAAAATCGTAGCGGAAAAAGGCGAAACCTTCAAAGAAGACGCAGGTCGCGGATACCGCAGAGTAGTACCTTCTCCGTTGCCGATCGACGTTACCGAAAAAGAGACGGTAAAAGCGTTGATTGATGCAGGACAGGTTGTTATCACCGTAGGAGGAGGAGGAATCCCCGTCTATGAAGAAGGAAACAAACTTATCGGAGTTCCTGCGGTCATCGACAAAGACTTCGCTTCCGCAAAACTTGCCGAGATCGTCGATGCCGACTACCTCATCATCTTGACGGCAGTCGAAAAAGTTGCGATCAACTTCGGAAAAGAAAACGAAGAGTGGCTGTCCGAGATCAACTTGGATAAAGCAAACCAATATATCGAAGAAGGACATTTTGCACCCGGCTCCATGTTGCCGAAGGTAAAAGCGGCAATGTCCTTTGCTCAGTCCAAAGAAGGAAGACGTGCACTCATCACCTCTCTTGAGAAGGCTGCTGAAGGAATTGAAGGAAAGACCGGAACCGTAATTGTGAAGTAAGAAAAAATCAAGTGCAGAGAGGGTGGCAAGCCCTCTCTTTTTGTAAAGTGCAAAGAACTCTTGCTTTGTTTGAAAAATGAGCATCAAAACGGTCGACTCGTACTCCGTGAGGGCTTTCGACCTTCTCGGGATAAGGGCTCGATCGAAGACGGTAGGAGAAATTATGAATCAGGATTTAATTGAAAAAATGCTGGACGTGGGTCTGAACCGATACGAATCCAAGGCCTATCTTTCGCTTCTTCAAAACCGTTCGGTTACGGCATACGAAATAGCTAAGATATCGGGAGTTCCTCAGTCCAAGATCTACGAGACCATGGAGCGACTGCTCAAGAAAAACCTCGTGAACGTCGTCGATGACAACCCGGTAAAATACATTGCCCTCAATATGGACAACTATATCGACAACTATCGCAAAAACATCGGAGAATCCATAGCCTTTATCAAAGAAGGGATAGAAGAGATCAGCCCCAAAAGAAAGGTATCCCACCTCCTGCATATCACGGGCAGGGACAACGTGGATCAGCAGCTTCGGACCATGCTCGGCAAGGTAAAGGAGTTTGCCTATCTCGAGATCTGGGACACGGACTACGAAGAGATCTATCGGGATGTGGAAAAACTGGTCGATGCGGGTAAGGAAGTCGTCATCGTCCTTTATGGAGAAGTCAAAAAAGAAGTCGGCAAGGTATACCATCATGAGATGGAAGGACTCTTGAATCAAAAGAGGAGCCTCGGCAGATGGATGACCCTTGTTGTGGACGGCAAAGAATCTCTGTTTTCGATCGAAAACGACGAAGGTGTACAGGGTATATGGACGGAGAACGAAAGTTTTATGGTCATGGCGGAGGCCTTTATTGCCCACGATATTTTTCTGGCGGAGATCTACAAACGGTATCGTGAAGATTTGGACAGGGACTTCGGCCCCAATCTTCAAAAAATCAGGGAACATATTAAAATCAGGTAAAGTGGGAAAACAAAGAAAATTATGGCGATATCTTGATATCGAAAGAAAGTAAAGGATGGCGAGAAATCTTATGTATCAAAAAACAGTGATCGTTGTCAGTGATTCAAGTTTACATGCCAGGCCTGCTTCGGAGTTTGTAAGATTGGCATCGACCTTTCGCTCGGAGTTGTTCGTTGAACTCCCGGGCAAAAAAATCAACGCCAAAAGCATCATAGGGGTTTTGTCTGCGGGTATCGGAAACGGTGTGGAAGTAGTCATTACAGGAGAGGGAATTGACAGTAAAGAGGCGGTCGAGAGACTGTGTAGATTTTTGAGTGAGGAACTGCAAGAAATGGACAGGTATTGAAGTACCGGCGATGGAAAGGAACTGCCGAACAAAGATATAGACCGCTGTTGTTTTACAAGCTACAGAAAGATTGTGAAATAATGGCGTTCAACAACCTTTTTCGTGCAGGAGCGGTATCGGAGCGTTTCTTCGAAGTATCCACGACAGTCCAAACAGTATAAGCAAGTTCAAACGGATCGGCAGGCAATCATGTATGATCGTGGAATACGATTCTCCGATAGAGGTAGGGATAGTTCTGTTTTTCGACCGCGAAAAACGGTTTTATCTTCTATGGACCACAGATCGTTTGTATCCACAACTCAAAGGAGGATAGTATAAGACAGCGGATAAACGCAAAAGGACCGAGAACCGGGGAGGAAGAGATGGGAAAGTCTCGTCCTCCCTGTTTTATTGGAGCTGAAATATATGAGGACGCCGTATGGTCCGTACTTTTGCGACAACCAAAGGGATTATAGGAAGTAATCTGTCTTGCACTAATAAACATTTAATCAAAACTTATTATCAAAGTATTGACAAAAATTATCAAAAATATTAGAATATTTAGCAAGTAGAACCTTCTTATACGAAGAGAGCTTCTACATAAAACCCTGTATTGAATGATACGGGGGAGAGAAGGGAGGCAAGAGAACGGCCTGACAACAAGGCGGGGAGGACTTTGGGGACATCATAGCTGCCACATAGGGAAAAAGAAGTTCGAAATACCGCCGTCGTTCGATGCTTTTGCGTTCTCTGCTCATTCAAAACCATCGGTGTAGGAATGGAGTAACGAGGATATGTTGAATAAATCCGAACTATGGGTTTGCTTGAGTACAACAGATTCGATTATATGGAGGAGGATATTATGAAGAATAAAAAGAAGTTCCTCAGTCTGCTCTTACTTCTACTGCTGATCGCTCCTAAGAGTTTTGCGGAGATGATCCCGACTCCGGGTACCTACTATCCCGATTTTATCAGGGAACAGTATGATATCGGCAAGGATGTGCCGATCCGCCTTAAGATCCAAAAATATCATATCATCTATACGGATCCCTACGGCCCCTACGTGGAAGACGGAAGGCTGATGGTATCGATAAAGACGGTCGAGGATCTGCTCGGAGGAAGGGTGATCCACAAAAAGGGAGAGAAGAAGGCGAAGATCGAACTCTACGGAACGACAATAGAAGTGGAAGCCGGTTCCGATAAGATCAAGGTCAACGGCAAGACGGAGCCTATCTCCAAGAAGGTACGAGCATATAGGAACACCCTTCTGATCCCTCTGCGAATGATCTTGGATCATACGAATATCAGGTATAACTATGACAACAAGTACCATCAACTCCATATCACGGATGAGAGGACATCGATCCAAGACATCGTAAAAAATGTACAGATAGGAAATGGAAATAAGAAGGAAGATCATGCGATCAAGTTGATCAAGTACGGCTTTCGACGAGGAGAGGCGGTCAACCGCATCGTAGGCATCAATGTATCGGGTAGGACCCTGCGTAAGGGAGAGTCCGAGATAAGATCTCAAATTGTACACTATAAGAGAGAGGGCGGATTGGAGAAAGAGTTTACCTTTGAAAGTGATAATTACAGCAGGGGTACACATGAGGACCTGCCAGCCGTTAAAAACGGCGGTCAAATAAGCAGAGAGTTGACGCTCGGAGATTATTTTAAAAATGATGTGGCCTATATCTTTGTAACGGGAAGGATAGATCCTTTTTTTGAGGATTAGGAGAGAGACTTTTTGAAAGATAGGCGGGTAAAGTTCAAGACGTAACACCTTGGAGGGATTCGGAGATTTCCAGGGTGTTAGGGAAACACCGAACAAGGGCAAACTTTCGATTTTTCTTCGAGGTTATAAAATACAAAAGTTTGTCATATCAATGTTTTCAAGAGTTTTATTCTTCATACAAAATTGATTTTAGGTTTATTTCCGGAATTGTGCGGTATGTCCTTAGGTTTATATTTGAGAAGGCGGAACGGTATGTCTACTGTTCTTCGATAGAGGTATACTTATATTTGCTTTGGAGCTATGCAGATCCGTCTTATCTTTTACGGAGTACAAGTCGGCATATCTATTAGTTTAAATGATAATAGCATCAGATATGAAACATAGGGAAACGATTTTTTACAGTTTCCCCTATTTTATGCTTGACAACAGCGGGGACTTGATATACAATATATTATTTAAAATTTGACATTCCTCCTATCAAGTGATATAATGATGAGGTATCAGTGATGGGAAAGGGTGGTATTATGGCAAGTAAACATACATTGGATGATATTAAGCGTGGCCTGGAGAAACACCTTGGAAAAGACATCGTTGTTAGAGCAAACAAAGGAAGGAAAAAGATCGTGACCAGGGAGGGTGTCTTGGAGTGTACCTACCCGAGCGTGTTTGTGGTTGCATATTCGGACGGAGATGATCGTATTACGAGGGTCTCTTACAGTTATGCGGATGTTTTGACCTCGAATGTGCAGTTGACCTTGGTTCGAAACGAGATGAAATACGCTTAGAGACCCATAGATAGGGAGCGGAAGCTCGGCAGGTTGCCGGGCTTTTTTGTATACCGATGCCGGTATGCGTTTTTTTTGTAAATTCATTTGTCTTTTTTCCTTCTTATAGTATAATAGTACTGATATTCAAATAAGAAGAGGACATCCCGGGAACGCAAGAAGGGGATCGGAGGGAGGGACTGCGGAGTTTGACTCGACTTACATAGCAGTTCGGACCTCGGAGAGGATAAGAATACGGATATGACGGATGAGAAGAACGGATATATAGATGAGATCGGGGTGGAGGCCTATGCGAAGATCAACCTGTCCCTGGATATCGTGGGCAGGCTGGACAACGGATATCATCTGCTCGAGATGTTGTTGCAGAGCATAGACCTGAAGGACGAACTGGTTTTTCGAAGAATTCCGCAGGAAGCTGTCGTGCTGAAGGCGGAGAACACGGATCTTCCCACGGACGGAAGAAACATTATTGTAAGAGCGGTGGAGCTTTTTTGTAACGAAACGGGACTGCCGCGTGAATACGAGATCTTTTTGCGAAAGAATATCCCTGCGGAGGCCGGGATGGCAGGAGGAAGCGTCAATGCCGCAGCGACCCTGAAGGCGCTCAACACGATGAACAAAGCCCCCCTCGGAGAAGAGGCTCTTGCCCGCCTTGCTCTGCAACTGGGGGCCGATGTCCCTTTTTGTCTTCGGGGAGGAACGATGTGGGCGGAAGGCATCGGAGAAAATTTGACGCCTCTTCCCCCTCTGAGCCTGAAACTGCTGATCGTAAAACCGGACAAGGGAGTATCGACGAAGGAAGCCTATCGGAACACCGACCTCTCTTCGCTCAAGAACAGGCCCGACAGCGAGGCCTTGCTCGCCGCCGTAAGAGAGGGAAGGCGGAGCGACCTGCCCAAGTACATGGGCAATGTACTCTATCCCTATGCCAATAAATGTGTGCCGCAGATCGGAGAGATCATTCGGGATATGGAGGAGAAGTTCGACTGCTCCAAGGCGATGATGACGGGCAGCGGTTCCACGGTGTTCGGTATCTTTGAGAACGGATCTCGAAGGGAAGAGGCAAGGGCTTATTTCGCAAAGAGGTACAAGCAGGTGTTTTTGGCGGAGACCGTCGATAAATCATTGGATTGGAAGAAGTGAGACTATGAAGGATAAGATAAAAGTGGGAATTTTGTTCGGCGGACAGTCTGCCGAACACGAGGTCTCCTGTCGTTCTGCGGAGTTCGTATATCGAAGCATCGACAGGGAGAGGTTTGAGCCTTTTTTGATAGGGATCGACAAGGAAGGCCGATATCATTATTTGAAAGGACATGAAGACTCTCTCTTGAACTGCACTTGGACAGAGTATGTCGAGGATGACAGGGTGTGTTTTTCACAGGGAGATCAGGCTTTTTTTATGGAAACGGGGGGAGAGAAGGTGTTTTTGGACGTAGCTTTCCCCGTTTTGCACGGACCTAACGGAGAAGACGGCAAGTTGCAGGGACTGTTTGAATTTACGGGACTTCCCTATGTGGGCTGCAATACGATCTCGTCCGCCATCTGTATGGACAAGGATATGACAAAGAAGCTGATGGCTGCGGAGGGCATTTCTCAAGTGCCTTATTTCTGCCTGTATGAGGAGGATGAGAACAGCGATGAAGATGTAGCGACACGAGCGTCCGACATCGGCTACCCCGTCTTTGTCAAGCCCTGCAATATGGGCTCGAGCGTAGGAGTATCCAAGGTCGAAGGGGAGGAAGAACTCTTTGAGGCGATCGCCGAGGCCTTCAAGTACGATGACAAGGTGCTTGTCGAGAAGGGGCTTGATGTCTTGGAGCTGGAGGTTGCGGCCTTTGGGAAAAGAAACGACTTCAAATTGTCGACCGTAGGTGCCATAAGACCCAACGAGACCTTCTACGACTACGAGACCAAGTATTTGACGAATGACGCGGAGTTTGACATCCCGGCTCCCCTGAGTAAAAAAGAGGAAGAGGAGCTCAGAGGGATGGCGAAAAAGGCCTTTCGTGCAGCGATGTGCTACGGCTTGTCGAGGATCGATTTTTTGATGGACAGGAAGGACAAAAAGATTTATTTCAACGAGATCAATACCCTGCCCGGCTTTACCGCCATCAGCCTCTATCCGAAACTGATGGAGTTTGACGGAATGGGTCCGATGCAACTAATATCGGGCTTGATTGACTTGGCATTGGAAAGAGGAGGAAGACTGTAATGGGAAGAGAAGCGGATAAGTCGATCGGAGTCTTTGACTCGGGAGTGGGCGGACTTACGATCATCAAGGAGATCATGAAACTGCTTCCGGGTGAAAACGTCGTTTATTTCGGAGATACGGCTCGTGTTCCCTACGGTCCCAGATCTTCGGAAACGATTACGAAGTACACCTTCCAATCGATCAATTTTTTGTTGGAACAGGACATCAAGGCGATTGTGATTGCCTGTAATACCGCGAGCGCAAGGAGTTTGAAGAAGGCGCAGGAGAGATACAACATTCCGATCTTGGGAGTGATCAAACCGGGGGCGAAGGCCGCCGTCGAATCGACCCTCAACAATAGGATCGGAGTGATAGGAACGGAAGGAACGATCAATTCCAACGCTTATACGATGGAGATGAGTGAGCTTGATGCCGGGGTCTCTATTTTTACAAGGGCCTGCCCCCTTTTTGTTCCCATTGTGGAGGAGGGGTGGTCGAATACGGATGTTGCCAAATTGACGGCGCAGGCCTATCTGAGCGAGTTCAACGAGAGGGACATCGATACGCTTGTCTTGGGCTGTACCCATTATCCCTTGCTTGAGGAGACCATAGGCAAGGTTCTCAAGAAACCCATCCGCCTCGTCAATCCGGCGATAGAGACCGCCCGTGCGCTCAAGGAGATGCTCGAGGATCGAGGTTTGCTCAGAGAAGGCGGAAGAGAAGGCAGTTACAAGTATTTTGTTTCGGACAGACCGAACAATTTCTCAAAAGTTGGAGAACGTTTTTTAAACAGAGAGATAAGGGGTATATCTTTGATAGAGATACAGAGGTATTGATTTTTCTTCGGTTGGAAAGGAGAATACGATTGCAGGATACGTTGATACAGATCACAACCATGCAATGGAACAGTGATACCAAGGAAGAGGAGAGTATTCAACTGACTACGGAAGGTCAGTACACCTTCAAGAAAGACCATCTTTATCTGGTCTATCAGGAGTCCGAGCTTTCGGGGATGAAGGGGACGACAACGACGCTGAAGCTCCAAGAGGGCGGGATCGTTTCGTTGCGACGCTACGGAGTCTCCAATATGGATATGGTCTTTACCGAAGGGAAGAGATTCAAGACGATGTACCACACTCCCTACGGAGATGTACCGATGGAGATCTTGACGAAAAACATCGAGTGCGAAGTGAGCAAAGAACCGTTTTCGGCAAAGGTTACCATCGAATATGACATCTGTGTGAAGAATTTGTTTGACGGAAAAAACAAGATGACCATCATTGCCAAAAAATAAAAAATTTAAGGAATGAGAAGAATGTTAATCAATAGGATAGAAAAGACAATAGAAGAGAACCGTCTCTTGTCTGAAGGCGACAAAGTGATCATCGCTTTGTCGGGAGGACCCGACTCCTTGTTTCTTCTGCATGTTCTGACACAGCTCAGAGAACGTTACAAGCTGACCCTCTATGCGGTGCATTTGAACCATCGCATCAGGGGTTTTGATGCACACAGGGACGCCCTGTTTTGTGCCGAACTTTGTGATCGAAGAGATATTCCCTTCTTTGTGAGATCCATCGACGTGCCCGAGATGTCGAAGAACTTGAAGATGACGATGGAAGAGGCTGCAAGAGAAGCAAGATACAAGCTTTTCTTTGAACTTAAAGAAGAATTGGGTATAAACCGCATCGCAGTGGCTCACAATATGGACGATCAGGTGGAAACGGTCCTCATGCGTATTATGAGAGGTACGGGGCTTTACGGTCTCAAGGGGATGGACTATCATCTGCCCAACGGACTTATCAGACCCCTGCTCGATGTGGAAAAAAAGGAGATCCTCGCTTATTTGAAGGAACACGTTCTTTCCTGGTGTGTCGATGAGACAAACGAAGAGGCGGTCTATACACGAAACAAGATACGATTGGAACTTTTGCCCCTGATGGAAGAGTTTTCGCCCAAGGTCAAGGAGAGTATATCGAGGATGGCGGCAACGCTCAGAGAGGACGGAAACTACATTGAATCGGTGGCGAGTATTCTGTTTGAGGAGAGTTCTTCCCCCGTGTCCGAGAATACGATCAAGGTCGATATCGAAGCCCTGCTTAACCGCCCCCCTGCAATCAAAAAGAGGGAGGTAAGATATGCGATCCGAAGCGTCCTTCATTCGCTTAAGGGAATTGAAGCGGTACATCTCGACGAAGTCATGGCTTTGGCGGAAAATCAAAAATCCTATGCAAAGGTGAACCTTCCCGGAGGATTATGGGTATATAAGAAGGGGAATATGCTCTACTTTTCGACCGAAGAATTGAAAGAGCAGGAACTCAGTTTTTCTTATTCGCTCGGAAGAAACGGCAGAGTCTTTATCTCCGAGATTGGAACGCAGATTACAGCCAAGACTCTGACAAGGGACAAACATCTCATCCTTCCGACGGGCAAATATACCAAAGCCTTTGATCTCGACAAGATACAAGGAAGTCTCATCGTTCGAAACCGGGAGGTCGGAGATAAGATAAGACCTATGGGGCTTGGAGGGACCAAGAAGATCAAAAACATCTTTATCGACGAGAAAATAACCGTAGAAGATAGAGATAAGGTTCCCATCATCACGGACGAGAGGGGAAATATCATTTGGGTTGTGGGCTTCTGTATCAGCGATGATTTTAAAATAGATGAGACAACACGAAATGTGATTCAAATACATGTAAAGCATAATCAATAATTTAGATTGGGGGATTCTGACATTGAAAAAAGACTTAGGCGGAAAATTACTTTATCTTGCTTTGGCTGTCGTATGTGTTTTTTTGGTAGTAACGATGTTTAATCCGGAAAAGAAAGAGAAGAAAATTACGTTCCGGGAGTTTTACGACGGTTTCAAAAAAGGCCGAATAGAACAGATGTATATTCGGGACAACTATACGATTCAAGGGATCATGACGGGGGATGTGATAGGCTTCAGCACCTATGCACCGCCCTTCGTTTGGACGGATTCGTTAAAAGAAGAAATCTACTCTAAGATGGACGAGGGTTCTTTGAAACAGGTACAGATTCAAGAGCCTTCCAAAACGGGAATTCTTTGGCAGATCTTGCCTTCGATCGTGATGATCCTTCTCTTCCTCGGCTTCTTTGTGATGATGCAACAGTCGCAGGGAGGAGGCTCGAAGGTGATGGGCTTCGGCAAATCGAGGGCAAAGCTGCACAGTGATGAAAACAAGGTGCACATCAGTTTTCAGGATGTCGCCGGCTTGGATGAAGAAAAAGAGGAACTCAAGGAGATCGTCGACTTCCTCAAGTTTCCCAAAAAGTACCTCCTTCTTGGAGCCAGAATACCCAAGGGGATCTTGATGGTAGGCCCTCCGGGAACGGGAAAGACGTACCTGAGCAAGGCGGTAGCGGGAGAAGCGGGAGTACCCTTCTTCTCGATATCGGGTTCGGACTTTGTGGAGATGTTTGTAGGAGTAGGAGCCTCCAGGGTGCGAGATCTCTTTGAACAGGCGAAGAAGGCCTCTCCCTGCATCGTGTTCATCGACGAGATCGACGCGGTAGGAAGAAGAAGGGGAGCAGGACTCGGCGGAGGACACGACGAGAGAGAGCAGACCCTGAACCAGCTCCTTGTCGAAATGGACGGGTTCGGGATCAACGAAGGTATCATCGTGATGGCTGCGACCAACAGACCCGACATCTTAGACCCCGCTCTGCTCAGACCGGGACGTTTTGACAGACAAGTCATGGTAGGAACGCCCGACGTCAAAGGCAGAGAAGCGATCTTGAAGGTCCACTCCAAGAACAAACCCTTGGAGGAGGATGTCGATTTGAAGGTGATCGCCCGCGGGACCGCAGGTTTTACCCCCGCCGACATCGAAAACCTGATGAACGAGGCGGCTCTGCTGACAGCGAGAGCCAATGAGCCTAAGATAAAGATGGGAACGATAGAAGAAGCTATTATCAAAGTCGTGGTCGGGGTTGCGAAGAAGTCCAGAGTCATCACCGAGGCGGAGAAGAAGCTGACCGCCTATCATGAGGCGGGACACGCAGTCTTAGCAAACATTTTGAAACACACCGACCCCGTTCACCAAGTGACCATCATCCCCAGAGGGATGGCGGGAGGCTTTACCATGAGTAGGCCGACCGAGGACCGCTATTATACGACAAAGGCGGAATTGAAGGAAGAATTGGTCGAACTGCTTGGCGGAAGAGTTGCGGAAGAGTTGATCCTGGATGATATCTCTACCGGGGCAAGCAACGACTTGGAAAGGGTGGCAAAGATTGCAAGAGCGATGGTGACTACCTATGCGATGAGCGACAACCTCGGTGCGATGGCCTATGGCGACAGCTCGGACGAGGTCTTCTTGGGCAAGGACTTTACGACCAGAAGAAATTATTCGGAAGAAGTCGCCTCCGAGATTGATAAGGAAGTCAAAAAGATTGTTGATGAGGCACAGGCAACCGCTCGAAAACTTCTGACCGACAACATCGACAAACTTCATAATGTCGCACAGGCCCTGCTCGTCTATGAGACCTTAAATGCGGAAGAGTTCCAACAGGCCTTTAACGGAGAACTCGATCTGCAACTCGATTCCATGTCCGACAAGGAGAAAGTCTTCTTGACACAGGGAAGCGAGCACAGCGAGCACAGCGAGCACGTCAAAACGATAGAAGAGCAGTATGAAGAGGCGGACCGTTACAGAGAGCAGGAGATCGAAGAAAAGATCCGACACGCCAAGGAGACCATAGGCAAGAAGGAAGAAGTACAAGACAAGGAAGAAAAGCAAGAAAAAGAAACTTCCGACCAGGATACCGAGATGTAATACTAAAACCCAATTAAAATGTCAGGTGTATGGGATGTATGGAGATAAATAAGAATTTGTAGTAAATGAAAGCGAAAATGGAACTAATACTACGTTTTTGGAACCGAAAACCAAGTCGTGAAACATATAAATCAGAACTCGCTAACGCTCAAACAGCTGATTTATAACGACGTTTCACTCATTTGGATCGGTTCGAAAAAACTTCGTAAATCGTTCTTCATTTTTCACTTTCATACCCAAGTTGCTCATACAGATAACTAGGCAATTTAAACAGGTAATAGTATAAGGAAAAAGAGCTTGCTCCTTTATCCGTAAGATAAAGAGGCAGGCTCTTTTTTGTGAGCATATGGAAACCGACCTTGTAATACTACTATTCTTTTGAATAGTGGATATAAACAATCTGTGACCCATGGAAGACAACATAGTTTTTCGTCATCGAAAAATAGATATATCCACATTTCTATTGAAAAATAGTATAAGAACAGAGTCGTATCATTGGAAAAATCGGCATCATACCACTATCGATTCAAATTGTCCGGTCGTGAAGTTTGAATTTCAGGACTACTCAAAACGTTTTCGAAAAAAATTATATTCTCTGTATACCTGACATTTCAAACGGAAAATCGTATAATGTTTGATATCATACGGCTGATAGAAGTATTGAAGGTCGCGGATACAAAAAGGCTTTCGTATTTTGCGAACCCGTAGAAAGGTCGGAAACTTCTCCTTGTAAGCGATCTTCCTAAAAAAGGAGACACCGCATAATTTGAAAAATCAGCAATAAAACCAATTTTATATGAACACTGAATTTCTCGAAAACATTGATTTGACAAGATGTAATTTCTTGCAAATTCATAGAAAAATCAAGACTTCATATTTGTGCGGTATTGCCAAAGAGATTGCTCTCTTGTTCAGACAACTTCTAAGGCTCGCCTGTTTGGGATGCAAATTCTTTGCCCTGCTTCTCATACTCCGCTATGGTGCGAACCACCTTTCCTTCGGAAGTGTAAGAATACACTCTGCCTCCGTAAGAGAAGGTCATTCCGAGCTCCCCATATTTTTTTGTCGGAATATGTTGTTCTTCGAGAATCCGATCGATGCTCTTGTCGTCGAAGTTATTCGGATCCTTCTCAAACTCTTCGTTTATAATATCCAAGGTCTTTAAGATATGTTCATCTTCGGAAACAGACATGACGACTAAAGATCTGTGTTTTTTATTTGTGAAAAGCTCCGGACGATTGTGATAAACGAAGACGGATCCTACTGCCATGACAAGTATAAAAGCCAGTAGAGACAACAGTTTTTTATTCATACATTCCAACCTCCCATAGAAACTTAAAAACCTAAAAAATAAACCGTTTTCCATTAAGAAGATAAGGTTGCAGGAACAACTCGCTGTAACGATCCTCTTTATCTTATAATATCAGTTTATTCAAAAGCAATCAACAAAAAATCTTTTTTTTTATAAAATTTAATAAGTGAATTGAACTTTATTTTCAGACAATGATTAGAGTGTTGGTATAAAATAATCTGAGATTTCGATTTGTATCAATACTATGGAAGTGTTGTAGAAATATACAAAATTGCTTTTTCGATGATTTTTGAAAGCTGGAAGCTTTATAAAACCGAGATTTTCGGGAATCCTTTATCCCGAGAAAACGGAATTTCTTCGATTTTTAGAATTGTATTTCATTACCGCTATTCTCCATTCGAACTATCAAATGCAAAAAATATATAATTATTGAAAAAATGGAAGCATAGTTCAAGGGGGTCAAGAAGTCAGCGGATACTATTATTCATTCTGACGCTTGATATCAACCTCCTTTGTTCTATGGATTATAAAACAAATTTTTTTGCTTGTGAATGTGGATATAACTATACTTCTATTGAATAATCGTACAAACGGATAACGGTGTCAAAAGGAATACTACAAAAGAAAAGTTCCTGATCACAGATGAGTTTGCAACAATATCCGCGCGGATGTGGTATATATATGAAATTTGTGTTAAGAATGAAGCGAAACAATGTAATTCAAGGTGACAGTATGATATGCTATATAAGACCTTGTGGATACGGATGGGCGGGAATATGGAAGAGATAGGTCTATCGAAACACCGCATAATTCAAAAATTCAGCATAAAATCAACGCAACGTGGTATAAAGGATGAAATTCGTTGCAAATCTTGCTTTGACAAACTTCTATACAGGATAAACTCAAACTGAAATCAGAAGTTTGCCTTTGTGCGGTATTTTCTTCAGTGATTGAAAAATTGTATAGGTTTTAGACAGACTCCGTGATAATTACAATGGAAAGGAAGGAAAATAGGATTTATGAAAAGGATAGCAAAATTATTAAGTATAGTTCTTATAGCGACGATGGTACCTGCTACATCTGCATTTGCCGACAATGGGAATCATTCGTTGTTTGACAATGACAGTTTACCTGTGGAAACTAAGCAACCCGAAGAGTACACAGAACCCGTACAGTCCGATCAGCCGCAGAGCCGTACAACGACATCGGGAAATACAGGGGGAAAAAGAGTGGTCATGGTTCTCGGAAACAAAAATGCAACCGTGAACGGGCAAGAAGTCATTCTTCCGTTTCCTCCACAGTCCATTGGCGGAAGAACCTATCTGCCCCTGCGTTTTTTATCGGAGCAGATCTTGGGGACGGCACCGAGCTTTCATAGTGATACCGGTCAGATCACCGTGGATACGGGGACTATGAGCGCAACGGTCACGCTCAACAAAAAAGAAGCCGTACTCAACGGGCAGGAAGTACAGATGCCGGAGCCTCCGATCGTAAGGGAAAATACGACCCTCCTTCCCCTCAAGTTTTTTGTGGACAACTTCGGTCTCAATGTGAGTTATGATCCTCAAAAGAAAGAGGTCGTCGTTACGGAGGAACTGCAAGGCGGGACTCCTCCTGTCGCGGATTTTGAATTTGTTCAATCGGAATATATACAAGGACAAAATATCGAGATTATCGACAAGAGTACCTTTTTTGACGGAGACAGGATGATCGCAAAGGAATTTGCACTATCCGATGCTCCGACCGCTACGTTCAACGATGTCAACAAACTTGTCGAAAATCTGCAAGCGGGGACCTATGAAGTGCTGTACCGAGTTCAGGGCAGAAGAAAGGTGTGGAGTGAATGGGTAACAAAACCCCTCTTGTTACAGCGTAACCAGCCGCCTACAATCACGGATGTTCATGTAGACAACACAGATATCGGACGCGGCGAGGGATTTGGTATTACCTATACACAGGTCAATGAACCTTGGGAAAGAATCACCGATGAGATCTGGACTTATCGTCATGAAAATCAGGATGTATCCAAGGCGGCGAAAGCAAAACCCGAAAAACTTTTTTCGCCCGGCAAATATTTTATCACACTGCAATTGAAAGATGCGTTTGGAAATGTAAGCGAACCCTATGAGATCGAGGTTCAAGTCGGTACAAGAATTGTTCAGACGCAGCTGCAATACTTTGCAAATTCCGAAGGTGTTATAAACACACCACTTGAGAACTTCAACGGTACAAACTATTTGGAGTTATTTAAGGAATTGGATACTTTGAGATTTGAGGACAAACCGGGACTGCTTATCATGAGCGATTCTCCGGAGAATGTATATGACTACGGGATTTTATATGAGGAGACAGTTACCCCGCAACGTGGGCGTTTGCTGACCTATCATGTGAACAAAATTCCGGAGCCGAAATCCAATGGAGCCGGCGTTGTTGTCATTGTTCAGAATATGGACGTATCACCGGTCAGCTTCCATTTAGAACAAACAGGAATGAAGGGACCTTCGACGGATCCGCATGAAGTCGGCGGAAAGGTTCTGGAAACACATTTTTCGGCAACTTCGCAATGGGAAACCACGATGATCGATGTCGGAGCCTCCGCCATCGTATATGACTCAAGGCAACATTTGAAGTGGAAGCAGAACAACTTGATTTCGATGCTCAGTGAATTTGAGACAAGCGGAGCTGTAAAAATTATCGTTGCCGCCTTCGGTCCGAGCACGCAGGTAGAACATCTCCCGCTATTGGCCTATCAACCGAGGGACCAGCATCCGCGAGGAACATTCAATGTCATTGAACGAGCAACTTTTGTAAATGTACCGGGTGCTCAGGCGAGCAGTATCTTACTCGGCAAAAACTCGGAGGAATGGGTCAGAGGGATTGACTCTATTACGAACGAAATTACCGAAAATAGAGGGAATTACGGGATTGAATACAAGATCACTGTAACTCCTCAAGAAGATACATTGCTTTTTGTAAACTGCCGCGGTGGAGCTTTTCGAGGATTTATCGGTTGGCCGGACGGTATCAACCGAACGGTAAGCAGTTATGGACCTCATGATGCACGCTATCTCGGCAAAATTCCCGGAGGAGAAAGTACGACAATTCGATATATGCTTGCAAACGGTTCCGCTTCTCCGGTAAAAATCGGATTTATGCCGCGTTCTCTTTGGGATCGATAGGACAAATAGAGAAGAACTCGTATAGGATTCTCTGTTGGAGCGGATAGGTCGAATGTTTTGGAGCAAAGAGTCTCCAAATGATTTATCGGCAATTGTCTATTCTGTCTGCCCGGAATTTCAAACAGAGAATTGTATAAATGAATCGTATAAAAAAAGGGACCGAGCACCGGCGGTTGTGAAACGACCTCCTCGTCAGATCCGAGATTTGACAGTCGGGAGGTCTGTCCGTTTTGTGCAACAGTCCCTTTTTATTGTTATATCTGCGATTAGTGGCAACCGCCTCCACAAGTCGAGCAGGAAGCCTCGGGCTTGATATCGGGCTCGATATACACGCCGGATTGATCTCCGTCTTCATAGTACTTCACTTCAAAACCGCCGAATTCATCGACGAGTTTCTTCTCTACATGAAGTAAAAATCCGTCGATCTCCTCACTGATATCTCCCTCTTTTACAGGGTCGATGGCAAGGTTGAACTGAGGTCCGCTACAAGCAAAACCTGCCAAAAAGATGCGGATGTCCTTAGAGTCGATACCCTTGCTTACCAACAACTCGTTTAGAGCCTTGGATGCGTCTGTATTCATTCTGATACTCATACGTCATTCTCCTTTTATATAAGCTGATACTGTTCAAATCTACCTACGAAAAATATATCACAAAAGAGGGCTCTTGTATAGAGAAGAAGAAGGATTATCCCTTAAAATTGCAAAAAATAAAGGAAGTTCTTTGTGCAACTTGAAAGTTTCGGGTATAATAATCAAGGAAACAAAATTAAGATGAAGGAAGTGATAGAAATGAAAAAGAGAAGTGAAATACAAGAAAACCTCAAGTGGGACCTGAGTCGTTTGTACAAGAGTCAGGCGGAATATGAAGAGGCCTTGAAAAAATGCCAAACGATGGCAAAAAATATCAAAGAGGAATATAAAGGAAAGATATGTACTGCCGATATCGCCGGAAGGTGTCTGGAAAAATACAATGAGCTTTTGATTTTGATAGACCATGTATCTCACTATGCAGAGTTGAGCGTAGCCGTCGATATGACGGATGCCGAGAACCAAAAAAGAGAGATTGATTTTGACAATAAGGCGGCGGAAATCTTTTCGGGAATCAAATTTGTGGAAGAAGAAATCTCCAAACTGGACAAAGATACTTTGGAGGAACTCAACAGATCCTATCCGCAGTTCAGTGTATTTGTAGAGGCGATCTTAAGACGTAAGCCCTATATGTTGGAGCCTAAGATCGAGGAACTGCTCGAGACCATATCTCCCGTGTTGGAGTCGAATTACAGGGGATATGAAGTGACTAAGATGTCGGACATTTCGTTTCCCGATATCGAGGTGGACGGCAAGACTTATCCGAACAGCTATGTTCTTTTTGAGAACGAGTATCAGTACAGTTCGGATACCGCTCTTCGAAGAGAGGCGAGCAAACAATTCTACAAGGAGATTGACAAGTACAAGAACACCACGGCTCACTACTATCAGAGTCATCTGCAAAAGGAAAAGGCCATTTCGGACCTGAGAGGGTATTCATCGATCTTTGACTACCTGTTGATGGAACAAAATGTGACCAAGGACCTCTATGACAGACAGATTGATGTGATCATGAAGGAGCTTGCTCCCCATATGAGAAAGTATGCCTCCCTGATTAAGAAAGAGTACAACTTGGACAAGATGACCTTTGCGGACTTAAAGGTACCATTGGATACGAGTTTTGAGCCGGAGATAAGCATCGAGGAGTCCAAAGAGTACATCGAAGGAGCCCTCTCTCTTTTGGGAAAAGACTACCTCGATATGATTATGAAATCTTATGACGAGCGTTGGGTGGACTATGCCCAAAATATCGGAAAGTCCACAGGAGGTTTCTGTGCTTCTCCTTACGGCAAAAAATCCTACATCCTGCTAAGCTGGACAGGGATGCTCGGCGAGATCTTTACTTTGGTACACGAGTTCGGACACGCGGGACACTTCATCCTCGCACAGGAGCACAACTCTTATTTGAACACCGAACCCTCCCTGTATTTTATCGAGGCTCCTTCGACGATGAACGAGCTCCTACTCATCCAATACCTTCTCAAAAAATATGAGAATGATCCGAAGATGAAGCGTTGGGTGCTCTCAAATATGATCGCCAACACCTACTTCCACAACTTTGTCACACATCTGCTGGAGGCGGCATATCAGAGAGAGGTCTACAAGATTATCGATGCCGGCGGAAGTGTACAGGCGGAAGAACTCTCCGCCATCAAAAGAAAGGTCTTGGAGGACTTCTGGGGCGATGAGATCGAGATTGAAGAAGGAGCAGAGCTTACCTGGATGAGACAGCCTCATTACTATATGGGCCTCTATCCCTACACTTACAGTGCCGGACTTACGATCGGAACACAGATGAGCAGAAAGATTGCAGAACAAGGACAGAAGGCTGCCGACGGATGGCTCGAAGTCTTAAAGTCGGGAGGAACCAAAAATCCGATTGAACTTGCTAAGATGGTGGGCATCGATATCACGACAGAACAACCTCTTCGAGACACCATCGCCTTTATCGGAAGTGCCATAGACGAGATTGAGGCTCTGACAGATCAACTTCGACAGTAAACAATGCGGCCGGTCACCTTCATTCTTCCATTAAATCACCGAATAAGAGAAACTTGTCATCGCCGGAAAATATTCGTACGATGACAGGGTTCAAACGATATGAACTGCGAATACGGGAAGTAACGGTATAAGACAAAAATTTGACAAGGAGGGAAAAACCTCATGCCGGAGGACAAGGACTTGCAAGGAATGATCTTATCGGAGGTGCCTCCTCGTCCTGAGGAACGCAAAGAGCCCAAGGAAGTAAGAAACTCTCGCAGGAAGACGAGGAACCTTATTGAAGAAAAAGCGGGAGAACTCAACTCGGACCTTGGAAAGGCGATAGGGATGGTAAATCGCCTGTGCGAAACCTTTGAAAACGCCGAGGACGCTTTGGAAAATCTCGACATTAAAGAGATGATTTTTCCGGGAAAAGGATTGAAACAAAGCGACTTGAAACTTGCGGACCACCTGCTTATCTACGGCTTGGGTTACAGCCATCACGGGATCTATATCGGGGACGGTCAGGTCATCCACTATGCCTTAGCAGATTGGTCCGTATTTGAGGGCTTGGATAGCCTCTATGTGTGCATCCAAAAAGACTCCCTCGAGGAGTTCAGTCGGGGCAAACGCCTGCACCGCAGAACCGAAGAGGAGAGTCCGTTGAAATATTCTCGGGAAGAGGCAGTGTCCAGGGCTTGCGAAAGGCTGGGAGAGATGAGCTATAACCTCGCCTTCAACAACTGTGAACATTTTGTAAGATGGTGCAGAAACGGCGGAGAGGACTATTAGCGGACATCCGGCTGAAATATCTATAGGATGAGAAGATTGGACCATAAACGGGGATACGAGCAAAAAAAGAGCGACGAGATTTTTTCGGTCGCTCTTTTTTATTTGGAGATATTTCTCCCGCCTTTACAGAATCAATATGGACCTTTTTATACCATTATCTATTAGAATTGACAGGTTGAATTCTTTGATACTATTCTTCGATAGAAGTATGGTTATATTTGTTTTGCAACTACGAAAATTCGTCTTCTCTTCTATGGAGTGCAAATCGTTGATATCCATTATTCAAAGGAATAGTAGTATGAAACATAGAATCATCCTAATTGTTTTTCGGATGTGATATATTCTGTATACCCGGCATTTCAAACGGAGAATAGTATTTATGCACAGATGATTGAAACAATCAGCCTGTGATAAAGACAGGAGTATAAAGAGAAGGCGAGTTGAGATCGACTTCCACGATATCCGTTGAGGAAGAATGGATGATAAAGAACATTTTGCTGTTGGTACGATCGAAGAGGATATCGTAGTTGCCCATGGTAAACTTGTAGAAACGTGATACCTCTCCCACGTAGACCATTCGATTAATCTCTTTTTCTATTTGTGCAAGGTTCTTATCCAATTGATCGCCGGCATCCTTTCTTATGCTCTTTGAGAAGTTCTCATACCCTGCAAGGCACTGTTTTTTGACCTCTTTCAAGGCTTCTTCCTTCGATAGAGAAGAGGAAAAATTGTACTTTTCATCGATAATAATATTCGTAAATCCCGGAACAAATGTCTTTGCATAGGGGATCGGCTTCTTCGTTTCATAATACATACGTCCTGAAGTCTTGTTTTTTGAAGAGAAGGCAATGGTGTATCCGAGTTTATCGGCTACAAATCGAAGGGGAACATAGATCGATTTGTCCTTCATCATAACGGCCTGATCGGATTTTTTCACTGCCTTATTTGAAGTTTTGACATTCAGGCGGATCTCCTTGCCGTTTTTCTTCATAGAAAGAGAAGTTTTTTTCTTGTTCGGGACAAGATTTGCTCCCATACCGCGGTTGGCGAACTCCAAGGGGATAAAGACGGAGCCGTTTATGATCTTGCAGTCGTAACCCGTGATCAAGGTGCCGTTCAGGAAGAGAAGAGAACGATCCTTGTTGTAGGGGACATCGGTATCGTCGGGCAGGACGATCCTGTCATCAAAACTCGCTGAGGGATCTCCCTTTTTGAACTTCCCTTCTTCGGCAAAACTGAAACTCGTCAGAACCAACATAAGAGCCATAACCAAATAGACTATCCTTTTCATTGCAATTCCTCCTTTTGATCGGAACCATTCCGATTAAGTAATATAGAATTTTTACCTTACCTATTTTAAATTATCACTTTTTTAACTTTATATCAACCCATTTTAATCATATTAATTTTTTTTTACCGGAATGTACATCAATCCGCCTTCCAAAATATTTCAGACAAATAGGCAATAGAGGTTGATTTTTTCATATTTTTTCGTTATAGTGGAAATATAGGAGAATTATCCTATATTATCCTAAATAATATTCGATTTAATTCGAACATTATACTTATCAATTCTTAATTAAATTCGAAAATGGAGGAAGAGATGAAGGTAGCAATCGTGATGGGCTCGGTATCGGACTTTGACAAGGTCAAGGATGCCTGCGAGTTTTTGAACAAGATGGAAGTAGACTTTGAGATCAGAGCTCTTTCGGCGCACAGAACGGCGAGGGAGTTGGAGTTGTTTATGGAAGAGAACGACAGGCACATCGACGTCTATATTGCGGCGGCAGGCAAGGCGGCACACCTGCCCGGAGTGATCGCATCCAAGACCTGCAAGCCGGTAATTGGAATCCCGATCAAGTCCTCAGCTTTGGAGGGGATGGATGCCCTGTTGTCAATCGTTCAAATGCCTCCCGGAGTTCCGGTTGCGACGGTTGCAATCAACGGGTCCAAAAATGCGGCCATTTTGGCTTGTCAGATGATGTCACTCAAATATGACGAATTGTCCGAGAAGATGGTTGCCTTCAAAAAGAATATGGAAGAAGAAACCTTGGAGAAGGAACGAGAGTTTTTGAAGAATTTTTAAAGAAGAAACAGTTGGGAAAATAAGCGGGATGCGATTTTTTCAACTGCTTTTCTCATTTGAATAAAATTGGTAGGAGACATCAGGTCTTCACAAGGATCTCAGACTATGATTCTTTGGAGTTGTGGAGATAAACGAGCTGTGCCCCATAGAAGACAAAAGAATTTTCGTGGTCGAAAAAATAGGCATATCCACACTTCTATTGGAGAATAGTATCAGTCCTTGCATATCACACAAAAGGGGAGATTGTATTCTTGCCGAAAAGCAAGGACGAGGATCGCAGCAAAACTTTAGGTGTGTACGGCGATGAGGTCGAAATCGCATATCCGCAAGAGATGAAGTCCGAGGAGATACCGCACAAAGTTGCAGGGGACTGACACCGTTGTATTATAGGGTGTAAGAGTCTTGTGAAACAAACAGTTTTGAATCTGTTTTTTCGAGGGACAAGAGGTCTGCCGACATACTCGAACGGTTGAAAAGCAGAGGGCAATTCGATAGGATGATATAAAAGCAGAACAGTATAAAGAAAAGGGGTAGAAAAACATTGGCGGGAATTTTAGGGATCAGGAGTAAGGGAAATGTAAGCAGAAAGATGTTTTACGGGCTTAACTCTTTACAACATAGGGGGCAGGAAGGTTGCGGGTTTGCTATCAATACAGGCGACAAACTGGTTACACATAGGGGCAGCGGACTGGTTATGGATGCCGTTTCGGAAGATATTGTCAATAGAATATCCGGAACAATCGGAATCGGTAACGTTCGTTATGCCATGGCTACCAACTCGGTCAATGCGGACGGAGAACCCTTCTGCGGATACAGCAAGGGGGAACAGCTTGCCATTGTCAATGACGGAGCCTTGATCAATACTTATCTTTTGAGAACACGACTGGAACAGGACGGGATGATGTTTCAGAGCAACTCGGATACGGAGGTCATCCTCTATCTGATTGCACGCTATTACGAAGGAGACATCATTCATGCCATCCAAAAAGCGACGGGTTATTTGAAGGGGGCCTATTCCTTCGTCCTTTTGTTTCAGGACAAATTGATAGCGGTTCGAGACCCCAACGGGTTCAGACCTCTCCTTATGGGGAGAAAGGACGAGGAATACTTCTTTGCCTCCGAAAATGCGGCGGGAGACATCTTGGGTATGGAGTTTGAACGCGATGTGGAGCCCGGGGAGATCGTGGTTTGTTCGGATGAGGGCTTTATCTCCTACGAACTCGGACAAAAGGCAAAACACAGTTTCTGTATTTTTGAACATGTCTATCTTGCCCGTAACGATGCGAACCTTGAGGATGTCAATGCTTATCTCTTCCGTTTTCGGTCGGGCAAGATCCTTTATCAGGAAGCACCTCTAAACGTCGATTTGGTCGTTCCGGTTCCCGACTCGGGGTATCCGGCTGCAATCGGGTATTCACAGGCATCGGGCATCCCGCTGGGAGAGGGGCTCGTAAAGAACCGTTATATGGGAAGGACCTTTATCAAACCCACCCAGGAAGAGAGGGATATTGCGGTCAGATTAAAACTCAATCCTCAGTATCATGTTGTAAAGGACAAGAAGATCGTCCTTGTCGATGACTCGATCGTAAGAGGTACGACCTCCAAAAACCTGATCAAAAACTTGAGGGAAGCCGGTGCAAAGGAGGTACACATGCTCTTGACTTCTCCGCCGGTCGAGTATCCGTGCTACTTCGGAATCGATACCCCTTCGAGAAAGCAATTGATCGCGGCAAACAATACGGTGGAGGAGATAAGAGAGCAGATCGGTGCGGATTCTCTGGCCTTTATTTCACTGGAAGGTCTCTACAAGGCGAGTAACCGCACAAACAGTAATATTTTTTGCGATGCCTGCTTCACGGGGCAGTATGAGGTTGATCCCTGTCTTCTTTAAGGGCGGGACTTATACGCTCATCCCTCAAAATGATGGCTATTGAGGGTAATCATACTGCCGTCTGTTCAAATTGTTCGGTTGTGCGGTTTAAAAAACTTGGGATTGTACAAAGGGTTTTCGATAAGCGTAGATGTTGTTTCCCTGACCTTTGGAACGGAGGGCGGTATCAGCTCATAAGAATTGAAAGCTTTTTGTGATTTTCTGAAACAAAAAGATCGACACTTCGATTGCAGGATGGTCTTGGATAGTCGATAAACAGAACGATATAAAATTCGATATAATAACGGAGGAAACTATGGAAAAAATTACTTATGCGGATGCAGGTGTAAACATCAGTGAGGGCAACAGAGCGGTCGAATTGATGAAGAAGAAGGTAAGGGAGACGTACAACCGAAACGTCGTGGGCGACATAGGCTTGTTTGCCGGAGGTTTTGCCCTCGGAAGTTTTGTGCAGATGGAGGAGCCGGTGCTTCTCGCATCGACCGACGGGGTAGGCACGAAGGTGATGATTGCACAGGAGATGGATATTCACGACACCGTGGGCATCGACCTTGTGGCGATGTGTGTCAACGACTTAATCTGTCAAGGGGCAAGACCTTTGTTCTTTTTGGACTATGTTGCCACCGGCAAGGTCGATGCCGATAAAATCGCGACCATCGTGGGAGGGATTGCGGACGGGTGCAAAGAATCTCTCTGTGCCCTAATCGGAGGCGAGACCGCCGAGATGCCGGGGCTCTATGCAGAAGAGGAGTATGATTTGGCAGGATTTTCCGTCGGAATCGTAGACAAGAAGAAGATTATCGACGGAAGGAAGATCGAGGAAGGCGATGTTGTCATCGGTTTGCAGTCGAGCGGACTTCACTCCAACGGCTACTCCCTCGCCCGAAAGATCTTCTTCGACAGGCTGGGCTTGAAGACCGATGAGGTGTACGGTTCAATGTCCGAAACGATCGGAAAGGCGTTGCTTCGGCCTACGAAGCTCTATGTCAGGACGGTGCTGGACTTGATCGAGAAGTTCGAGATAAAAGGAATATCGAACATCACGGGCGGAGGCCTGATCGAGAATGTTCCGAGGATCCTCCCTTCCGATCTCGATGTCGTCATCGATACGAAGTCTTGGGAATATCCCGAACTCTTCCGAACGATATTGGAGCTTGATCTGGTGGAGAAAGAGGAGCTTTACCGAAGCTTTAACATGGGAGTGGGGATGGTGCTTATCCTCTCCAAGGAAGAGGCGGACAAGGCTATGGAGTGGATAAACTCCAACACCGACGACAGAGCCTTCTTCATCGGAAGAGTCGACAGGGGGGAGAAGAGATGTCTGCTTCGATAAGAAGGATCGCCGTCCTGGTATCGGGAGGAGGGACCAACCTTCAGTCCCTGATTGACGCACGCGAAGAAGGGTTCTTTCGCTCTAAGATCGTTCTCGTCCTCTCCAACAGGGAGGACGCCTACGGACTGGTGCGGGCACGAAATGCCGATATCCCCGCCTATGTGGCGACGAGGGAGGAAGACCTCCTTCGACTACTGGAGGAGTACAAGGTAGATCTGATCGTGTTGGCAGGTTATCTCAGGATTTTGGGAAAGGAGTTTCTCAAGGTCTATGAAGGCAGAATCATCAATATTCATCCTTCTCTTCTGCCCAAGCACGGGGGTATGGGAATGTACGGAATCCATGTGCACGAGGCGGTCTTTGCCGCGGGGGAAGAGGTCAGCGGGGCGAGTGTCCATTATGTCAGCGAGGCGGTGGATGCCGGAGAGATCATTCTGCAAGAAGCCGTGGATATAAGGGGACTGTCATCGCCACAGGAGATTCAGAAGAAGGTCTTGGAAGTTGAACATAGGATATTGAAACAAGCGGTTAAGAAGATAGAGGAGGAGATAAAATGAAACGTGCTTTGCTCAGCGTAACGGATAAGACGGGGATCGTGGAAATGGCGAAGGCTCTGGAAGAACTCGGCTACGAGGTCGTATCGACGGGAGGAACCCTCAAGACGATAAGGGAGGCGGGAGTTTCCGCCAAGGCGATCGAAGAGATTACACAGTTTCCCGAGATGCTTGACGGAAGGGTAAAGACGCTTCACCCCGTGGTCCACGGCGGACTTCTCTTCCGCAGGGATGTGGAATCTCATGTCAACACCGCGAAGGAACACGATATTGAGCCGATCGATGTGGTCGTCGTCAATCTGTATCGCTTTGAAGAAACACTGAAGGCGGAAAAACCCCATGAGGAGATCATAGAGAATATAGATATCGGAGGACCTTCGATGGTTCGTTCCGCAGCGAAGAACCACAGGGATGTCCTGATTGTCACCGACGTCAAAGACTACGAAAGAGTGATTGAAAAACTGAAGGAGGGCAGTGCGGACCTCGCCTTCCGCGAAGAAATGGCGATGAAGGCCTTTGCACAGACTGCGTACTACGACTCGATGATTGCACGCTACTTCAGTCAATATACGGGCAAGCAGAGCGAGACCTTCACCTTGGGTCTCAAGAAGGAAGGCACTCTGCGTTACGGAGAGAACCCCCACCAGAGTGCCGCCGTTTACAGGGACGGATTCGAGGATTCTCTTCTCAGCGATTATGAACAGCTCAACGGGAAGGAGCTTTCTTTCAACAACCTCAACGATTTGAATGTAGCGGTAGAGCTTGCACGTTGTCTGAAGGAAGAGGGCAGGGTCGCCACCGTTGCTCTCAAACATGCGACACCCTGTGCCGTAGCTCTTGGCGATAGCGTGTTTGAATCTTACAGCAAGGCTTATGATGCCGATCCGGTCTCGATCTTCGGGGGTATTGTTTCCTGTACGGGAACCGTAGACTTGGAGACGGCGAAGATGATGAACAAAATCTTCCTCGAGATCGTCGCCGCTCCCGACTTTACACAGGAGGCTCTGGAAGAACTCAGGACCAAGAAGAACCTTCGAGTCCTCAAGGTTGATTTGCAAAAGGAACTTGCAGAAATAGACCTCAAATACATCAGTGGGAAGGTCCTCCTGCAAGATACCGACAAAGATGCGGATGAGGGCTTTGAAGTCGTGACCGAGGTATGGCCGAGCGAAAGCCGGAAACGGGACATGCTGTTTGGAATGAAGGTCGTTCAGTATGTCAAGTCCAATGCCGTTGTCCTTGTCAAAGACGGAGTTACCTTGGCGATCGGAGGGGGTCAGACTTCTCGAATCTGGGCATTGAACAGTGCAAGAAACAACAATCCGGATAAGGATTTCAGCGGAGCGGTGCTCTGCTCCGATGCCTTCTTCCCCTTTTATGATTGCGTGGAAGCGGCACACGAGATGGGAGTTGAGGCGATTATCCAACCGGGAGGCTCCGTAAGGGACAGGGAGAGTATAGACAAGTGCGATGAATACAAGATGAGTATGGTGTTTACGGGAGTAAGACACTTTAAACACTAGAGTAAGGGCATATTGAAATCCGTAGAAACACACCGCATGATCCAAAAAATCATCGCAAAATCACCGGATAGGAAGGATGAGTTTCTTGAAAGCATGGATTCGACAAAACTCCATTTCTTGGGAATCCATAAAAAATCAAGATATCTCTTTGTACGGTATTGTCATTTAGTATAACAAAAAAAGGAAGGAGAAATCCTATGAATATCTTAATCGTGGGAAGCGGAGCAAGAGAACATGCAATCGGATACAAGATCCATAAGGACAATGCGGGAGACAAGTTGTTTTTCGCACCGGGCAATGCCGGCTGTATGCAGATCGGAACCTGCGTGAACATTCAGGCGACCGAACTTCAAAACATCGTTGACTTCTGTAAGGCAGAGAATATCGACTTTGTCGTCATAGGCCCCGAAGATCCTCTGTGTGCGGGTCTGGCGGACAAACTGGAAGAAGAAGGGATCAAGGTCTTCGGGCCCAAGGCGGCTGCGGCAAGGTTGGAGGGGAGCAAGGCCTATGCCAAGGAATTTATGATAAGACATGAACTCCCTACAGCGAAGTACAAAAAATGTACCACCAAGGAAGAAGCCTTGGAATTTGCCAAGGAACTCAGGAGGACCAATGCTTCGGGAACTGTCGTCCTGAAAGCGGACGGACTTTGTCAGGGCAAGGGAGTCGTCATCGCCCACGACGATAAGACGATCGAAGACTATGTTGCACAGATCTTCGACGAAAAGATCTTCGGAGACCTTCCCCTTGTGGTGGAGGAGTTTTTGGACGGGTTTGAAATCTCGTTGCTCTGCTTCATCGACAATCACAGCATTGTTGCAATGCCCTCCGCCAAGGATCACAAGAAGATCTACGAGGCGGAGCGGGGACCCAATACCGGAGGGATGGGGACCTACAGCCCCAACGTGCAGGGAGACATCTACTTCTCCCGGATTGAAGAGAAGATTATGAAACCCTTCCTCCGCGGACTTCAAAAAGATGAGATCGACTTTAGGGGAGTGATCTTCTTCGGTCTTATGGTGACCGATGCGGGAGTTAAAGTCTTGGAGTTCAACACCCGTTTCGGCGATCCCGAAACCCAGTCGATTATGCTTCGGATGGAAAGTAACTTGATGGAGGTCTTCCGAGCTGTAAGTGAAAACCGCCTTAATCGGACAAACGTGAAATTCAATGACAAGAAGGTCATCAGCACCGTCTTGGCGTCGAAGGGATATCCCAAGTCCTACTCCAAGGGCTATGAGATCACGGGCTTGGACAAGGTCGATGAGGACGTCGTGATCTTCCATGCGGGAACATCCGCCAAGGAGGGCAAGATTCTTACGAACGGAGGCAGGGTTTTGACGGTCTGCACGGCTCAGGACAGTTTCGACAAAGCATATCACAAAGTCATGGATAATATCGAGCGCATCGATTTTGAAGGAAAAACATATAGAAAGGATATCGGAGATTTGGTACAGAGAGTATATGTGGCAAAAAAAGACGAGTACGACATCGAGAGCGGACCTCTCAAAAAGGAGATCGAAGAGAGTTTGGGAATCAATCTCGATCGTGTCAAAATTTATCAGCGCTATGATATCGAGAATATGACACGGGAGGACCTCGTCAAGATCTCCGACAACGTCCTGAGTGAGAGCCCCGTTGACGACATCTACCTCTTCGAGGACGCACTCAAACTCCAAGAGAGATTGGAACATCCCATCGTCGTCAAGTATCACAGAGGACAATTCGACCAGAGAGAACAGGGATTGATCGAGGCTGTTGCCGTCGCCATCGAAAAAGACGACATCCTCGCACGAAGCGAGAAGGTCTACGAGTTTGTCGGCTCCCTCAGTACAGACGACCTCAAAAGAATCGAAAACCTCATCATCAATCCCGTCGATCAGGAGAGAGGGACCCTCCTTGGAATACCGACCACGCTTAGGGACAGTTTTGAGATAAAGACGGAAAACGAGATCTACAAAGGCTTTATCGACCTCGACGAAGAAGGCCTGAGGGACTTCTTCGAGAAGGAGAGCCCCGCGATGAATATGGACGATCTCAAATGCGTGTACGATTATTTTAAGAAGGAAGGCAGAGATCCCAGCTACACCGAGTTTTCGATGCTCGACACCTATTGGTCCGACCACTGCCGTCATACCACCTTCCGGACCGTTCTCGACAACGTTGTCTTTGCGGAGCCGAACAACGCCTTGGACAGGACGATCCGCGAAGCCTATCGCAACTACTTGGACACAAGGGAAGAACTCGGCAGGACCAAGAGCGTGACCCTGATGGATATGGCGACCGTCGTAGCCCGTTATTTGAGAGAAAAGGGCCTGTTGGAAGACCTCGAAGTATCCGAGGAGATCAATGCCTGCTCGGTCAGGATCAAGGTTCGTGTAGCCGATACGGTGGAAGACTACCTCCTGATGTTCAAGAACGAAACACACAACCACCCGACCGAGATCGAGCCCTTCGGAGGGGCGGCGACCTGCCTGGGCGGAGCCATCCGCGATCCCCTCTCCGGAAGAGCCTATGTCTATCAGGCGATGAGGGTCACCGGAAGTGCCGATCCGAGGGAGAAGATCGAAGATACCTTGGAAGGCAAACTTCCCCAGAAAAAAATCACACAGGGAGCGGCAAAGGGCTACAGCTCCTACGGAAATCAAATCGGACTGACCACGGGTCTGGTCGATGAGATCTATCACGAAGGATACAAGGCAAAGAGGATGGAAGTCGGAGCCGTGATTGGAGCCGCTCCCGCAGAAAACGTTCGACGCGAAGAGCCGGCATGCGGAGATGTCATCCTGCTGATCGGAGGACGCACCGGAAGAGACGGAGTGGGAGGAGCGACAGGTTCTTCCAAGGTCCATACCGAAACATCCATCAAGACTTCTTCCGCCGAAGTACAGAAGGGCAATGCACCGACGGAGAGAAAGATCCAGCGTCTGTTCCGCGACAGCGAAGCGGCAAAGATGATCAAAAAATGCAACGACTTCGGAGCCGGAGGAGTGAGCGTTGCCATTGGAGAACTTGCGGACTCGCTTGAGATCCATCTCGAAAAGGTACCGCTCAAATACCTCGGACTGACGCCGAGAGAGATCGCGATCTCCGAATCTCAGGAGAGGATGGCGGTCGTTATAGAAGAGAAGGACAAAGAGGCCTTTATGCGTAAGTGCTATGATGAAAACCTCGAAGTAACACAGGTCGCGGAAGTTACCGACAGCCAAAGACTTGTTATGAAGTATAACGAGACCGTTATCGTAGACTTGGCAAGAGAGTTTGTCAACTCCGCCGGAGCCGAGAGATACCAAAAGGTAGAAATACCCTCCGTCGTGGAAGAGGACTTCTTCAAGGGCAATGTTTCTCCGGATGCGGACCTCAAGACTGTAATGTCGGACCTGAACCGTTGCAGCAAGAAGGGCCTGATCGAGAGATTCGACTCCTCCATCGGTAAGAACACCGTCCTCCAACCTCTGGGTGGAAAGCACCAGATCACCCCGATTCAAGCCATGACGGCGAAGATCCCCTCCCTGAAGGGAGAGGTCAAGACCGTGAGTATGATGAGTTACGGTTTCGATCCCTACCTGAGCGAACAAAGCACCTTTCTCGGTGCCTACTATGCCGTAGTGGAATCGATCTGTAAACTGGCGGCAACGGGAGGAGATGCACTGCGTGCCCACCTCTCCTTCCAAGAATACTTCGAAAAATTGGGAGAAGATGAACTCAAGTGGGCCAAACCCTTTATGGCACTGCTCGGAGCCTACAAGATCACAAGGGAGCTCAACATCGCTCCCATAGGAGGAAAGGACTCGATGTCGGGAACCTTCAAAGACCTCCATGTACCTCCGACCCTAATCTCGTTTGCAGTTACCGCCACAGATATAGAAAACGTGGTATCGCCCGAACTCAAGGGAGGAGCGAAACTGGGACTTCTGATCTCCGAGAAATCGGAGGATCAAACCCTCGACCTCGAAGGCTTCAAGAGCAACCTCAAAAATCTCAGGGAGCAGATCGAAAAAGGCAACATCATCTCCGCTGCGACAATAACCCAAAAGGGTGCCCTGCCCCTGTTGTTGGAGATGGCGATGGGCAACGACATCGGCTTTGATGTCAAGATGGAAGAGGACCTCTTCTACGCCAAGAACTTCGGTTCCTTTATCGTCGAGTACAGGGAAGACTTCGAAGGAGTTCGCCCGATAGGAAGCTCGAGCGAAGAAGGCGGAGCTTGGGTACTGAATACAAAGATCTTGGAGAAAGAAGAGATCAGGGATGCCTACCTTCTGCCCCTCGGCAAAATCTTCCCGGGAGAAGACAGAAAGCAGGAGGCGGACCTCCTGAGCACCGCCCGAGACCTTGCACCCAAGGTGCTCAAGTCAAAAAAACCGGTGGCTGTGCCCAAGGTCGTCATTCCCGTCTTTCCGGGGACCAACTGCGAGTACGACTCGGCAAATGCCTTTGAGAGAGTCGGAGCAAAGGCGGAGGTCATTATCTTCAACAACCTCAGTATCGCGGATGTCAAACGTTCCGTCGATACCTTGGCGAAGGCGATCAAAGAGGCACAGATCCTCTTCCTTCCGGGAGGCTTCAGCTTGGGAGATGAGCCCGACGGTTCAGGCAAATTCATCGCCAGCGTGATCCGCAATCCCAAAATCGCCGAGGCCATCGAGTATCTCCTCGATGAGAACGACGGTCTTATCCTCGGAGTGTGCAACGGTTTTCAGGCGCTGATTAAGACGGGACTCCTTCCCTACGGAAAGATCCGGGATCTGGGAGAAGATTGCCCGACCTTGACATACAACAACATCGGCAGACATATTGCGAGAATGGTCGATACCAAACCCGTATCGATGATGTCTCCGTGGCTGTCCTGCTTGGATAAGGACACGGTCTACAGAGTGCCGATCTCACACGGAGAAGGCAGATTCGTCTGCAACGAGGAGGTGTTGGAAGAGCTGAAGAAGAACGGTCAGATCGCCTTTGCCTACCTCGACAACCCCAACGGCTCGGCGGCAAACATCGAAGGAATCACAAGTCCCGACGGCAAGATTCTCGGCAAGATGGCTCACAGCGAACGGGTGGAGGACGACCTCTTCCAAAATATTCCCGAAGTCGTAAAACAGCAGATCTTCAAGAGCGGGGTGGACTTCTTTAAGAAGTAGAAGGGTTTTATCCCGATACAGGGAAGAGGAGCTTTGATACTATTCTTCCTTTGGATTGTAGATATAAACGATTGGGACTCATAGAACATAAAACGGATTTTCGCGGTCGTTGAATAAATATATCCATACTTCTATTGGAAAATAGTAGGAGTTACTTCACTCGATCGAAAGATAAGAAGAAACAGACGAAGGGCAACTATTCTTAGGTAACACCGCATAATTCAAAAAATCAGCATAAAATCAATTTTGTACGAAGGATGAAATTCTTAAAAATACTGATATGACAAACCTTTGTATTTTATAAGATCAAAAAAATCGGGAGTTTGCCTTTGTGCGGTGTTTCCCTTATTTTTCCGGGGATATTGAAGGAAAGGATGCCTGTTTGCAACCTTGAAGAAATAGAGATGAGAACGGTCGGGATCGCATAAAAACGGTTCCGGCTGTTTTTTAGGATGGGAGATACGGTTATACCATTATCGCTTGCAAGTTGCCACTCATTATCAGGAACTTGCTCTCGAAATGGAGTTATGCCACTTCCGGAGTATTCCTCTATGTTGTCAATTTTAATCTTTTCTTCTCCAAAAGAGTTATTTTGATTATCGAAAGAATATGTTGTTACCGGATTAAAGAAGAGTGTTAGGGTTAGCAAAAAACTTAAATAGTTTTTAATAGATATCATAATCAATTACCACTTTCATTAAATTAAATGACTTAAACTCACTGTTGTACAATGTGTCATTCTGTACTACAATTATATCATAAAGTCAATTATTTCCAAATATTGAAAAAAAGGGGTGAAAATTATGAATATACCTCGCACTTTTCTTTCTATATTCACTAGTTCCGAAGATACACTTATTTTTTTGAGTTCTTTCGTTGTATTTCTCTATTTGATGGTGAGTTTTTTTCCTTTTCCAATGAAAGATTTACCAAAAAAAATTGCACCAAGTGGGTGTTTGAATATCAAGAGGGCGTTAGTGTATGATTTGTGTATTTTGTTTCTTATATTTTTAAACAAAAAAATCTGGTATATTATAGGAAACAACACTCAATTTTTTATTCCGAATATATATTGGCTGTTGATCAGCGGTTTGTTCGGGGCAATATATATTCTACTCTTTATTGTGTTGTTGGCTGTAGCTTCCATACCGAATCGTTCAAAATAAGAATAAGTTCGGAATGGGGGAGTATTTGAAAACTTCTTCAAGCAATGTAAAAATATCTCAAGTAAGGATGTTATAGAATCCAACTATACAAGAATCTGAAACGAGGAAAAGGAATAACTTGTCTTAATAAACGCACTTTAAAAAGAGAGCCGAGATCGTGTTACGGGTCTGTGCGTTTTTCTACAGTCGACCTTGACGGTGTTTCAACGAGGTATTTTTGTAGAGCTTTATGACGGCGAATGGCTCTTAGACCTCTGTACTTTAGAGCCGGTTTATGGTATGATTTCCATTGGCGGATTGGTGGAAAGGAGAAGAAATGAAATTCAACAAAAAACAGGAAACGGTCGATCCCAAAGGGTTTATCAGGATTTTCAGAACGATGTATCTCTTGCCGGATTTTTTGACGGATGATGAGGTAGGAGTGTTCCGAAAAGCAAAGGTTCTGACCCTGCTTTTTGTCACGGTCTCCTATTTTTTCCTCCCTCTCGACCTGCTCGCCGATTTTCTGTTCTTCGGTCTGGGATATGTGGAAGATATCGCCATCGCGTACTTCCTGCTCGGCAAGGTCGCTGAAGAACTCGAACGTTTTAAGAATGAGCGCACACAAGATCCGAAGGACGAGAAGATTATCGAAGCGGATTTTAAGGAAAAATAAGAGAAGGGAAGGTTTGAGATGGGCGACATCAAGTATACGATCGTTGAGCGGTTGGGAGAACTCTCGACAAATGCCAAGGGCTGGTCGAAGGAACTCAACCTCATCAGTTGGAATGACAGACCCGAAAAGTACGATATAAGAGATTGGAACGAAACACACGATAAAATGGGCAAGGGGATCACCTTGACAAAGGAGGAACTCGTTGCACTCAAAGCGTTGTTGGACGAGATACTTTAGGAAAAAAGGAGAAGATGAGATTGAAACAGGAAGTAAGAGAGTATAATACAGGCTTGATGGAGTTTCTGAACCGCTCCGTAAGCCCCTATCATGCAGTTGATGAGATGAAGAAGAACTTTGTCGAGCAGGGGTTTGAGAGCCTGTGTATGGAAGAAGAATGGACGCTTAGAAGAGGAGGACGCTATGTCGTCGACTTGGGCACGGCATTGATCGCCTTCGACATCGGAGAAGAGCCGAAGAGCTTTAGGATCTTGGGTTCGCATACGGACTCGCCCGGCTTTATGATCAAGCCCAACCCCGATATCAGCGAAAACCTCTACTGTAAACTCAATACTGAGACCTACGGCGGACCCATTTTGAACACATGGCTTGACCGCCCTCTGTCTGTTGCGGGCAAGGTCACCTTGAAGGGCGACAAGGTATTTGACCCCAAAACCCTCCTGGTTGACTTTGAAAAGAACGTGGCGATCATCCCCAACCTTGCCATTCATCAAAACAGAGAGGTCAACAAGGGATTTGAACTCAACAGGCAGAAGGATATGCTGCCCCTCGTCGGTCTTTCTGATGAAGATATGGAGACAAAGAGCTTTGTTCAGCGTCTCTGCGACAAGTGCGGGGCGAAGACGGAGGATGTCCTCTCCTACGAACTCTACCTCTATCCGAGGGAAGAGGCGGAGTATGTGGGCTTTGACGATGAGATGATAAGCTCCGGAAGACTCGACAACCTCGCGATGTTCTATGTCAATTCCACATCGCTGATGGCGGTCAGAGCAAAGAACAGTATCAATATGGTTGTGGGTTTTGACAACGAAGAAGTCGGAAGTCTGACGAAGAACGGGGCGGACTCCAACCTGCTCTCTTCCGTTCTCGAGAGGATTGCGGGTGCTTTGGGTATCGAAGGAGAGGCCTATCACACGGCAATGAACCGCTCCTTCCTCATCTCCTGTGATATGGCTCACGCGGTACACTCCAATGTACCCGAGAAGACCGATCCCACCAACAAACCCAAGTTGAACCGGGGACCCGTCATCAAGATGAGCTATAACAAAAAATACAGCAGCGACAGTTATTCCTCCGCCGTCTTTATGCAGTTGTGCGAGAAGGCGAAGGTATCGGTACAGCTCTTTGTCAACCGTTCGGATCAGGCGGGAGGAACCACGATCGGCCCGATCTCGTCGAGCAAACTTCCCATCCACTGTGTCGACATCGGCAATCCCATGCTCTCCATGCACTCCGTCAGAGAGTTGATGGGAGCACAAGACTCCTTCTACCTTAACGAGGTATTGAAGGACTTCTTTAAAGAAGACTAAGGAAGTATCGCACAAAGACACATAGAGAATATAAAGGCATGGCGGTCTTAAAACTGCCGTGCCTTTTATTATGATCGAAATACGGTATCGCTCTAATATTCAATTATTTCATAAAGCATCGGTGTTATATTTAAATGTTTTATTATAATACAAAAATAATAATTGACAATTCCGAAAAAGTGAAATAGAATGATATTAACAAGCTTGTTAATAAAACAAAAACCGTTAATACTTGAAGCTGAGTTAATGCTGTTATCGTATCAAAATGGCGCTCATACAAGGATAAGAATGTCCGAAACGCTCGAGCGTAAAATACATTTGTAAGGCACATCAGCTTGAGAGAGAAGAGTATAACGCGAGATCTGCAGATAGGAGTGGAAAAGATGAAGTTTCCGGAGACAGAACAAAAGGTAATGGAAGTATTGTGGGACAAAAATATCTTGGATGAGAACGGGGAGATCACCGCCAAGGAACTCTCCGACATTCTTATCGGGAAATACGGTTGGTCCAAAGCCTCCTGCTATGTATACTTCAGCAGACTGCTGAAGAAGGAGATGATCACGAGGAGGTATCCGAATTACACGATCAAAGCGTTGGTCGAAGAAGAAGAGCTGGCACAGCCGATCATCGATTCTTTGATTAAGGATACCTATAAGGGTTCCGCCATCAAGCTGTTCTGTGCGTTTTTGGACAATGACAACCTGAGTTCGGAAGATATCGAAGTGATGAAGGAATTGATCAGCGACTATAAACCCAAGAAAAAACAAAAATCAAAGAAGAGCGGGAGATAGCTTATGATATGGTTTTCGAAGATAGGATTTTTGAATCGAGGACTCTTGATAACCATCTATATCCTCATCATCCTTTTGACGAGAAAGGGATTGAACAGAAGAGGGTCCAAGTACGCGGTTATGATCCTGTGGGGAATGTTGCTCCTTCGTCTGCTCCTGCCCTACAGTATTTCGATCGTCGTTATGCCGGAGCAGAGATGGCTCTATCGGCTTACCTATCCCTTTATCACCGTTTGGGACTTTATCTACCATGTCTCAAATGAAATCGGAGACTTCTTTCCCGCCTTACATCGCTTTGTGGTAGCGGGAGCAGTGGGGATCTATATCCTGTATCAGATCCTTAATACCGATCGGGTGTTGAGCAGGGCGGAGGAGATAAGTCCGAGCAAAAGGATGAAAAAATATATGAGGAGGGTCCCTTGCAGAAGGAAGGTCAGGCTCTTTGTCAACAATGACCTCAAAGCTCCCGTTACCTATGGGATCTTCTCGCCGAAGATCGTCCTTCAGGACAGGATCTTGGGAGATGACATCTTACTTAAGTATGTATTGGTCCATGAGATGACCCATGTCGCAAAGTTCGATGTGCTGTGGAACCATCTCAAGAACCTTCTGCTCTGCCTCTACTGGTACAATCCCTTGGTCTGGCTTATGTCGAGAATCCTGAATGAAGACCTCGAAGTCCTCTGTGACAAGCTGGTCGTAGAGAGGACGGGGGGCAAGGAGTTCAACAAAAACGAATATATCTATGTGATGTGTAATGTAATGATGAAGGGGATACAGAGGCACCGGATCCCTCTTGAGGGAGTGTTGGGGCTCAATCCCACGGTAGAAAGGATGGTTACATTGAAGAAGATGAGGAAGGATAAGATCGGTAAGGTCCTGAGCCTTGTTGTGGCGATGTTTTTGACGACCGCCTTCGTCTATGCGGAAAAATACGATCCTCCTGTAGTTATTGAACTGGAAGGCGGAGGAGAGGTCGAGGAAAGGATCGTCAACACCGATGATCGTACGGAAGAACTTGTTGAGAACGAATATTTTTCTCTCGATATGGAGGCACAAGCTTCGCCTCTTGCGGTCGATATCGACGAGAAGGTAACTCTGAGGGCATTTGGTAATAAGTCCCATACCTTTGATATGAGTTCCTATACCGAGGGGAGACATACCGGTTTTACCACAAGAATATCCGATACCTCCAGCCGAAAAAAAGTGAAATATCAGTTGATGATCTTGGAGGATGGCGAAGAAATCTTCAGCAAAACTTATTACGGAGATGTAAATCTTAGGACAAGAAGTACAAAAGTTAATAAGGATTATACGGTAACTATAATAAATCTTTCAAATGCAAAATTGAATTATAATATCAGGCTGAAAAGTTATAAATAGGAGGAGCAAAGGGTTGCGAAACTTAAATCCGCAGAGGTATAAGAACGGAGACAGGACAATGTATAACCGAGGGAAGACTTTATATCGGGTTATCATCCTGATAAGTTGCTCCCGGACCCATAGTTTTTGTCAATGACCTTTGATGTTATACTATTCTTCTTTTGAGTTATGGATATAAACGATCTGTGACCATAGAAGATAAAACAAAGTTGCATAGATACAGAGTAGACAGGGTAACATTTCTGTTGGAAAACAGAACCTTATACTATTCTCCGTTTAAAATGTCAGGTAAACAGAATTTATATTTACAGGAAACGTTTTGAGCAGTCGTGGAATTCAAAATTCGCAACAAGATAATTCTAATAGATAATAGTATTATTATATCGTATAATTGAAAATCGATGAAAAACAGATATAGAAATTATTTATATACAAATAGTTCGATTTTTTATTCCTTTATTTTATCGATTTTCAGTTTTACGAGTGAGATCAGCAATGATAAAATTGGATTATACGGGTCGTTTCTGCGGGATAAGAAGGAGGTGAATACAATTGTGAAAGGGATACTTAAAGACAGTTCGTAGAAGATTTGAATGGTTTTTGACAAAGATATTACAATATGGATACAACAATTGATAAAAACATATCTTTGTGATAATCTTAGCGCAAAAGAAAGTTGAGAACGGTACATGATATTGTGAAGAAGAGAATGGAGATGGTTGAAATGAAAAGAAGATTATCTGTAGTTTTGGCAGGACTTATGGTCCTCACTTCCATGTCGGTGTCCTTTGCAGCACAGGGAAAGAAGACGGAGGTCATTGATTCGGTCTTTCCCTTGGCTACTCCGGAGGTAAAGGGAAAGAGCGCGGTGGTTGTCCTCAAAAATGCGGTGGAGATGTCGGATATGGTCTCGGGTGCCGACAACGGTGCGGCAAGGAGCGGAGGCTTGGGCGGTCTGAACCTTCCGTCGGACGAAAAACCCGGCCTCGACTCCTATGAAGTCGTTATGGACAAGCCGGTGTTCAAGTACATTACGGATGGAGCAAAGGCCGCACAGATCTATCATCTGACCTTTGGTTTTCCCTTGGGAGGAGTCGAGTTTGTCGATCGCAAGGATATCTCCAAGTTTGCGGACGGGGAGATGAGGCTGAAGTTTGAAAAGAAGAGTTCTTCCGTTTTGGATCAATCCGCCAAAACTGTGGTGGGCAACCGACCGATCGTGAGTTTTTCCGTCAGTGCGGGAGGCAAAACTCCTTCGACTTCGAACAAGGCGATGTTGCTCAGTCTGCCCTATTCGCCTTCCTCGGGAGAAGATGTGAGCAAGCTCGTCCTCTATCGGGTCGAGGCGAACGGAAGCGTGTCTCAAGTAGCAAATTCTCTACACAAGGCGGTCATGACACAGCATGGGGACAAGCCCTATATCCAAGCCCTTGTAGGAGAGCCGGGTACCTATGCGGTGGGCTACAAAGAGGTGTCCTACAGCGATATCAAGGGATGGTACAAACCCTATGCGAACTTTGTTATGGCAAGGGGAATCATGAACGAGAAGAAGGGAATGTTCAGCCCCAACGATCCGATCACAAGGGGAGACCTCGCCTTCTATCTCAAGAATATGAGCGATGACAGGGGAGGAGTTTCGCAGAGCAACTTCAAGGATGTTCCGCGTAGCCATCCCTATGCGAACTCAATCGACTGGGCTTATGCAAGGGGCTTGATCAAGGGCTATTCCGACGGCAGTTTCAAACCGGATCAGGTGATCAGTCGCCAAGAGCTGGCTGCTATGCTCTATCGTTATATCGAGGTCGATGCACAGGTCCCGATGCCGACTCTGCACCAAAAACAAACCTTCAAGGACGGAGGAAAGATCGCATCTTACGCTAAGGAGGCGATATCTTCTCTTCAACAGTCGGGCGTGATCAACGGACGCGGAAACGGCTACTTTGTTCCTCAAGCCAATGTAACGAGGGCGGAATGTGCCAAGATGATCGTTACGGTCATGGAAGGTATTATGGACGGAAAGAACAGCTTTGTGTGGGAACAGTAGCAAGGTAACGGATCGAAAGCTGTGAAAGGATGGGAGATGAAGGTGTCTGTCGCTTTGCCGTACTTGCGACGGCAAAAGTGCAGTGTTCCTCTGTGAGAAGGTTCTCTTAAGCAGGTGTATGTTTTGTGTGAGCATTGAAGATCCCGACGAATAAGGTTTCTTTGGAAGAAGTCTTGTTCGTCGGGATTTTGTCGTGAAATACAAAGGATGGAGGAAATTTCAAACGGAGAATGGTATGAAGATGCAAAAGGTATAATAAAAAATTGATTTTAAAATAGAATTATACAAAAATCACATATTTATATATTTGATTACAATATGAATACATTGCTTGATAAAAAGTTTTGTTTATGATAATCTTAGCGCAAAAGAAAGTTGAGAACGGTACATGATATTGTGAAGAAGAGAATGGAGATGGTTGAAATGAAAAGAAGATTATCTGTAGTTTTGGCTCTTCTAATGGCCCTTGTTTCAGTATCGGGAGTGTTTGCGGTTCAGAGGAAGAAGACGTATATTGTAAGTTCATCGTTTTCTTTGGGAGAACCTCAGATCAAAGGAAAGAATGCTGTGTTTCTGATAAACGATGTGACAGAGATGGGGGATATGGTGAACACCTCCGACTTGGGAGCTTTAAGAGGAGGAGGTGTGGGCTGTTTGTACCTGCCGGGGCGCCTTCCTTCCGGGGTAGAATCCGCGACGGTGATTATCGATGCTCCTACCTTCAGCGAAATTGTCGGGAAAGGATACGGTTCTCGCCTCCACGGGTTTAAGATGGAGCATACTTTGGGTGTTTTGGAATTTGTCGGACAAGATCACATTACCAAACTGGGGGAAGGGGAGTTTCGTTTCGATCTCGAGAAGAAGGAGCCTTCTATTCTTGATGGTAGTGCAAAGGCTACGGTGGGCAAAAGGCCGATCTACGATTTTTCCCTTAGGGTAAATAACAGACCCATCCCTGCCTACAATAAGGGAACTCTGATTAGGTTACCTTATTATCCGCAAAAGGGAGAAGAAAAAAACTGTCTTGCGCTTTACCGTGTCGATGGAGGTCATCTTAGTATCGTGGCGTCTTCCGTGTACAAGGAAGAGACGAGGTACGAATACGAGCAGGATGTGGAACACAGGTATATCGAGGCTCTTATCGATGAAGGGGGCATTTATGCGGTGGGCTACAAAGAGGTGTCCTACAGCGATATCAAGGGATGGTACAAACCCTATGCGAACTTTGTTATGGCAAGGGGAATCATGAACGAGAAGAAGGGAATGTTCAGCCCCAACGATCCGATCACAAGGGGAGATCTTGCCTTCTATCTCAAGAATATGAGCGATGACAGGGGAAGAGTTTCGCAGAGCAACTTCAAGGATGTTCCGCGTAGCCATCCCTATGCGAACTCAATCGACTGGGCTTATGCAAAGGGCTTGATCAAGGGCTATTCCGACGGCAGTTTCAAACCGGATCAGGTGATCAGTCGCCAAGAGCTGGCTGCTATGCTCTATCGTTATATCGAGGTCGATGCACAGGTCCCGATGCCGACTCTGCACCAAAAACAAACCTTCAAGGACGGAGGAAAGATCGCATCTTACGCTAAGGAGGCGATATCTTCTCTTCAACAGTCGGGCGTGATCGACGGACGAGGAAACGGCTACTTTGTTCCTCAAGCCAATGTAACGAGGGCGGAATGTGCCAAGATGATCGTTACGGTCATGGAAGGTATTATGGACGGAAAGAACAGCTTTGTGTGGAGAGAATAAGGGAGAGACCTATGAAGAAGAAACTGAATATATTCAGATGGTGGAGTAATGTACACTGTATTATCATTACCGTTTTTGTGCTTTTTTTTCGTGAATATTTAAATCAAGTCTTCTGGTCGATCATCACATTATCTACTGTATTTTTTAACATCTATGCCTACATTATTATCAAAAATCCACTTTCTAAACCCGATAGGTCGAACGTGGAAAGTCAGTCAAATATTTTAAGTGAGTTTGATTTGGAAAAAATAAATAAGAAACTCAATATATGTAGATGGTGGTTCAACATAAACTGGTTAATACTTTTTGTTTTTATATATTATTTTCCCGAATATGTATATGAGAAAGGTTGGTTGATGTATGTTTTATCCACTTCATTTTTTAGTTCTTATATTATAGGTATAACAAAAAAACTGCCTCGCGAAGATAACACTTCCAAGCCCCTTGAGCAAGGATCTAAGCAGGGGTAGGAGCTAGGTATTGCAAAGTCAAGACTTTTTGTAAGAGAAAATAAAGGAGAGAGCTATGAAGAAGAAACTGAATATATGCAAATGGTGGATCAATATAAACTGTATGTTTGTTGTTTTTTTGGTACTTTTAGTGCCCAAGGATATACAGAGTCTTGTTCTCTGGGTATATGTGCTATCCGTTTCGTCTTTAAATCTCTATATCAAGGCGATGATAGAGAAACTGCCTCGCGAAGATAACACTTCCAAGCCCCTTGAGCAAGGATCTAAGCAGGAGTAGTATAAGAACAAAACCGGGGAGGGTTGAAGAATAAGGTTGTACTTATTTTTCGACCCTCTTTTTGTATGCAATCTTCGGGGAGGAGGTCGAAAAAATATATTGTAAGTGTTTGAAATATATCTGTTTTCATAATAAAATAAAAGAGTGGAAATACGTATTGGCTTACAAAAATTTTTGTGTATAATGAAGAAGGAGAATGAAGATGATCAAAGTAAATGCAATAGGAGATGCCTGCCCGATACCGGTAGTAAAGACAAAGAAGGCGATTTCGGCAATGACTTCCCCCGAACTTGTCGAGGTCCTTGTGGACAATGAGATCGCGGTCCAAAATGTGACCAAGTTGGCGAAGGAGCTGGGGGCACAGGTCGTGAGCTCGAAGATCAAGGAGGGCGAATACAGGATCTCGATCCAAACGGAGGGAGCAGCGTCCGTCGAGGAGGAAGGCGGCAGCGTCGCACAACGTGGAGATAAGACGGTGGTCGTTTTTGCCTCCGACAGGATGGGAGAAGGAAACGACGAGCTCGGCAAGGTTTTGGTCAAGGGCTTTATCTTTGCATTGACCCAGCTTGACAAGCTGCCCGAGACTCTTCTGTTCTACAACGGAGGAGCGACTTTGACGGCGGAGGGTTCGGATTGTCTGGAGGATCTGCTCAACCTTTCGAAACAGGGAGTACAGATCTTTACCTGCGGGACCTGTTTGAACTATTATAATCTGACGGATCACCTGAAGGTCGGAGAGGTTACGAATATGTATCACATCGTCGAGACGATGGCAAAGGCGGATAAGATCTTAAGACCTTAGTCCGAGGGCCTTGCAGAAAACAAGGGGAGCCTTGTGTCGACGATCTGTAAGGACAAATCATACAAATCAACGGAGGAAGAAATGGAAGATAAGATAAGACTGACTCAAATGAGTAAGACATCGGGATGAGCGGCAAAAGTAGGTCCTGAGACCCTTGCTCAAGTTTTGGGCAAGCTGCCTAAGTTTTATGACGAAAACCTGCTCGTCGGCATAGAGACGTCCGACGATGCGGCAATATACAAGATCACGGATGACATCGCCCTGATACAGACGGTCGATTTCTTCACTCCGATCGTGGATGACCCCTATACCTTCGGTCAGATCGCGGCGGCAAATTCTCTGAGCGATGTCTATGCGATGGGAGGAGAGCCGAAGATCGCACTGAACATCGTCGGGTTTCCGAACTGTCTGCCTCCCGAAGTTTTGGGAGACATTTTGGCAGGCGGTGCGGACAAGGTCAAGGAGGCGGGGGCGGTGCTGGTCGGAGGCCATACCGTTCAGGACGACGAACCCAAGTACGGACTGTGTGTATCGGGGTTTGTTCATCCGCAGATGATCTTTAAGAACTACGGTTGTAAGGTGGGGGATGTACTCGTCCTCACCAAGCAGGTAGGAAGCGGGATTATCAATACCGCCATCAAGGCGGAGATGGCGGAAGAAGAAGTAATCAGCGAAGCGGTGCTTGTGATGAAGACGCTCAACAAGAAGGCGAAGGAGGTGGCGGAGAAGTTCAGTATCAACGCTTGTACGGATGTGACCGGTTTCGGCCTTCTGGGTCACGGTGTCGAGATGGCTTCGGCGAGCAAGGTGAGTTTTGAGCTTTTTCCGGAGGAGATCTCCTATTTGAAGGAGTCGATCGCCTATGCGAGGATGGGGCTGGTCCCTGCCGGTTCGTACAACAACAGAACGCATTTCGGAGGATCGGTCGATACGGGAGAGGTCGAGGAGCATTATATCGATCTGCTCTTCGATCCCCAGACTTCGGGAGGTCTTTTGCTCAGCCTGCCTGAACGGGAGGTACAAGAGATCCTCAAGGCGTTTGAGGAGGCGGAGATGGAGACGAAGGTGTCTGTGATCGGAAGGGTAGTGGAAGAAAAAGACAAGAGTATCTATTTGAGGCGGAGAGAAGAGAATGAATAAGAAAGAGCAGTATCGGATGATACCCAAGACGGATGTCCTGTTGGAGTTGGAAGAGATGTCCGAATTGATACAGAGGTTCGGAAGGGAGTTGGTGCTTGAGCAGATCCATCTTGTTACCGATGAGTTGAGGGACCGTATTCGAGAGGGCGAAGTGATTGAAGGAAGGATAGAAGGTCTTCCTCAAGAGGTCGGAGTAAGGCTTGAGAAGCTGATGAGTCCGAATTTTAAGAAGGTCGTCAATGCGACGGGGACGGTCCTTCATACCAACTTGGGCAGGGCTCCTCTGTCCAAGGTGCATTTGGAGTATATCGCACGGATCGCGGGCGGGTATTCGAACTTGGAGTACGAGTTGGAAGAAGGGGGCAGGGGACACCGCTACTCCCATATAGAATCACTGCTCTGCCGTTTGACGGGAGCGGAGGCGGCAATGGCGGTCAACAACAATGCAGCGGCGGTGATGTTGATTCTGAACACGATGGCACGGGACAAGGAGGTTATCGTGTCCCGCGGAGAGCTTGTCGAGATCGGCGGCAAGTTTCGGGTCCCCGACGTGATGAAGGCGAGCGGTGCAAAGCTCGTCGAGGTGGGTACGACGAACAAGACCCACGACAGCGATTACGAGGAGGCGATCGGCGAGGGGACGGGAGCTATCCTCAAGGTCCATACGAGTAACTTCGAGATGATAGGGTTCACGCAGTCGGTGGAGATCCAAACCCTGTCGGAGCTTGCAAAAAAACACTCCCTCCCCCTTATTCAGGATATCGGGAGCGGAGTCCTGATCGATCTGGAGAAGTACGGTTTGAGGCACGAACCGACGGTGCAGGAGTCCGTGCGTGCCGGTGCGGATGTCGTCTGTTTCAGCGGGGACAAACTTCTCGGAGGACCTCAGGCGGGCATCATCGTCGGCAAGAGGGAGTATATTGAGGAGATGAAGAAGAACCAGCTCACTCGAGCCTTGAGGATCGACAAGTTTACGGCGGCGGCGTTGGAGATTGTGCTCAAGGAGTATCTCTGCGAGGAACATGCGGTCAGGAACATTCCCGTCCTGCGGATGATCCGTATGGGCAAGGAGGAGCTCGAGGAGAGGGCACAACGTCTGAAGGCAAGATTGGACGGTCTCGCTTTGGAGGCGGAGATCGAGGTCGAGCCTTGTTTTTCGCAGGTCGGAGGAGGTTCTCTTCCGGTGGAGAGGTTGGAGAGTTTTGCAGTCACCATCCGTCCGACGAGCTGTTCTACGGCGAGTATGGAAGAGGATCTGAGAAGGCTTGAGGTGCCGATCGTCGTTCGTACAGCCAACGACAAACTTATTTTGGATGTACGGACGATAGAAGAAGAGGAGTTTGTCCATTTCGATCAACTCCGATAGGTGAAAGGATGTGCGAGAGCACATGAAGATAGAAGGAAAGGGTTTTTGGAAGATGAAGAATATGATTATAGGAACGGCGGGACATATCGACCACGGGAAGACAAGTCTTGTCAAGGCTCTGACGGGGAGAAATACCGACCGTTGGGAGGAGGAGCAGCGACGCGGGATCACGATAGATTTGGGCTTTACCTACTTTGACCTCAAGTCGGGAGATCGGGTGGGTATCATCGATGTTCCCGGACATGAGAAGTTCATTGACAACATGGTTGCGGGAGTCGTCGGCATGGACTTGGTCATCCTTGTCATTGCCGCAGACGAGGGGATCATGCCCCAGACGAGGGAACATATGGACATCCTCGGAGAATTGGGAGTGACAAACAGTATCGTTGTCCTCAACAAGTGCGATCTCGTTGACGAAGAATGGCTCGAACTGGTGGAGGAGGAAGTGAAGGAGGAACTCAAGGGGACTTTTTTGGAGAATGCTCCCATCCTCAAAGTATCCGCCCATACGGGAGAGGGGATTGAAGAACTCAAGGAGAAGATCGAGGAATACTCGCAGAAGGAAGAGGTCCAAAAGGAGACGGGCAGCGTGCCCAGACTTCCCATTGACAGAGTTTTTACGATTTCGGGTTTCGGGACCGTTATCACGGGTACCCTCCTGTCAGGCAGGATAAGGAAGGAAGATGTTCTGATGATCTATCCGGAGGGCAAGGAGTGCCGGATCCGAAGCATCCAAGTCCACGGCAGGGATGTGGAGGAGTGTTTTGCAGGACAGCGGGTCGCGATCAACCTTCCCAATATCAAGAAGAATGAGATCAAGCGAGGTTCGATGATCGCACCCAAGGACAATATGAAAAACACGATGATGCTCGATGTCAAGCTGAATGTCCTACCTGCATCCAAGCACATTCTCTACAACAATTCGAGGCTCCACCTCTATATCGGGACCAAGCAGGTGCTGTGCCGGGCGGTCCTTTTGGACAAGGAGGAGGTATGGCCGGCGGAGTCGTCCTATGTGCAGTTTCGTCTGGAAGAGGAGATCGCAGTGAGCAGGGGAGATCGTTTTTTGGTGCGGTTTTATTCCCCTGTCGATACCATTGGAGGCGGGGTGATCCTCGATGCCAATCCGACGAAGAAGAAGAGGTTCCAACAAGAGGTGATTGAGGATCTCAAACGCAAGGAGTCGGGTTCTGCCGGAGATATTATCGAAATGCAGATCAAGTCTCAAAAAGACACGATGGTTTCTTTGACCGAGCTTGCAAGGCGTACGTCGATGTCTCCCGCGGAGATCTCGAAGGAGGTCGAGTCCTTGAAGGAGGACGGTGCGGTGCTTTCGTTTTCGACCGAGAAGGACAGTTATCTGATGCATCACACCAAACACGAGGTTTGCACGCAGAAGATTGTAACGGCGCTCAAGGAGTATCACTCTTGTCATCCCTACCGTTTCGGTATCAACAAGGCTCAGATCCATACGACTTATATGAAGGACGTTGCAAGAAACGTCTTCGATTTGTATGTCGAGCTTTTGGAGGAAGAGGGCTTAATCGGGAGGAGAAACGAATACATTCGTACCGCAGCTTTTGAGGTATCGAAGGATGAAACTTATCGGACGGTGGAAGGCAAGGCGGAAGAGATCTTCAAAAAAGCGAGGTTTGAGTTTGTGAAACTCTCGGAGGTGTCCTTCGGTTCAATTGGAGCGGGAGAGTTGGAGGATATCATCGCGACTTTGATGGAGGAGGGTGTTCTCGTGAAGGTGGCGGACGATACCTTTACCCTGACTTCTCTGATGGACGAAGCAAAGGGCTATGTTCTCGAGAAGCTCGCCGAGGAGAACCTGATTACCATAGCGGAACTTCGGGATTTGCTGGGGACGAACCGCAAAAATGCAAAGCAGGTAATGGAGTATATGGACAGTATCAAGGTGACCAAGAAGGTCGGAGGAGAGAGCGAGAGGGTCGGTTTTTAATCGCTGTGTATGGAAATGCGATGAGGGAGGATACCGATATGCAAGAAGGTCGGAGTCGGTGTTTGGTTATTTCGGGAAACCTTGTATAAACGCAAACGACGGATTTTCACATAAGCTTACAGAATTCAAAATCCTGTCAAGTCAATATTTTCAAGCTTCTTATTATTTGCACAAGAGATGTTATGTCAATGTTTTGGATGATACGGCATTGCTTTGTACAAGAAGGGTTCTGTTTTTAGAAGGAGGCGGACAAATGATATACTTGGATAATGCCGCAACGACATTGGTAAAACCCAAGAGGGTCGTCGATGCTCTGATCGTTGCAATCAATCATATGGGCAATGCCGGAAGAGGAGCGACCGAGGAGGCCATGCAGGCTTCTCGGAGAATCTACGAGGCACGGGAGAAGCTGGCGGACTTCTTCGGGTCGGAGAGTCCTACGAGGATTGCCTTTACTTGTAATTCCACCGAGAGTCTCAACCTTGCGATTAAGGGACTGCTCAAGAGCGGAGATCATGTGATCACGACGGTCATGGAGCACAACTCCGTCCTTCGCCCCCTCTACGAGATGGAGGAGAGGGGCACGGAGCTTTCTTTTGTTCGCTGCGATGAGAAGGGAAGGCCTTACTACGAGGAATTCGAGTCGAATATCAGGGAGAATACCGTAGCGATCGTTTGTACCCACGCATCGAACCTGACAGGCAACGTGGTCGATATCGAGAGAATCGGTCGTCTTTGCAGAGAGAGGGGTCTTCTTTTTATCGTTGATGCCTCGCAGACGGCGGGCTATCTTCCAATCGATGTGCAGAAGATGAAGATCGATGTTCTGTGTTTTACGGGGCATAAGAGTATGCTCGGTCTTCAGGGAACGGGGGGCATCTATGTGAGAGAGGGCGTTGAGCTTAGAGCTCTCAAGACCGGAGGAACGGGGATTCGGACTTATAGCCGAACGCATCCGACTCAGATGCCTACAGTCGCCGAGGCGGGGACCTTGAACGGCCACGGGATCGTCGCTCTCTCCGAGGCGGTGTCCTACCTGAACGAGGAAGGACTTGAAGCGATAGCCGGTAGGGAGAGAGAGCTGATGAGGAGGTTCTACGATGAGGTCTCGAAGATGGAAGGGATGAAGATCTACGGGGATTTTGAGACGGAACTTCGATGCCCCATTGTCGCTTTGAACTTTAAGGACTACGATTCCGCAGAGGTAAGCGATGAGCTGATGAGACGCTATGAGATTTCGACACGCTCCGGCGGTCACTGCGCCCCCCTTATGCACCGGTCTTTGGGCACGGAGGAACAGGGAGCGGTAAGGTTCAGCTTCTCCCACTTCAACACCGAAGAAGAGGTCGATGTGGCAGTCAGAGCCTTGAGAGAACTTGTCAGCGAGGAGGAGTAGGCAGATGCCGCCCGACCCAAAATAAAAGAGTGAACCTATTATCTGCTTGCTGTTGGTATCCATGTCTTTTGTTCTATGGGCGACAATACTGTTTTTTGTTCGAAATGTCGGGCATACAGAATATAGCATTATCGAAAAACAACTTTAGGAAACCCTTCACAAAGGCAAACTCCTGATTTTTTTGTGAGTTTGAAAAATGCAGAAGTTTGTCAAATCAAGGTTTTCAAAAATTTCATCATTCGTATAGCGTTGATTTTATGTTGATTTTTCGAGTTGTGAGGTATCTTCCTTGGATAAGGATGTTTCAAAGCATCCAAGCTGTCAATTTATACTATTATTCATTAGATTTATGGATATCAGCGTTCTGTACTCCACAGAAGATACACAAATTTTCGTTGTCTCAAAATATCTGTAACCGGACTTCTATCGGAGAATAGTATTAAGCAGATAAGAGGAGAAAACAAGTTTTTGTGCTTGTGAGTGTGGATACAGTCACACTTTTATCGAAAAAGAAGAAGATGGTATTTCGTCGTCATAGAATTTGAGGATATAAGAATACAAATAGACGGAGGCGCCGGTATCGGCGGATCGAAGTTCAAGAAACGCAGGAAGAGAACCGGTAGAGAGCAATAGGAGCAGACAGTATGAGGAAAAAAGAATGGAAGCTCATCGTAACCTTTCATACAACGGCGGAAGCGATGGGGATGGAAAAGTATTGCAAACAACATCGAATAGAAGGAAGGTTAATTCCCGTACCGCGAGCGATTTCGTCGGGTTGCGGGCTCTGTTGGTGCACAGAGATCGCTCTGGAAGAGAAGATCAAATCTTCAATCGCGGAGGCGAAGTTGTCGATCCGGGACATCCATCACTGTATGGTATAATACGGTGATTTGAATTATTGACATCGATGTCTTTCGTTCTATGGGGGATAAGTAGATTTTTATGCTTGCGGGAGTGGACAGCACATTTCTATCGGGGAATGGCATAAGGCGTGAATAGCATAAGGCGTGAATAGCATAAGGCGAAAAAGAAAGCTTACATCCTCTTTTGCTATTTCAAGAAAATTCGGTAATTATAGAGTGTTTTCCTAATGTTTTGATTGCAAAGCAGGATCACAAAGTATAAAATTTTTATCTTTTTGTATCGTTATCAAAGCTAAGTCCACGATCTCTTGCAATACATAACAAAGACGATTTTATAAGGGAGAGGGCAAATCCGGGATAAAACGCTTAGACAGCTTGGCACAATAGTGATATAATAGTTTGTATAGAAATCGATGCTATTGTTCTTTAAAGTGTCATCTGATACAGTTGTATTCGGAAATCAGGTGTTTCCAAGGTGCATATCGTTTTGTCGGATGGAACTTTGAAGGATAGTAGTATAAACAAACGGAGGAATATTATGTTAAAAAAGATCAAGATCAACTATGAGCCGGTGGAAATGATGTTGTTCTACTGGGAGAGTGTCGCTTCAAAGGAGAAGGTCGTAGATTCGTACTTTATCGAGGTGGCAAACAAGGACGAGATGCAGGTGTTATACAAGGAAGGCTTTGCTCCGGATTCTGTGAGAAAGGTTCTTTCGGCGATTGTAAACAGGGAGCTTATGAACTCTCCGACGAAGTTGGAGTCGAAGTTTTGGAATGCAAATATGTGGATGCTCGAAGACTTGGGTAATATGAGAAGTATGCTTAAGCCGATCAAACTTTTGAACCTCGATGATCTGATGAAGGAGTTTGCTTCCGAGTCCAAGTATGAGGAACTGGTAGTGAACTTTATTCCCGGAACGGATGAGACCTTCTACAAGGAGGGTAATGTGCTTACCGTCAACTTTTTCCGATTGATGGTCGATGTGGCGGATCCCGAGGTGGTCAAGGTCGAGGGACAGGATTTTAAGGAGTTTATGCTGGAGAAGGCTCGCGAGGTATTAAAGTAAACCGAAACCGGGAGAGAAACTGCGGCATCTATAGAAGCAAAAGGGTTTGACAGAAGCTCTTCCGTTTTGGGGGAACCTGTTAAGCTCTTTTTTTATTGGCTGTCGGCGATATTTTCAAAAGGAAAATAGGACTGTACTGTTATCTGATTGAAGTATCGAGATATCCAATCTACAAATATGAAAAATTTTTTGACGGATAACGTAGTACAAGGCATTGATAGAAATAATTGAAGCCGGCAATTATATCAGAGACGGAAAGACTGATACTATTCTCCAATAGAAGTATGGATATAGCTATTTTTTGACTACGAAAAATTGTTCTATCTTCTATTGTTCACAGATCGTTTATATCCACAACTCAAAAGAATAATAGTATGAGAAGGATTATGTTTATATAAGAGAACCTGCAAGGCTTAGGAGGGGAGAAGATGTTTTCGATCTTGGTTGTAGAGGACGACAGGGGTGCGCGTAAGTTAATGGAAAAGGTACTTTCGCAAAACGGGTTTGAGCCTATCGTCGCAGACAGTGCGGAGAAGGCGCTGGAGATGATGGAGCTGTATCATGTGGATTTGATTATTCTCGATATTTTGCTTCCCGGGATTGACGGTTACTCGTTCGCCGGGTTGATTCGGGAAAGCGGTTTTGACATTCCCATTTTGATGGTGACGGCATTGGAGGATATCGAGGACAAGAAGAAGGGATTTCGTCAAGGAACGGACGATTATATGGTAAAGCCTGTTGATTACGAGGAGCTGCTCCTTAGAGTCCACGCTCTTCTCAGGCGGTATAAGATTGCCGGTGAAAGACAGCTGAGGGTGGGAAGTACGGTGTTTAATTATGACGGTTTTTCGGTGGAGTACGAAGGAAGGATACAGACCCTTCCGCAAAAGGAGTTTTTGATCATCTATAAGCTGCTTTCTTATCCCAATCGAATTTTCACAAGGATGCAGATCATGGATGAGGTGTGGGGATTTGACAACGATACGGATATGCACAGTGTCGATGTCCATATCAATCGTTTGAGAAACCGTTTCAACGATAATAAGGATTTTGAGATCGTAACGATTCGAGGATTGGGTTACAAGGTGATGATTCGTGAAAAAGTTTGATAAAAAGATGAGGACGATCGGAGTTCAAAGATTGAGTTTGAAGATGGTGGGCAGATTTCTTACCTTGCGTTTTTTGCTCGTGTTTTTCATTGTTTTGATTCTGGGGATGTCAGGGCTTTTGACTTATCTCATTTTTTCCGTTTTAAATCGTTTCAGTAACTATGATATATTTGGGAACAGAGCGATGTTTTCGGTTGTAATCACTCTGGGTGCAAGCCTGTTGTTGGCGACGGTCATGGCATTTTTTTTGAGTTTTTGGCTTCTTCGTCCGATGGATGCGCTGATTGAGGCAACAAGAGAGGTAATTGACGGGAATTTTGAGGTTCGAATATCCACGAAAGGTTGTTACAGCGAGGTCAAGACTTTGGTACTTTCCTTTAATAATATGATATCGGAGCTTTCAAGTATTGAAATACTGCGTAAAAACTTTATCAATAATTTTTCTCATGAGTTCAAGACGCCGATTATTTCGATAAAGGGGTTTGCAGAACAGTTGATGAGGGAGGATTTGTCACCGGAAGAAAGGAGGGAGTACCAAAGTTATATTGTTTCCGAGTCGGAAAAACTCGCGAAACTTTCAACAAATATTCTTCTGCTTTCCAAACTGGAATCTCAAGAAATCGTAGGAGAGAAATCACGGTATTTTTTGGACGAACAGATAAGGAATTGTCTGCTGACGATGCAGATGGAATGGGAAGAAAAGAAGATCGAGCCCGTTTTGAGAATGGAACCGGTTCTGTTTTACGGGAATCGGGAGATGGTTGCTCTGTTGTGGAACAACCTGATTTCCAATGCCATTAAATTCAATAGGGAAGGAGGATCGCTTACGATTTCGTGTTTCAGAGAGGGAGATACTGTAAAGGTTTCCATATCGGATGAAGGAAGGGGTATGGATGAGCAGATGGTGGACAGGATTTTTGACAAACTGTATCAGGCCGATGGCACAAAACTCCTTGAGGGGAACGGGTTAGGTCTTCCTATTGCAAAAAGGATAGTCGAACTCTGCGGAGGAAGGATCGAAGTGTGCAGCAGTGATTTAGGGACTACGTTTTCGGTCATGTTTCCCTTTAGAAAATAACTACAATTGCGAAAAACTTGCTTTTTGTTGAGGTTGAGTTTATCTTTGCATGATAGGATGAAGATGAAAAAGCACTTAATACTATTATTCCTTTGAATAATGGATATCAACGATTTGCACTCCATAGAAGAGAAAACGAATTTTCGTGGTTGCAAAACAGATATAGCCATACTTCTATCGAAGAATAGTATAAACAACAAAAAGGAGGAGAGAGCCGTGACGAGATTGAACAGAACGCTGAAGGAGAGTTTGCAGACAGCAGGGTTAAAACAAATGATTTCTTATATGGACAAGGATCCGGAAGAGAATATTCCCAAGTTATTGAGATGGGCGGAACGTTCGGGGCTGCTTGAGAATCAGATCGCTCCGGTAAAAAAGGCGTTGTCCGACAAAAACAGTGTGTGGTATCGATATGTGATGAGTTTGTATTCGGACATTGATAAGGATGTCAGAAGGGCTACTTTTGAGAATTTTTTGGTCAATGCCACAATGATCGGTTGTGCACGCCAGAGCAAACATTCACAGGAATACAATTGTAATATCCCGTGGGCCATCCTTCTTGATCCTACATCGGCATGTAATCTCAAATGTGTGGGATGCTGGGCGTCGGAATACGGGAATAAGTTGAATTTAAGTTTTGAAGAGCTGGACGATATTGTAAGACAGGGAAAAGAACTGGGAACATTTATGTATATTTTTTCGGGTGGAGAACCTTTGGTTCGAAAAAAAGATATTATCCGTCTTTGTGAAACTCATTCGGATTGTCAATTCTTGGCGTTTACAAACGGTACCTTGATTGACGAAGCTTTTGCGGACGAAATGCTTCGAGTTAAGAATTTCGTGCCTGCAATCAGTGTGGAGGGATTTGAAGAGGCAACCGATGCCAGAAGGGGAAGGGGGACTTATCAAGCTTTGGTAAGAGGAATGAAAATTCTGAGAGAGAAGAAGCTGCCTTTTGGAATTTCGTGTTGTTATACACGTTATAATACTGAGGTGATAGGCAGTGATGAGTTTTTTGATGAGATGATCAATATGGGAGCAAAGTTCGCTTGGCTGTTTACCTATATGCCGATCGGGAAAGATGCCCCGACGGATTTGATTGCCACTGCACAACAGAGGGAGTATATGTACCATACCGTCCGAAGTTTCCGAAAGACAAAGCCGATTTTTACAATGGACTTTTGGAATGACGGAGAGTTTGTCGACGGATGTATTGCCGGGGGAAGATGTTATCTGCATATCAATGCAAATGGGGATATTGAACCTTGTGCCTTTATTCACTATTCAGATTCCAATATCAGAGAAAAAACCTTGTTGGAGGCATATCGTTCTCCCTTGTTCATGGCATATCGCAACAATCAGCCCTTCAATGAGAATATGTTAAGACCGTGTCCTCTCCTGGATAATCCCGGAAAGTTGGCGATGATGGTCCATGAGTCAGGAGCGAAGTCTACAGATGTCATAGAGCCGGAAGATGTCGACGAGTTGAGTGCAAAGACAAAACAGGCTGCAGAAAAATGGGCTCCGATTGCAGACAGCCTCTGGAGCTGTTCGGGAAAATGTGAACAGTGTTTTCAAAACAAAAAAGAAGCATAGAAAGAAACTTTGTGTTTGCAACTTATCTTGACAGAAACTCGGCAGCATATAGCAAAAAAGGGGTTGTGTACTCCTGTGAGAGTGTTACGGATGGCATATACAAGTCTTGTCTTATCACATCACTTTTTTAAAAACTGCTGATCGCACATTGCAAGGTTGTCTGTATGAGTGTTTTTTGATATAGGATTTGAGTATGAGGTTGAACATGAAGAACGGTAATTCCTTGTCCTAAAGAGTAAGCGTGATTGTGATTGCTTGACAAGGAGGAGGCATACAGGAGAAGGAAGAACACAGAAAAGTTACACGAGTTTGTTAATCTGATTCAAACGAGTAATACTATTATTCTTTTGAGTTATGGACATAAATGATCTGTGACCCATGGAAGATAAACCGACTTTTCGTGATTTGAAAAACAGATATATCCATACTTCTATTGAAAAATGGTATTAGTGTTAAAAAGGACGGCAGCTGCCGTCCTTTTTAGCGTTTTTTGTAAGAGGGATTTTATCGCAGGAGATTTTGTAACAGACAGATCAAATAAGGTTGCTCTTGCGATATTGCTCCTTCATCTTCCATATAGATGCTTGTTTTATCTTTTTTGCGTAGGAGTAGGAGATTTCCATACGCTTACATACGAGTTTCAGACTTTGTTTCTCCAGGATATGCTCGGTTACCAGTTGTCTTTCCCTAGGACTTAAGACGGATAGAAGGTCATTGAGGTTCTCTTGTTGATCTCTCTGTTCTACGGAAGGGTCATGTATGTTTTCCAGCACTTCCCGTTCGATCATGCAGAGTCTATCGGAATCTCTTCCTTCCCGTCTTCTAAGTGAGAAGTAATGACAGGATATCATTCGGTTGAGATAACCCAGAACGGGGACTTCGGTCCTTTGCACGTCATAGGTCTGCATTCTTTCGATCAGTTCCAAGTAACCGCTTTGCATAAGGTCTTCATTGATATATCCGAAGTAGTGCCGACATCGTCGTATCAACATCGGACGAAGCCGGTTAAGAATCTCTGCCAGGGCGGAGTCTTCATCGTAGTCATCCGTCAAGGGCTCGTCGGTGGGAAGTTCGGAATTTGACGACCTCTTATGATGAATGTACTCCATGATCATTGCATTTACTTCGATTGAATTTTTCATAACGCCTCCTCTCTCTGCCTGCCAAAAAAAGAACATATGTTCGTTTTTCTTATTATAATATATACCTTGGTTTTTTAAAAGGGATACTATTATTTTTTACAGTTATGGAACAAAGGGTTTTTCATTGCTTATATTTATATTATTCTCCGTTTAAAATATCAGGTGTATATTTGAGTGAAACATATAAATCAGCTGTTTGAGCCTTAGCAGTTCCGATGTTATGGTTCACGACTCGGTTTTCGGCTCCAAAAACGTCCTCGTTCCGTTTGCACTTTCATTTACTATAAATTCTGTTTTATCTCTGTACCTCCCATACACTTGACATTTTAATTGGGTTTTATACTATTCTTCGATAGAAGTATAGTTATATTTATTTTGCAACCACGAAAATTCGTGTTCTCTTCTATGGAGTGCAAATCGTTGATATCCATTATTCAAAGGAATAGTAGTATTAGTATTACTTTCTCAAAACATAGTAGCCCTTTTTCCTCCTCGGTGCATATATATGGGCGAAAGGAGGTGAGAGAGATGGCAAATGCGATCAACAAGACGAGTGCCCTCAAGCTTGTGTATCAGCTTCCTACGGGAGAAGAGGGAAAGACGGTTCGCAGAACCAAGACGTACAACTCGCTAAGAGCGGGACTGGAGGAGAATACGGTCTATGACTTGGGTCAGAAGATCCTGAAACTTCAAATCCACGCCGGAACGGTCCAGAAGGCTGACTCCTGCGAACTGGTAGGAGAGTAGGAGTAACACATTTTTTGAAAGGAGGTGAGAACTATGGTAGAGACGCTGTCCATCGTATTTAAGAAGGATGACGGGAAGAGTTTTTCTCTCTCCGTACCCTATCCGAAAAAACCTGTTGTACAGGAAGATATCAAAGCGTTGGTGCAGTATGTGATTGCACAGAACGTATTTGTGTTCAAGGACGGGTCCAAGGTAACGGGACTTAAGGAGGTGTCGCTTCTGACCAAGAGCGAGGAAGCGGTTGCGGTAACCATGGATTAGTAGGAAGAAGAGGGTTCGCTTGCTTCGGTAAGCGGACCCGATTTCTTATAGAGAGGAGAAGAGTTATGGAAGAGGTATTGATTCAAGTGTCGAATTACGGGTTTCCCATTGTCGTGAGTTTCTATCTCCTGATGCGTTTTGAAAAGAAGATGGACAAGTTGACCGAGAGCATTATACTTTTGTCGGCAAAACTGGACAAGATGGAACAGGGAAGAAGCAAAGAGGAGTGATATCGGTTCTTTTTAAGCTTGAGGATGATAGAATCGGATTGTATCCCGGTATCTATGAAAATCGACAGGTTGAACACTCTGAACTATGTTTCTCCAAATTGTTTTTCGTCAATACTTATGTTTTATACCCGAAATTTCAAACAGAGAATGGTATTACGTTCTAGCCGGTATTTTTGGAGGAGCCGTCGTTTGAATGAATATGGAATTTTAATGGAAATGTATCAAGGGGGATGAAGATGAGGTTGATCAGACCGAAGATTGTGTTTCGAAACTCTCTTTTGTTGTTGCAAAAGGAAAAGGTAAGGTATATCGTGATTCACCATGCACAGGCGGAGCGTGCTACATGGGAGGACATCCATCAATGGCATCTCAAGAGAGGCTGGGCGGGTGCGGGATATCATGAGTACATTACCAAAAACGGAGATGTGTTCATACTTAGGGGGAAATGGCAGGGAGTTCATGCCAAGGGATATAACAAGGTAAGCTATGGGATCTGTCTGGAAGGCAACTACCATAAAGAGAAGGAATTGTGCGTTCTTCAGATGAAGTCCTTGATGATAAGGATCCTTGTGAAGAGGGCGGAATTTCCTTCGGCGAAGGTGGTGCTTCACAGACAGCTGTGTGATACGGATTGTCCTGGACAATTTTTTCCAAGGTTAAAGTATTGATGAGAAGGGAGTGGCAGAAAATGAGAAGGGTCTCATTTTTCGGCACTCCTTTTTTTGAAGAGATGATTTTTCGATTGAAATTTTTTTCCGATTGCTGTAAAATAAAAATCGGGTTCAAACAAAACAGGGGAGCTTTGATGCTGAGAGGGAACGTTGTTCCGACCCTTTAGCTGATCCGGATAATGCCGGCGTAGTGAGTCTTTGACCGATATCCAAGTACGGGTTTGCTCAACTTCCTTTGAAGAAGGGGGAGGTGTTCAGACAGGTTGTGTCGTTGTCTTGGATCTATTGATCGCTACATGGCTTTCCATGTAGTTTTTTTGTGCCGTTCCTTAATATCAATCAGTATCAACAGGAGGAAGAAAAATGCAAAGTATCAAGGTACGTTCTATGGTGGAAGCCGGAGTTATGATCGCTTTGGCTACTGTGTTGAGTTACATTAAGGTCTTTGAGATGCCGCAAGGAGGTTCGATCACAGCGGTGAGTATGTTGCCCATCCTTCTCTATGCAACGAGATGGGGGATCAAAAAGGGGCTTCTTACTTCCTTTGTTTATGGTATCCTTCAATTTCTTTTGCAGGGAGGGGTTTCCATCCACATCGGTTCGATTTTTCTGGACTATATCTTTGCCTTCGGAGCACTCGGTCTTGCAGGGTTCTTCTATGGAAGCAGAGAGAAGGCGATGGTGGGAGCGTTGATCGGTATGGTCTCAAGGTATGTAATTCTTGTTATCTCCGGAGTGGTGCTTTGGTATATGTATGCTCCGGAGGGAATGAGCTCTTTGAAGTATTCGCTCTTCTACAATGCGAGTTATATGGTACCGGAAGGACTTATTACCCTTGTTGTACTCTGGTTTATGTACCCTCAGGTAAAAAAAATCTTTCCTGCGGAGGTTCGAGGACAACACTGAGATTGTAGCAAAACCCGTATAGAGAACTGTTTTCAGTTTCATCAAAAGGAAAAAACGCAGGCGAAACCCGATGGGAGGACCTGCGTTTTTTGTTTGGGACCCTATATGTCGTTTATTTATGGTATACTTATGGTATTTATAAGGCAATACCGTATAATTCGAAAAAATCAGCATAAAATCACCTTTGTATGCAGGACGATATTCTTGAAACTGTTGATATGACAAATCTTTGTGTTTTATCAAATCGAAGAAAAATTGGGAATTTGCCTTTGTATGGTGTTTTCATAAGAATTTTTAGGAGAGGAAATACGATGGATATTTTTGAAATGAAGGTTGAAGAGGTAGAGCAGGTACTGCCTCTATACATCGATTATTACAACAATTATGAGGGCTCGTGCTGGACAGATGAAACTGCGGGCAGGAGGATCAGGCAGGTGTTGAGGATGGATGATTCTTATGCCCTGATCATGAAAGACGATGAGACTCCCGTGGGTTTTGTAATGGGCTATTTTAAACAATATGACGATATCGTCGGTTACACTCTGGAGGAGATCATTATTTCATCCTCGTACCGGCAAAAAGGTTTGGGAACGGTTTTGCTGAAGGAACTTGAAGACAGGGTCAGGGAGAGAGGAGCTTCCTGTATAGAGTTGGAGGCTGTCAATGATGAGATGCATCACAAGTATTACGCCAAGGCGGGGTTCTTGAATGCCGATAATTTTGTTATGAAAGTAAAGTGGTTCGATTAGGGGAGTTTTGTTATAAGGACACTCAAACTTCATTAAAATATCGGCTATAGGAAACAATGTCAATGAATCAGGTGTTGAGAGATCGGTTTTTAAATGGAGAGAAAGAGGAGGGAGAAAGATGGATAAAAATGAAGTCTACGCCTACTTAAACGAGAAGGAGATCAAGTATGAAGTTACCGAGCACAAGGCGGTATATACCATGGAAGAACTTCGTGAGGTCGAATTGCCCTATCCCGAGGCGGATGCCAAGAACGTTTTTGTGCGGGACGATAAAAAGAAGAACTACTATCTTATCACTCTAAAGGCCGACAAGAGGGTAGATCTGAAACGTTTCAGGCAGGAGTATAAGACTCGTCCCCTGTCCTTTGTCTCTGAGAAGGATCTGAGGAAGATTATAGATCTGATCCCGGGAGCGTTCGGCCCTTTGGGAGTGTTGAGCGATGAGGAATGCAGGGTGGAGTGTTTTATCGATGAAGAGTTTGTACAGGGAGGAAGAATAGGGGTTCATCCCAATGACAATACCGCAACCGTTTGGTTAAAGACCGAGGACTTGATAAAGCTTATAGAGGAGCATGGAAACAAGGTCCGTATTGTGAGATTTTGAGAAAGGTTTTTCGATATCGGTAGAGGAGAACTTGAGTTTGTAAAAAAGAGGTTCTGCATCTGAACAGGGATGAGAACAAGTCTTTTTGGAGGTATTCTTTCTATGAATATAGAGTTTCGATCGGATTGTACGGCTGTTAGGACAATACCGCATAATCCGAAAAGTCACCACAAAACCGGTCGTATTATGAGGAATGGAATTGTCGAAAATTCTGCTATGACAAACTTTTGTGATTTATAAATTTAAAAGAGAATCGGGGTTTACCTTTGTGCGGGGTATCCTTAGGGATGAAAAGACTCGAAAGGAGTTGTAAGAGATGGATAAGAAGAAACTGTCTTATGTGGCGATCATGGTGTTGGGACTGATCTTTTTGATTGCGAGTATAGAAGCGAGGCTCACAGGAGAATCCGTCTATGCGAGGCTCTATCTGGTCTCCTGTGTCCTGATCGTCTTTTGGAATTTTCGCCGTTATCATAAGGAGGGATGACAAATCATCGACAGTTCGATCGTCGGCAATAGGGACTGCGTACAAGATCGGAAGAAAATAAGATGACAAACAGGAGGTGTGAGCGAAGGGGTCGTTTTATTGTTAAACTCAAACTTCGCACATAGATTATCCTGCAAACATATTGAAACGTCGATATCCGCCTCCTCTCAGTTATCGAAATTCTGTCGCGGTATCGGCTCAAAAAACGATTGGATAAACGCAGGCAGAGCATCTATAAACGTATGCAACAATTCTTCCGTATGTTCTTCACAAAACTCATGTAGAGACTTCGGTTAGAAAAGGTAAGCAGGAACAGATATTCAAACATCGAGAGAACAGGTGTCTATATATCACTCCTGTTCAGTTAATGTTATGCAACCCATCTTACTCTATCCGATGTCGAAGTTGTTGGAGACGGACTCACTCGAGTTTGTTTCAAAGGACGGCGTTGTGGTGCGAGTGTACTGTTTGGACTTATGTCGGATCGAAGAGAGTTTGAGGAGGTTGGAGGAGAGGATAGAAAAAGATATCGGATCATAAAAAAACTCCTGATCCTTTCGAGTGTGTTCTCTGAGGATCAGGAGTTTTTATTGTACCGAGGTCGCTCCGTTTGAAACATAGGATCATTCAAATTGTTTTTCAGTAATTATCTATTCTTACCTCCGACATTTCCTGAGTTTCTGAGTTAAATGAGAAAAAACAAGCAAAAAAAGTTGGAATTTCAAACAAAATTTCAAC
>NZ_JBHSHL010000023.1:0-45420 GCF_042652965.1 Filifactor villosus
AACCTCCTCTGTTTTATACGAGTATCTCACATTTTTTACGTTTTGTAAAGTATTGCGTAGACACGCTCTAGTCCAGATGCTCTTGTTTTATACTATTTTTCCTTTGAGTTGTGGATATAAATAATATGTGACCATAGAAGATAAAGAGATTTTTCGCAGGTTGAAAAAAACGGATATATCAATACATCTATTGAATAATAGTATTAATCGGTCGTAGATCCTTTTTGACGTATGTCTTTACTTGTGATATCTTTACCGATCTCCACAAAGTTATTGATGAATAATGGATCGGATGGCATCGGAGTTTCTTGTTCTGTTGAGGGATTGTTCTTTTTCGTTGAAATCATCTACTTCTATGGCGATACCGCACAATCTCGAAAAATCAGCGTAAAATTAATGTCATAAGAAGGACGAAATTCTTGAAAGTATTGATGTGAATGCCTTTGTGTTTTATAAGAGCGAGGGAAAATCAGAAGTTTGCCTTTGTTCATTGCTCCCCTATATATTTTTGATGGTCCGGTGATTTTTCCCGGCAAGTTTTATAATCTCACTGAGCGATTTTCCTTCCCTAAAATACAATTCTCGTATATACTTAAGGCGATACCGCATAATTCAAAAAATCAGCATAAAATCGATTTTGTACAAAGGATGAAATCCTTGAAAATATTGATATGAGAGACCTTTGTGTTTTATAAAGTCGAAGAAAAATCGGAAGTTTGCCTTTGTGCGGTGTTTCCTTAACAGTGATATTGTCAGCGCTTCCTCTCTTGCTCCCTTCTAATACTATTTTTCAATAGAAGTGTGGATATACCTATTTTTCGATGACGAAAAACTATGTTGTCTTCTATGGATCGCAGATTGTTTATATTCACTATTTAAAAGAATAGTAGTATAAGTTTTTTGTGTTCTCTTAAAAGGGTAACGGATTTTGGTGGTACCGGCAATTATTTTTTGTAGTGTTATATTACCATAAACAAGTTATGGAAGTATTGCATTGTTTAATACGATTCTTCGATAGAAGTATGGCTATATCTGTTTTGCAACCACGAAAATTCGTTTTCTCTTCTATGGAGTGCAAATCGTTGATATCCATTATTCAAAGGAATAATAGTATAAAACATCAGAATAAAATCGATGTCATACAAATGATAAGTTTATTCAACATATTGATTTGACAAGAGTTTGTATATTGTAAACTGATAGGAAGATCGGACGTTTGTCCTTGTACGACATTTGTAAAAGAAGCAATCATTCAACAATCATACACGGTGTACAAACAGAGAAAGAGGTGCTATATGGTCAAGTTGATACCGCCTTTTGCCGGCGATGAGGTCAAAAGCGGAGCCGAGAAGAAAATGTTCGAAGTCCTGAAAAACCTGAATATGAAAAATGCCTATGTCCTTCACTCCTTGGGTCTTCCCAAGCACAGATCGAAGATCTATGGAGAGATCGACTTTGTCGTGGTCTGCGAAAGAGGCGTCGCCTGTCTGGAAATCAAGGGCGGCAGGATTGAATGTAAGGACGGAAGATGGATCTTTACAGACAGATACGGTGTCGAGAGAACAAAGATGGAGGGGCCTTTTGCCCAAGTGATAGGCAATATGTTCAGTCTGAAGACCCTTCTCAAGCAGAGGTTCTCATCGATTCCTCAGATGAAAAACCTTCTTGTTGCATCCGGTGTAGTCTTTCCCGATATCGAGTTTCGCTCCCGTTCACAGGAGATCATCGATGAGATCATCTATGACAGGAGGACGGAGGACATCACCGCCTACCTCCATCGGGTGTTCGACTATTGGGAGGGGAGGGAACACAGAAGTACGATGAAACTGCCTCCCTATGCAATCGAAGAGATCGTCGCTTACCTAAGAGGGGAATTTTCGTTTATTCCGAGTCTTTTGGACAGGCTGGACACTGTGGACCGAAGCCTCGTTCGACTGACAGCCGAGCAGGCGAGGCTGCTCGATGCTCTGAGGTTTAACGAAAGGCTGATGATCGAGGGCGACGCAGGTACAGGCAAGACCTTCTTGGCTCTGGACTTCTCTGTGAAGAAGGCGGAGGAAGGCAACAGGGTCCTCTACCTTACCTTCAACAAAAACTTGGCCAAACATATCTCGGACAGGGTCGGGACGAGAAAAGATCTCAAGGTCGTCAACATCCATGCTCTTTTCGGAGAATATGTGGAAGTCGATGCCGAAAGAGTGAAGAAGAATGCGAAAACGTATTTTTCGAACATTCTTCCCGAAGAATGCTTCTTGCATCTCAGTTCCTTGGGAAAAGAAGAACTGGAAGATCTGCGTTTCGATCTCATCGTGATGGACGAAGGCCAGGACATCATCCGTCCTTCCTATATCTATGCCTTGGACCTTCTGCTCAAGGGCGGGTTCGAGAAGGGAAGATGGGCCATCTTCTACGATGAAAAACAAAATATATACAACTCCGAATATCAGGAAGGGGCGGAACTGCTGTCCTCATTTCCCCATACGAAGTTTCAGCTCTTTATCAACTGTCGCAACACCGTCCAGATCGGTACCTACGCATCCGAGGCGAGCGGAGTCGATCTGAAGGAGTTTATCAGGGAGAACGGAGAAGAAGTCAACAAACGGTCTTATTCGGACGAAAACGACTATATCGCAAAGATCAAGGAAGTCCTAAAGGAGCTAAGGAAGGAAAACATCCCCATGACCGATATTACCTTCCTGGCACCGAGAAAATACACCAACACCGCCTTGTATCGGGGAGGCATCAAGGTGGAGGAAATCGGAGTCGACATCAGGGGCGAGAACCTGCCTAAGTTCTCGACGATTCAAGGCTACAAGGGACTCGACTCCAAGATCATCATCCTATGTGAACTCGACAGTATCTATGACAAGGAATACTCAAAGTACATCTATATATCGATAACGCGGGCAAGAACCCTGCTCTACGTCGTTGCTTCGGAGGAGTTTTGGGAGAAGCATGAGGAGATGGCGAAGTAGGATCCGTGAGGATACTATTCTCCGATAGAAATGCCGGGTATGCACAATATACCATTCACGAAAAACGATTCGGAGGGTTCTATACTCCAAGGTATTCAAGCGGTTAATTTTAACGGATAATAGCATGAGATCCGATCAAAGTATGGCAATATCCGGCCCGTACATTCGAAACATCGTTTGTACCGAGGAAGCATATTGCCATACCCTGTCCTGGAAGAATTCGGAGATTAAAGACAATATTAGAGATTATGCAAGTTTGAATGAACTTTTGGTACTTGTCCACATGAAAAGCTGTAATGTCGTTCTTATTGGTAAGGGTATGAGATAAAAAGAACGAATGATAGAGCTTAGAAAACTGGCAAGAACTCAACTGCTGTCTTTGGAAAAATCAAATAACAAAGCAATAAAAACCGGAGCGTTTTGATGGCGGGAAAAAATAAAAAAGTTTGTCATATCAATGTTTTCAAAATTTTTATCATTCGTACAAAATTGATTTTGGGCTGTTTTTCTGAATTGTGCGATATCGCCTTAGGTTCGGTTGACTGTTGTAAAAAGGAGATTTGGAATTATGAACTTGAATGGAAAGAAAGTGATACATAAAGTTTTTGGAGAGGGAGTTGTTTTGGATTATGACGATTCTCATGTTACAGTACAATTTTTGAAGAAGGATGAATTAAAAAAATTCAAATATCCATCTTGTTTTGAAGAGCACATTAAACTTAAGGATGAAGATACCGCTACACAGATTTCCAAGGTTATAGAAGAATACGAAAAAGAAGAGAGGAAACGCCAAGAAGAGAAGGTTGAGCTCTTTATGACCGGAAGAGACCTTGAAAGTTCGAGATTGAAAAAAGCGATAAAGGTTCGTTCTTTCGATACGGTAGATGAGTTTTGTCGAGAGTATAAGAGAGAGATTTTCTCTGAAGTTAAATATTTACGTAAAGAAGGCGGAAAGCGTTATAATATTTTTGACGGGAAGAGGATAGAGTTTAAGAGCGGAAGATACACATACACCTTTGAAACGGATGATGAGTTAAATTACCCCGAAGGAACGCAGATCTTTCTTTGGAAGAACAATACAAGTATCTCAGGGACTGTTTTGGGTTGTGAGGAGTTTACGATCATTGTTTCTACAGGGGTGGACTTGGGAGAGGACATTCCGTCTTTGGAGTTTTCGGCAGAATCCTGGCGTTTGTTGAATTCTCTCGGAGAGAGACTGGATGAGGTGCTTTCCAATCCCGGTGAGATAGTCCGATCCCTAATATGCGACGGACCCCGGTCTATAGACTATGGATCGGGAAAGGTAAGAATGGGGCAGGAAAATGCGATTCGGATGTCGGAAAGCCAACCTATTACCTTTGTTTGGGGGCCTCCGGGTACAGGAAAAACACAAACATTGGCAAAGATCGCTGTGCACCATATTCAAAAAGGGCACAAGGTCTTGATGTTGTCTTACAGCAACGTGTCTGTAGATGGGGCGGTCATGCGTACATATAAGTTATTTCCCGAAAAACGTGCAGGGAAATTATTGCGTTATGGTCATGCGAGAGAAAGCGTTTTGCTTGAACATGAGTACTTAACTTCTTACAACTTGGCAATTCACAATCATCCTGAGCTGATAGAAGAGCGTGATCGACTGATGAGGGAGCGAAAAAAATTGTCGAGGGACTCTCAAGAGTATATCAAATTAGAAAGAAGGCTTTCGGATATACGAAAAGGACTATTGTCAGAAGAAAAGGCTGCACTGAAAAAGGCAAGTTTTGTAGCGACTACCGTATCGAAGGCAGTGATAGATAAAACCCTTCGAGAGGGTGGTTTTGATGTAGTGATTTTTGATGAGGCAAGTATGGCATATATTCCCCAGGTTGTTTTTTCGGCGAGTCTTGCTAAAAAGAGTTTTATTTGTATGGGAGACTTCAGGCAACTGCCTCCTATTGTACAAAGTGACAGCGGGTCCGTCTTAAATGGAGACATATTTCAATATTGCGGAATAACAAAAGCGATCGATGGAGGGCAAGGTCATAAATGGCTTTGTATGTTAAATAAACAGTACCGTATGCATCCGGACATTTCAAATTTTGCAAGTAAGATGATGTATAACGGTTTGTTACACTCTGCGGAGGGGATGAGGGAAGAACGGCAGGATATCGTCTCTGTAAGACCGATGCCGGGAAATGCTCTGGGTATCGCCGACTTGTCGGGAATGATGTCAGTATGTATGAAAACTACAGACAATTCCAGAATAAATGTATTGAGTGCAATGATATCCTTTTCTTTGGCGCTACAGGCAGCTGAAAAACACGAGGTTGGGATCATTACACCTTATCACGCTCAGGCACGTCTCTTTCGCTCTATGGCGAGGGATGCCGCGAGTGTAACTCCGGAATCAAAGCCCATTTCTTGTGCAACGGTTCATCAGTTTCAGGGCTCTGAAAAGGACCATATCATCTATGATGCTGTAGATTGTTATAGAATGCCGTATCCGGGAATGTTGCTTACTTCGAGCACTAACAATTATGCAAATCGTCTGTTCAACGTTGCACTAACCAGAGCGAAGGGAAAGTTCATAGGTATTGCAAATGTGATGTATATGGATAACAAAAATCTGTCTCGTAATCTTGTATTTAAGAATCTTTTGGATGATTACGGAAAAAAGCAGGGTTGTTTAAAGGGAGAGTCGCTTTTTTCACAAAAATCCTCATCAAAACAGGGTTTCATTAATTTTTACAACGAAAAGAAGGGGAATCTTCATTTTTTAGAAGATATAGTAAAGGCAAAACATGAGATAAGGATCGATATTCCCGATGAGACTGTAGAAGAGGAGTTTTTGGAAAAGATTTCGAGAGTTTTGGAAGAGAAGAAGAAGAGAGGGGTCAAGGTATATGTAAGAGTAGAGGATAAGAGGATGGTTCCGTCTTGTATTCGTAGGATCTCCATCGAGAACACCTTTGTTGCAAACCCGATCGTAATCATTGATAAAAAGACAGTGTGGTTCGGAGTTCCGAAATCGGGTGCACAGTTCAAGGCTGAAGGGAGTGTACTTCCGACCAAGTATCGTCCGATTATTCGTTTTGTTGGAAAGGCTACAGCGAGCTCTCTATACGGTTTTTTGGGAATGAGTAATACTGTGGATCAGAGCAAGTCTGTCGTCACAGATGATAGAGGAGAGGCCATAACTACGACATTTGCAACCCATGTTCTGGCGAATAAAAGTTGTCCTCATTGTGGAAAGGCTATGAAACTTCAAAAGAGTAAAAAAGGGAAGTTTTTCTTGGCTTGTACAGGTTATCCGCTATGCAACAAGACGGAGTTGATCAATATAGAAACGGTTGAAGATTATATTTATGAAGGTAAGGGGAAACGTTGTTTAAGATGTAACAATCCGCTGGAGGTAAAGTTGGGACCGTATGGTTTGTATATACAGTGTTGCGGTTATCCTCCACATAGATATAAAATCAATGAGATTTAAGAAGATGCAGTAATAATTCAAAAGATCGGTTTTTTACGAAAAAATCCCTAAAGGATTCAGGTAACAAAGGGTCTGTGTTTTGTGAAATTGCACAAAAACCCGTTGTCTTTTTGAGAGAGGTTTTCTTAATGAAAAGTTTTTGAACAGATCGGATTGACCTTTTTGAATAAGGTGTTACAAGCTGTGATAATCGACGATAAGGAGTAAGTCGGCATCGGAGTAGAGATCTCCTCAATGGAAATTAATTTTGATCTGTTTATTGCAATTTAGGGATAAAGTGTTTACAATACTCATAAAGGGCTCCTTTTCTATGGGTTTTGAGATTTTGCACTTTCATTATACCATAAAAAGGGGTTCTTTTTTCATTTTCCCGACGAGTGAGAGAAGTTCTCAGCTAAAACATAGTAATTACAAAGCTTTCGAATACTTGGAAGAGGTTGCTGTGAATAATCCTGGATATGGAAATAGAGGCATACAGGGAGTGAGAAATCACTCTTTTTTAACCTTTTTCAAGTGTTTATACACATCTCTGGATTTGAACGAAATTACGAACCTCGAAATAAAAAAGCGGAAATCCACCCAAATTTTTTATCTGTCATTGATTGGCTTGCTGACTTATGATAAAATAAACTCGAAATAAAAAGGCGGAAATCCACCCGAATTATTCTTATGAGGGGATGAATTATATGATAATTAAACGAGATTATTATCTAAATAAAATTATAGATAAAAGAGAGAATGGCAGGATAAAGATCATTACAGGTATAAGAAGATGTGGTAAATCATATCTGTTATTTAATTTATATCAAGAGTATTTATTATCTGAAGGGGTCAAAGAAGAACAAATGATATCAATAGCACTTGATGAAATAGATAACCTTGAATATAGAAATCCATTCAGATTGAACGAATATATTAAGCAAAAAACTAAAAATAAAAAACAAATATATTACATCTTCATTGATGAAATTCAATTATCTGTAGCTGTAAGTAATCCCTATATTGATAGCAAAGAAAAGAATGTAACCTTTGTTGATGTTTTGCTTGGACTTATGAAACAGAGCAATTTGGATATTTATGTAACGGGCAGTAATTCTAAAATGCTTTCATCTGATGTGCTGACACAGTTTCGAGACCGTGGTGATGAGATACATGTAAATCCTCTATCATTTGCGGAAATTTATAATTTATATGAAAATAAAGAGTCAGCATTTGAGCATTACACGGTGTATGGAGGTATGCCATATATCTATAGTCTAAAAAGTGATGAAGAGAAGAACCAATACTTGAAAGATTTATTTCAAGAAACGTATATAAAAGATATTCTTGAAAGGAATAACATACAAAATGAGAAGGAGGTACTTGAACTACTGCTTGACTTCACATCTTCCGCCATTGGCTCACTCACTAATCCGACGAAACTTTCAAGAAGATTCCTGTCAGAAAAACAAATAAAAATATCTTCCAATACAATTTCCAAATATCTTAGTTACTTTGAGGAGGCATATGTCATATACCATGCCAACAGATATGATGTTAAGGGTTCTAGATATTTCTCAACGCCACTAAAATATTATTTTGCAGATATAGGTCTTAGAAATGCAATATTAAATTTTAGGCAAGTAGAAGACACACATATTATGGAAAATATCATCTATAACGACTTGCTTCGTAGGGGATACAATATAGATGTCGGTGTGGTAGAACACGATTTTAAGAAAGACGGGAACAGAAAAAAGATTCAGCTTGAGGTTGATTTTGTTATAAACAAAGGACATCAAAGGTACTATATTCAATCAGCTTTGAATGTAGACAGTACAGAAAAAAGAGAGCGTGAAACGGAATCGCTTAAGAGAATAGATGATTCATTCAAAAAGATTGTTATTGTAAGAAATCGAATTATCCCTAAACATGATAACCATGGTATTTTATACATGGGAGTAGAGGATTTTTTGCTTAATGAGGCAATCATAGATTTATAAAAATATTTTGTGTCATTAGCTTGACACGAGAGGATTCCGCCACTACCGCTCATGCAGTCATACAGTTAAATGAGGCGGATGGAGGAAATTGCAGGTTTATTATGGTCAACTTCCCGGATCGGGCGATCGCCTTCTATGAGGGCTCGGTAAAACATATTTATTTCGTTGCGGAGACCAAGGGTTCGATGGACTCCATGCAGCTGCGTCTGATCGAGCAGTCCAAGATCCACTGTGCACGGGAACACTTCAAGGCCATCAGTAACGGCAATGTCATCTATGAGGTGGTCGACAGCTACAAATCCCTCCTCGACAAGGTAATGAGGTAGAGGAGGCAGGGAAGAACGGAGAAGGAGGGTGCGAAAATACAAGATCATACTTTTCCGTCATTTACAAACCATAGCAAGGAGGTGATTCAATGCCCGTCCATCAAACAAAGAGCCTCAATGTGTTCAAAACCTCTTATAAGGTGGTTCGCGAAAACTCCAACGAAATCTACAAGGGATTCGGGTTCAAGCATCTTTCCGATGCGACGCAGTATTATGTTCATCAGGACAATGAATCCTTCAAGGGAACGACAACCCTGTGTCAACCGATTGGAGAGGCACTCCTGCTTTTTGCCACAATGGTACAAAGCATGGAGAGCGGGGAGGCCGTTGGAGATTATTTTGTGAAGGAAGATCGAGAAGTCGTTTGTTTGGATCTTCATGTCCCGGAGGATTATCGCGAAAAAGGAGTGGTTGCCCAAAGCATTCATCGGTATCGTGCCCGAAGTATCGGAACCAAGGTGGAGATCTCCGCCTACGATGAGAGGGGAAGGTGGTTGGAAGGCGATATGAGCCATCTTCGACCGCTATATAAGTTGTTGCCGGTTTTTATGGTCCTGCTGGCAAGGGAGATGGAATCTTCCGAGGAGTTTCGGAAGATGATGGAAGAGTTTGTCGAAACCCCCGGGGTCGATGTCTTTGTCAACCTTCATGAGGACTTCTATCAGAACAATAAGATGAAACGATATGAGATCGAATATCGAAACCTCGACGATATGCAGACACAGGACTACCTCTCCTACCGTCAAACCTATCGGGTGATCCTCGAAAACAAAAAGCAGGCAAACAAGGTTCGAAAGGTCGATATTCAGCCGTTTTCCGAAGATCGCTTTTCTGAGGAGCAAAAACGCTGGATCCCCTGTTTGGGAGAGGAGTTTGTATTGCCGGAGAATCTCAGGTCGTTGTGCAACGCGATCTCTTCGGGAGATATGCGGACCGTATTGTTTCAGGGACCTTCCGGAACGGGAAAAACCATGTCCTGCAAACTAATCTCTCAAGCCATAGGTCTTCCGATCATGGAGATTATCAACTGCACGGAGAATTTGGATGAATTCGTACTGGGCAAGTATATCCCCTATGAAGATCGGATCGTGTTCAAAGAAAGTTATGTTACAAAGGCAATTCGCAGCGGAGGAGCGGTGGTCTTTGAGGAGATCAACTTCGCCAAGCCCCAATACCTTTCCTTTCTCAATTCGTTGCTCGACGACAACGGGTTTGTTCGCTTGGACAATGGAGATATTGTCAAACGGCATGAGTCGTTTCGATTTTTTGCTACAATGAATATGGGCTACTTCGGTACAAGGGAGTTGAATCAGGCACTATACAATCGCTTTCATGCCATTGTCGAAATCGCCGCCCTGTCGGACGAGGCCATTCTTCGTATGCTGAGGACGAGGGTTCCGCAGTGCGAACCGGTCTCGGAGAAGATGATACAGGTCTACCACAAACTGAAGAAGAAGGTGGAGGCGGAGGAACTCGATGTGGTTCTCTCTCCCAGAAATCTCGAAAACTGGGCGAGGCTCGCCAAGTATGAGGGCTACATCCAAGCTGCCGAGAAGACGATTCTGCCGATTGCAAAGTGTGATCGTGCTTTGGAAGAGACGATCCGTGGGATCCTTAGATTGTATAAGTGGGAGTAATACCGCTGGTCCGCCCCGTTGATATTCATATTAGGGACATAGCATACAACTCAAAAATTCAGTATAAAACCGATGTGATATGAGGAATGAAATTCTTGAAGGGATTGATATGACGAACTTTGGTGTTTTATAAACTCAAAGGAAAGTCGGAAGTTTGTCTTTCTGAGGTGCTTCCTTAGATATCGGAAAGACATTGTATTATTCTCTGCTTGAAATGCCGGGTATACAGAATATATCATTACCAAAAAACTGATTATATGTTTCAAACCGTTCAACCTTGTCAATTCTAATAGATGATAGTATTACAGCGGCGTTGGAATAGGAGGTCGAGAACCGTGAAAGAAGAGGATCGAAGTCTGTTAAAGCTGTTTCAATGCGATTACAATAGAAGCTTGGAGGAGGACTTTGCACGAACCTTGTCGGAAGACGATGGGGTAAGACTGTTTTTTATCAACGAGAACCGAGCCTTCACGGATGGGCGCAACATCGTCGTCGATCCTGCAGATGCAGGTCTGTTCTGTGATGTTCCCGCCTTGGAGAAGGCGGCGGAGTATATGGAACTGCCTCGGGAGATGTTTTGTGATCCGTGGGACGTTCTTCGTCTGGTCACAAGAGGACAGACGATCCACGAGTGTCTTCACATCCTGTATACGGATTTTTCTTTAAAACCCTATATTACAGAAAACTGTGATACCGAGATTAAGAGGAAGACCATAAGGATGATTGAGAACATTATAGAAGATGCCTATATCGAGGCCGCAGGTTGCAGTGCATATGACAATATGGAGGTTTATCTCCAATTTGGCAGAATAGCGCGGCTCTTCGTTTCGAATCCCCCAAAATCAACGACAGAGCGGGTGTTTGAGGATGTAAAGGATAAGACCTTGGAGATTACAGCGTATCTGGAACATATGGCGGTTTTTTTGCTCTACCCCATGCTTATCCAAGAAGAGCCTTCGGCGGAGCTCCTTTCCTACATAGAAGAGACCAAGCCGTTGTTTCTCGAAGGGAGTGTGCAACCTTCTGCGGAGGAGAGGTTTGCCTATACGGTCAAGATATATGAGAGCATTCTTCCTCTGATCCCTGAGACGCAAGAGGAGTGGAAGGATGAAAGGCTCAAACAACTGCTCTTTGGACATCGAAGTCATGAGGGAGAGGTTCAGACCCTGTCTTCCAAGAAGACCGGCGGAAGAGTTCAGGAAATAACGAGGAGGTTGTTCACGGACAGGGAGGGTTCGTTAAGAGCACACCGTCCTTCCCTCGCTTATGTAAGGGCGATTTTGGCAGGTTTTGCGAAGGACAGGAAGGAGGCGTTAAAGAGTTTCGAGGGGGAAGCATGGACTGTGTTTTTTTCCGGAAAAAATTATGAGGCTTCGGTCCTTCATAGAAACATCTCTGTCCATGAAAACCATCCTAAGCCGGATCACAACCTCCGTAGAGCCTATGAGAACATCTGCCGGCGCTATCAGGTAAAGATCAATTCTTACAATACGAGGTTTGACCGACTGTTGCGAAGTGAGGTTTCTGTAAGGGAAGAAAAACTGCGCTTCGGTGCGGGAATCTCTTCCAAACGGCTCTCCGATCCGTCCAAGAGGTATTGGTATCGAACCGTGTCCGACGTCGATGTTCCGGATGTTTCGATTCTTCTTTTGATCGACGGTTCGGGATCCATGTCGGGCAAAAAGTGCCAAGAAGCGATGAACGCCTCAATCATTCTGCACGAAGTCCTCAACAAACAGAGCGTTGCGCATGCGATCGTAGAACACAGGGGAGGATTTGACGAGCCCTATATAGAGATGAATATTTTGGTGGATTTCCATGCACGGGAGGAAGAAAAATACAACTTGTTGAACATCGATGCTGACGGAGATAACAGGGATGCGCTGGCTCTTCTCTGGGCGGAGCGATATCTTCTCCAAAAGGCACAGTCCGAATCAAGGGTGATGATCGTGATCTCCGACGGAGTTCCGGCTCATGAGTACGATGACTATTATCCCCCGGTATCGACCAAGGATACAGCCAATACTGTAAGGAAGATCCTAAAGAGGGGGACTCGGGTGATCGCAATTTCTCTCGATGAAGAAGGGCATTATTCCTGTTATGACAACTTGAAGGAAATCTATCCCCATCTGATCGCATGCAATAACTTGGAGAAGTTGACCGGACAACTGCTTGAACTGATCGCCAAGCTTTTGTAGGGGATATGAAACTATTCGTCTCATACTGTTCTTCGATAGAAGTATGGTTATATCTGTTTTGCAACCACGAAAATTCGTGTTCTCTTCTATAGGAGTGCAAATCGTTGATATCCATTATTCAAAGGAATAGTAGTATCAATCATCAAAACAAAGTATTTCAGATCTCAAGAAGTTGAAATCATCGATATAAACGGTTCAAACGGATAGTAGTATAAAAACTTTATTTTGTAAAAACAAGACTTCCGCCTTAAAAGATCAAGGCGGAAGTCTTGTTCATTCCATATATTCAGCGATCTTTCCGTACGAATTTCGACAGAGGATCTCATACTATTCTTCGATGGAAGTGTGGTTGTATTTGTTTTCAAGCCATGCAAATTTGTCCGAACTCTTACGGAGTACAAGTCGGTAATATCCGTAGTTTAAATGGATAACAGGATCAAGTGATCACTTCTTCTCAAATAAGGTGCGATACAGCTCCCCTGCTATGATGGAGACCATGATCTCGAACGTTAACAGATGAGGATAGTCCCCGAATCTCGATAAGATAAGGTCAATAACGACCAAACATACATAGACGACCACTCTGACCAGAGCATTTTTTCTGCTTATATTCATAAAAGGTTCCTGTGATATTTTTGAACGGATCCCGTAATATACAAGTAGAATCAGGAACTCAAAAAACACGATAAAATCATTGACATAGGTTTTAAGAATATGCGGAAAAATCAGCGGGAAGCTGTATAGCAAGAGAAGGAGTATATCCAATACCATAAACATTTTCTTCTTCATCGCGGATGCGTGATCATATGAGTGTTTCATTATGCACCTCCAAATTACAATTTTCGTACTATTGTCTATTAGAATTGACAGATTGAATACTCTGAACCATCGTCCTGCAATTGTTTGGGGGGATGATATGTTCTGTATATCTGACATTTCAAACAGAGAATAGTATTAATATACAAATGTAAGAATCAAGAATAATCTTTTGTGTAAGACGGAGACATCTCCGTTCCTGTACTCAAAAATTTATTCTGTTACAAATTCAAAAAAATGTTCCGATAACCATCTCGAATATTTGTAAAAATAATATTTTACTTAAATCATACTATAATTATCTCTGTATGTAAACCCCTCAAATATCCGAATTATCTATTAAGGAGATACGGCATAATTTGCATTATAAGTATAGAGTTGGTTTTATATGAAGAATAGAATCTATGAAAGTGTTCATTTTTATGTTTATGGACGATTTTTGGAAAATTGAGCAACAAAAAACAGCAAACCTTTCGATTTACTGTTTCTCAAATTGTTATATTCAATTATACAAACCGGGATTATCAAACATACTAATTTGTTATATCTGTAATGAGCATCCCATATACATAACTATCAGTCCATTCACCTTTGTTCCAATAATCTTTAATAAAATGAGCCTCTCGTCTCATACCAATGCTGCTGCATAGTTTAGCAGAAGATATGTTTCGAGCATCCAAATTCGCTTGTATTCTATGAACATTATATTTCTCAAACAACTCTTTCACTACTGCTTTTGCAGATTCTTTTGCATAACCTTTTCCAAAAAAGTTTAGATTAAAAACAAATCCTATTTCAACTGTTTGTTTCATACTCGTGTACCAGATTGATATATCGCCGATTACTTTTCCATTTAGTAACACCGCTAAATTCAATTGGGAATCCTCTTCCAGTTTATTGTTATCCAATTTTTTATTGAACTCTTCATTTTTATTTTTATATTCCCAAGCATCCTCTAATAGATACTTGCAAACATCTTTGTTTGAGTAAATTTCGTATGTGTCCTCGATATCATCATGTGAAAATGGGCGAATATCCAATCGATCCGTTTTTAAGTGCATATTGTTCTCCTTTTCAAATTCTACTTTAGCTATACCTACAAACTGGGATTTAGATTTTAACCTTTACGGAAAATAAAACGGGTTATTCTCTTGAAGTATGTTCTATAGCATTATAGTTTAATGCAAAGTGTAGCTATATAATCATTTCCATAACGTGATAATCTATGTCTTTTATCACATGACTCATAAAAATCTATCATAGCGAGACCATTTTTAAGTTGTCCTCTAATCTGAGTTTCTAAGGTATGGCTAAATTCATATCCATATTCTGGATTTATGGTTATCTTACCTTCCTCTTCAAGCTCTTTTGAATTAAAAGGTATTGAAAACTTTAAAAGTAATTCCTCATCGGGTTTGTCCCATACAATGTCAGCATCATACATATATATCCAAGGATTCATAAATCCGACCATTAACAATCCACCCTTTTTCAATACTCGAGAGGCTTCTTTATATATGTTTTCTAAATCTTCTACATATACATTTGAAACTGGATTAAAAATAATATCAAAAGTTTCATTTTCAAATGGAAATGGTTTTGTCATATCGCCTTGAACTGTGTTGATTTTTAAGCCTTCTCTTTTAGCAACCATATCATCTCTTTGTAATTGTGATTTAGAAAAATCCATTATGGTTACATCATAACCTTTTATAGCAAAAACTGGTCCCTGCTGTCCACCACCACAAGCTAAACCTAATATCTTTTTTCCGTTTGCTTTTTCAAACCATTCTTTTGGAACTTTTTTCCCAACAGTTAATGCAACAGAAATTGGATTATTTCTAACTTCTTCTAATTCTTCATGTGTCAATGGCTCAGTATAGTCATTTTTTACATTATTCCATCTATCTTCATTTAATTTTATATAATTGTTCATCTTATAATCTCCTCGTAATTTTATATTATTTCGATTTAAGTTGAATATGTTGCCATTACATTTTTCTCACCTCTACAAATTCTAATTTGTTTTACCCGGTGTTCGTAATATTATACCATTTTTTAGCCAATTTTTACAGGTCTAATTCTTGCTTCTTTACCTGTGATAGTTCTCTGTTTTCTTGTTGCAACTTCTCTATACAGCTTCTTACACTTTCTGCTTGTTCGACTTCTTTCCGTAGGTCTATGATTTGAGAATACAAACTATCTTTTTCTTTCTTCAAGGCGGTTAGTTCCGATTTCCAGTTAGATATAGTTAAGGTCTTACTTTCACCTAAATATTCTTTCAAATATTTCTTCGCACTTTCAAACAAAATAATCTCTGCAGTATGTTCATTGTAAAAATCTTCCTGTTTACTTTTCTTTAACTTGGTATAGGCTTTGTAGGTATCTTTATGTTTCAAATATTTCTCTGCTTGGTCAATAAGTTTGGTTTTATCATCAATGCTCTTCTCGGTGTCTTTGATGGTTCTTGTAGTCTTATAGTTCTTATCTCGTAATGTCGATATGCTTTCTTTCAGTTCCGATAGGGAGGTGATGTTTTTCTCTTTTAGGTACTGATAGGGCAATACCGCACAAAGGCAAAATTTTGATTTTCTTATGGATTTGTAAAAAATAAAATTCTGTCAAATCAATGCTTTTAAGAAATTCATCATCCCTTTAAAAGTGATGTTACGATGATTTTTTGAATTATGCGGTGTTTCCATAGCTTTCAATGTATTTTTCTAAATCTGTATTATAGTTATCTGCGTTTTTACGGATACGATTTTCAAAGACGGATAACAGATTTTCTTTTGCCGGGAGGGAGGACTTTGTATTTTCGTTTTCTGTGTTTTCTTCTTTTCCAATTCCCCTTATCCAATTCAGCAAGGCTTTTATTCTTCTTGAAATCTCTCTTAAAATCGCATTTTGATGTTTGATTTCTCGGTTGATGTTTCCTCTGTCGGTGGTTATGCCTTTCTTTTCCATTTGAGTTGCCGATACGCCTAAATGAATGGTCGGTATTTGTTCTATGCCTTGTCTTTGATAGGAACGGTGATCGACTTTTTCCTGTATACTGTTTTCTTCTCGCTTTGCTATGATTTTCTTGATTTTTTGTCGGATTTCTTCTTTATGATTTAGAGAACTTATGAGCTGATAAAATTTAACTTTGGTTAATTCTTTGCTCTCGGTAAAGATACTTTCAAATACTCCTCCTTTTTCATAAAGCCGTCTATCTCTCTTTTTTCGTTCTTCCTGTTTCTGCTGACTGATGAGCTTTTTTCTTTTGTTTTGTAACTGCTTAATTTCTTCTTCTGCCATTAAAATTTTTTCTTCTATGTTTTTCATTTTCCGTTCCTTTCTTCTTGATTTTGAGCAATAAAAAAACAGTAAACCGATTTGATTTACTGTTTCTTGAATTATTAGTTATTGTTGTTTGAATTGATAACCTGAATTCTAAATATTATTTATTTTTCTTATGGATAATAAAATCTAATAATAGTCCATATATTATAAATGACAACATGGAGAGAATATTCCATAAAAAGAAACCATTGCTTTTTATAAACTCACGTATCATTCTATTACCTTCAATCAAATTTAAAAGCGGATTTAGACCGATTAAAATAATATTCTTATCATCATTTCCTGTTATGCTAATGATATTTACTATGACACCGATAAGCACAAACCAGAACAGAATTTTTTTTATTAGTTTTTTCATCTACAATCCTCCTTTATATTTTATTTTTTTATTGTATATATAAAATATTATACCATTTTTTATTCAATTTTTCAACTATATGCTTTCCTACTTACTTTCAAGTCTTTCATCATCTTGCACTATCTTTAACAACTTTTCTTGAAAGGTATCTTTGCTTTTTTTATCAAAATATATCTCGGTTACAAAGGTCTTTCCGTTCATCTTTTTTGTTAGAATACCATCAGGTTTTCGTGGTGTGCCTCGTTCTTCGTTGGTCTGTGGTTTTTGTTTTTCGGTCATTCGATTCCTCCTTTTACTTGCACAAAAAAATATTTCCCATGCTTAGGAAACCTCTTTTTCGATTGGTTGATATTTGGTTTTAGGTGGTTGCTTGTAGCTTCTTTTTTGCTCTATACTCTCTTGCCTTTACTTTTTCATACTCTCGGCACTTTTCGATATTTTTGGCTCGGTATTCTTTGTAATATTCCCTACGATATGCTCGTGCTTTTTCTTTCTTAGCTTCTTCGATTTCTTCTCTCATCTGTATCATTTCCTGTTCTGTCGGCTCGATTTGTTTTGTGAGTTCGTTTTCAAATTTTCCGATATAGTTGAAATAGATTTCGATACGCTGAACGGCATATTTTGCTCTTTTGACATCTCGCTCATGCACTACGATTTTATTGATAAACTCATTGATAGCGGTGGGGGTAAGTTCTTCAAAATCTGAATAGCTTTCAGCAAGCCTTATAAAATTCTTTGCTCTTTGGTTGGCATTTTCAAATTCGGATAAGCGTTCTTCTATTTGCTCCTGTTCCGATTTTAAGCTGTAATATTCTTCTGCATATTTTCCCGATAGTTGTTCATAGCGTTTCGGCTCGATATTTCCCAGTGCGTTATCTTCATAGAGCTTGTTCATCACTCTTTCTATCTGCTTAAGTCTGTCTGTGATTTGTGGGATACGCTTTTTCTGTTTCCCTACTTCTTCGGTCTGTTCTTTGGCAAGACTGTTTTTTACCAATGCTTCAAACTCTGATTTGTTTGTGAATGAAAACTTGCCTATCTTTCGTAAAACTTCTTTGAGCGTTTCCATGACATCATCAACATCAATGCGGTGTGGCGAATGGCATTTCGGGTGCTTGGATCTTCCTTTGGCATATTCGCTGCAATAGGTTACATGCTGTATTTTATCGTTCTTGTGTATGGTGCGAATGTGCATTTTCGTTCCACAATCTTTACAGTACATCAATCCCGATAATGGGTGGATTTCGCCATCTCCGTTCGGTCTTTTAACGGGTGCGTTTTTCAATATCCGTTGTACATTTTCATAGGTGGCTCGGTCGATGATTGGCTCATGCACATCGGGGGTGATTTGCCACTTATCTTTATCGACATAGTGGTTTCGCTTATCTTTGTAATGCTTTTCGGTTTTGAAGTTGACTACATCGCCACAATACTCCTGCCTTTGCAGTATGCGTGTTAGGGTTGCTTTGTTCCGGTTATAGCGATTTTCTTCATTTATATCTGCGCGATCCTTCTCGATGCCAAGCAGTATTCGGATATGAGCACGATGCGTGACAGGAACAGGCTGTTGACACGCGTTCTGGACACCAAGGGCTGGAACACCTACCGGATATGGTCCCTGGCATACTTTGAGAACAAGACCAAGATATTGTCGGAACTGAAGGCCTATCTCGATCGACTTGTTGAGGCGTATGAAGTGCCTGCAACCGAGGCTCAAGAAGTTGAAGTTTCCGCACGGGACGAGCCTGCAAGAACAGTTCGCGAGATCGAAGAGGTCCGGATCGTTCCGCAACGCGAGGAGGCGGTGTCTCTTTCCATAGGTTATACAGAAACGGGAAGGGAACTTCAGATTACTTCCGGTACCGATTCCTATACAGGGGCAAAGGTGGCCGACCGAGTGAGAGACAAGGAGGTCTCGACTTCGCAGACCTATGAGCAGCTGAGGATCGATCCCAATCTGTTCGGTAACTTCGATATAAGTGATTACAGAAGGTACGAAGGCACTCCCCTGTTCAGAGACAAGTCGATCACGGAGGTTAATTCGAGGCAGATTGCCTTTCTTGCCGGAGAGATCATCTCAATAGAAGCACCGATTATCGAGGAGCTTTTGGTAAGAAGGATCATGGAGCAGTTTAAGGACGCGAAGACCACGACGAATATGAAGATGATCGTGACGCAGGCTCTGGAGGAGATGAAGGGAAAGAAACTCAAGGAGAAGGGTGCGCCGGTCTACTTCGGCCATATTTCGCCCAGGAGTACGAAGGCTCGAGAAACCCGTCCGAGGATTATCGCAGAGACATCGATATGATCTCCCTGTGCGAGCTTGCCAATAGGATGTTTTTCATCGCTTGGAAAAATCAGAAAAACCTCGTCGTCCTTCTGGAAGAAGGCGATCTGATCAAGGAGACCGTAAAGTCGTTCGGTTTCAGTCGCACGACGGCAAAGATGGCGGATCGGCTTGCAGAGGCACTCAAGAGCCTCATTCTCAAAAAACGCTTGAGACGGAGCGGAGGAAGGCTGGAGTTTGTTGCGGAAGGCCTGTAAGAGATCGATGATGTGAGCCTTGTTTTTCAGCTTATCGAACGGGGTATGAGTAATAAGGTAATACGGCATGATTTGAAGCAATCGCACATTGAGATTCATAAGGCAATACCGCATAATTCGAAAAATCAGTATCGATGCTGTACGCAGGATGAAATTGTTAAAAATGTCAATAGGGCGAAGTTTCGTATTTTATAAACCGAGGAGATACCGCGTAACTTGCAGGGGCAGTATAAAACTGCTTTTATAGGGGAAGAAAAGTTTTTGAAAGTACTTATTTCACAAGCTTTCTATACTTTACAAAACGACAGCAAAAGCAAACTATACTTTTGAGCGGTGTTTGCCTAAAAATTAAGATTGGGAATTTGGTTTTATGCGTTGTTTCCTGAAAACATCGGATGTATTATGCAAGGAGAAGTTTGGGGAAGGATGAGGGAGAAGATGAGAACAAAGGGGAATGTCTTGGTCATAGGAAATTCGGGGGTCGGCAAGTCCACCCTGATCAATGCCGTTCTGGGAGAGGAAGTGGCAAAAACCGGGTGGGGAACAAGTGGGACGACGAAGGAGCTTGAGATTTACGAGTCGGAGGCCATCCCCTTTCGTATCATCGACACGGTCGGGTTCGAGCCATCTTTCTTCAAGAAGAGGCAGGCGGTCCAAGCCGTCAAAAAGTGGTCGAAGAACAGTGCCAAAGAGGGGCATGAGGACAGTCAGATCAATGTGATCTGGTTTTGTATCGACGGAACTTCCAGGAAGCTCTTTCCCGATACAATCAAGAGTCTGTCGGGGGCGACCTCGGTGTGGGAGTCGGTGCCGATCATCGTGGTAATCACGAAGTCGTACTCCGTTCCGGAGAGGGAAGAGAACATCGAAATGGTCAACAATGCGTTTGCCAAGCAGAAGAAACATTCGAAGAACCTGAGGAAGGTCCTGCCTGTCGTCGCCTCCGCCTATGTTCTCAACGAGTCCGCCTGTGCACCTCCCGAGGGGATCACGGAACTGATCGAGGCGACCAATGAACTTCTTCCCGAGGGGATCAAGGCGGCGGAGAAGGACATTTCCAAATTTAAGCTGAACCGAAAGCGGGTCATGGCCCAAAGCGTTATCGGCCTAGCCACGACATCGGGGGTGGTGGTCGGAGCAGTGCCCATCCCTTTTGCGGACGGGGCAATACTTGCGCCTATCGAGGTAATGCAGATCAATGCGATCACCAAGATCTATGAGCTCAACAAGAGAGAGGATTCCAAGAAACTGCTCAACACCATCGTCGAAGTAGGGACCGTCGGAACCGTGGCAAAGGCGACCATCAGTGCTTTGAAGGCCATTCCGGGGATCAATCTGGCGGCGAGCGTGATCAATGCCGTTGTTGCGGGCTGCTTTGTTGCAGCTATCGGAGAGGGTACGGCCTATGCCTTTGAGCAGATTTACCTCGGCAACAAAAAGACGGAGGACATCGATTGGATCACGAAGGTGATCGAGTCCAAGCTGTCGGCGGACTTTCTGTCCAAAGTCAAAAAGATTATGATGAACACCTCCAAGACCGCGAGCACCAAAGAGATTGCCAAGATGATTATGGAACTCTTCGGCCCGAAATAGAAGAAGGGGGAAACGCGGCACAGTGTTTCCCTAAAAGGCTGTATCGTTGAAAAATAAGTTGGGCAAATACTGCCTAATTCAAAAAAAGCATAGAGAGATATCGCATAAAGGCAAATTCCTGATCTTCCTTCGAGCTTATAAAACACTAAAGCTCGTCAAATCAATATCTTCGAGGACCTCATCCTTTGGGCGGAGTTGATTTTATGATGACAGTTCGAATTATGTTATGCGGTATTTCCTATATATTCCGTTTACCTGACATTTTAAACGGAGAATAGTAGTAATAGGAATGCTGAATTTCTTGAAAGTATTGGTTTGAAAAAACTTCCTTTCTTGTAAATTCATAGGGAACTCAAGAACTCATATTTGTGCGGTCTCTCCCTGGAAAGCGTTTGATACCATTCTCCGATACAAGTGTGGTCATATTCACAAGCACAAAAAGTTATTTTATCATCTACAGAACAAAGGTCATTGTCATCCATAGTCAGGATGGATAACAGCATCAGAAAACTTCCTGTACCTGTATAGGCTCTTCCGGTATCCGGTCGCTCAAACTATATAGAAAATTCAGTATTTTCAAAGCCTTGCAGTCGACAATTATCTGTGTTTCGAACCGCCTTAAATAACAGGAAGAAGGCTGACGGTCTTAAAAAAACAGTCCTTTTTTCGAAAGAATTATGCTATGATGTAGGTAGTCAAAAAATCCAAGGGGGACTGTTTATATGGAGCAAAAAAATCAGTTTAAGAAAGACATAAGTTTGGAGAATTTTGTATTTATCGTTCTGTTTTTCGGTCTGTTTAGTGCCCTCGGCCTTAAGATGGGCGGCACGAATATGATTATGACGATTATCAACACAAGTTATCGCCTGCTTATAGATGTCTGTTTCTACATAATGGCGATGTCGGTCATCGCCGGAGCCATCTCTTCGCTTTTTTCCGAGTTCGGCTTTATTTCTACCGTGAACAAACTTCTATCCGCCTTTGTAAGACCTCTGTACGGTCTTCCGGGAGCGGCGTCTTTGGGGATCCTCAACTGCTATCTGTCGGACAATCCGTCGATTTTGACCCTTGCCAATGAGGACAACTTCCTCAGCTACTTCAAAAAATATCAGATACCTGCATTGACCAATCTCGGGACCTCCTTCGGTATGGGACTGATCGTTACGACTACGATGATGAGTATGCCGGTGGAAGGTGCGGTAGGAGCTGCTCTGGTCGGAAACTTAGGGGCGGTAGCGGGAAGTATCGTCAGCGTTCGTATGATGCTCCACTTTACCAAGAAGGTCTATGGGACCACCGATATGGTCGAGGTCAAAGGGGTGGAGAGGATTCCCGAAAATATGAGAAGGATCCGGGAAGGTTCGCATTTTTCACGCTTTTTTGAGGCACTTTTGGAAGGCGGACAGTCCGGAGTACAGATGGGAATGGCGATCATTCCGGGAGTTTTGATCATTTGCAGCATCGTTATGATCCTCACTCACGGACCCGGACCCGATGGGATCTACACGGGAGCGGAGTACCAAGGTATTCCCGTACTTCCATGGATCGGAGAAAAGATCGCGCCTGTTATCAAGCCTCTGTTCGGCTTCAGTTCCTATGAGGCGATCTCCGTTCCGATCACAGCACTGGGCTCGTCGGGAGCGGCTCTGGGCGTGATCAAGAGAATGAGCGAAGTCGGCAATGTAACGGGCAACGATATCGCGGTATTTACCGCCATCTGTATGTGTTGGAGCGGATATCTGTCCACCCATATTGCTATGATGGATGCCTTGAATACGAGAGTAGTGACTTCCAAGGCGATATTGAGTCATACGGTAGGAGGACTTTGTGCGGGAATAGCGGCACATCTGTTGTTTATGATATTTTAGCAAGAAGAGAGGCGGAGGGATCTGTCCCTTAAGCTGTATCGGCATAAATTAAGATCATGTTTTTAATGGCAGTGGTGATAAACGATTTGGGAAATTCTCATATGATCAAGGGAATGTTCCTGAAAGTATATGGGACTATTATGAAAATTATGGAGGGGTTGCATGCAAACAAATAACAAGGCACTGGAGTGGCTGATGAGTAAGCCCGAAAAAGAGCTGTCTCAGGAGGAACTTCGATGTGGGGAATTGGTTCGTAGGTATCAGGAAATATTTAAGGACAGCCCGCCGACCTCTCCGTCTTCTTGGCCTACAGAGGAGTGGATCCGGATCCTTGAAGAGTGCCTGAGAGAAAATAAGACCTATGCTGAACTCTACAGCTTTTCGTATGAAGAAGACTCTGACTATTAATGAGATACCGCATTATTTGAAGAAACGGTATAAAAGCGGTTTTCATAAATGGCAAGGCAAGTTTCGTTAAAATGTTAATTTTACAAGATCGATATATCTTACAAAACAACAGTAAGAGAATAGTTGTATTTATGCACTATTGCTATAAAAATCTCCTTTTCACAAATAATTGAGGGAAGATAGATTTTTTTTGGCAAAAACAGACTGTTTTTCCCTCGGAAAAGGCGTTTTTCGATAAAAAATGAACGAACGAAAAATTTTTTCTTTCAAAATGCGACTGGTTATATTAGTCTAATTATCTACAGTTCAGCTATTAAACCCAAATAAAGTTATCGAAAATTATATCAAGGAAGTACAGTTGGATTTGAATTCTGCTTCATTCTCGTATATAATATGGTAATATTGTTCAGGAAATAACGCATAACTATGGGACAAAAGGTTGCTTTTTGCAGCCTATGACAAGTGCAGAGCGGGAAGGCGGGGGAGCCGTCCCGCAGAGATAGACCCTGTTTGCCCGTTGTTTATCAGTTTATCAAAGCGATGACCGTGTACTCCGGCCAAGGGGCGGGACTATCTGGATCTACAAACAAACGTTTCGGGATCTGCCCATACTATGATCTAATTAAAATGTCAGGTTAGATGCCTTGAAGCATCTCGTGATCCAAGTTGTTTTTCGGCAAGGACAAATCTGTATACCCGACATCTCAAACGGAGAATAGTGTCAGTGCAAGGATGATCCGAACGGTCACTGTTCGAGTTCCCCGATCTCAAGGTTCTTTCTTTGGGTAAGGGAGGATAAGCGTCTGAACGATCATATAAAAATCCCGCATCCGTTGAATGCGATGAGGACCAAGCGGGAAAACTTCCTTCAATTATAATTTCACTTTGCAGCCACCCGAATCTCTCTTGAGCGACAATGGTAAGGGGGTTGACCTTTTTACTTCCGTTTGGGAGTTCTTTCCTTCGTTTCGGATCTTGTCTTGGATAAATAATGACAAAGACACGAAATGTTTTTTCTTGTGTATACTGTTATCCATTGGGATTATTGATAGGGATGCCTTTCATTTTGAGGGCAATAAAATAGATTGTTATGCTTACAGATGTGAGTATAACCATATTTCTATCGGAATAGTATTACAAAATCCGGGAGGATTTTGAGATCCGTTTTTTAGGAATTTCATCCTCCATACAAAATCGCTTTCACTCTTTTTTTAATGATGCGGGGTCGTCCGGGAACGTAAAGATGTCAAAAATATAGGCAGCTTCTGTTTTTGTGTAGAATTTTTTTCGGAAATACAGATCGAAGAAGGTGGGATATGGCGGTCAAATACAATGATGAGGTTTTGGATCTCGCGTTGAATCAATGCGGGAGCAGTGACGAGGATGAACGAAAGAAGGGGGCGAGAGTCCTTAGACGTTCGTCCTGCTTGGAGCTTGGAACGAAGAACACCTTGACTGTTATGAGGTGGTTCATCTCTCATACGGATGAACTTGTTCAGACGATCAGGCAGGAGGACAAAAACGACATCCTTTGGGAATATATTTACGCACTCCATTCTTTCTGTAACAGATATATCAGACTTGCACACCTTGTAAAAAACACCGATGAGATTATGGATTCGGCACGGAGGGTGTATTTTGAGGAGCAGATAAAACTTTTGATCGAAGAGTATGTCCGCAGTGAAGACATGAAGGTTTTGATCGCGACAGCTTCCTTCCTGTGGGGCTACAGAGACCGGAGGGCTTGGGATATGTTTGCTAAGGTCCTTGACAAAAAACGGGATGCTCTGACTCTCTCGCATATCGAAGTCGCAATATCGGTTTTGCATAGAGAAGTGATGTCAGGAGGGTGTGTGCGAGATCTCATCGGTGAGGAGCAGGAGGTGCAACTGTGTGACAGACTTTGCTTCATTGCCGATAGGAAGGCGAAGAGTGAGCGAAGGTGCAGGGAAATGATTGCGATGTTGAAAGAGGTAGGGTCTTGTATATAGATACAGAAGATGAGATTACGGGTTTTGGCGTGATCTCGGTAAGAAAATTCAAAGAGTGAGTCGTGATGAGGAGATGGAAAACTACAGGAGACGATTAGGTCAAAAGGAGAAGAAGCATGAATGAAATGATAATGGACTTGGTGGGAAAGGTTTTGGAATCTATTGCAAGCAGAGCGGGAGACATGTCCAGAGATGCTTGGGAGAGATTCAAGGTGGATTTTGGCATGGTTTTTCAGGAATATCTCAAACGTTCCTATGACAAATACAGTAAGATCAAGACGATCCTCTATCGGACCGAACCGCAGTACATCTATGACTTTTTTGAAGTACCTTATTTGAAAAAAGACGGACAACCCTCGTTTAAGGCGAATAAGGTCAGTGATGTTTTGGATATTTCGAACTTTATCATTGTGCAGGGAACGGGAGGGATTGGAAAATCGACCCTTCTCAAACACCTGTTTATCAACACTCTGAATGAGGAAGTCCTTATTCCGATGTTTGTGGAACTCAAGGACATCAATATCTTCGACTACGGGATGGAAGAGATGATCTATCGAAAACTCAACGATATGGGTTGCGGTTTGGATGAGGAGCGTTTGGAATATGCCTTGGAGTCGGGAAGGTTTCTCTTTTTATTGGACGGTTATGATGAGATTCTGACCAAAAACAAGGATCGGTTTTTTCGGGAAATCAACAAGTTTTGTGATAAGTACCCTGACAACTTCTATGTGATTTCGTCGAGAGAGTGTAGTGATTTTGTAGCGTTTCAGCGTTTTACCGTCTTAAAGGCCTGCCCGCTGACGAGGGAGCAGGCGATCTCGTTGGTCAGTAAGATCAAGTTCGATGTTGATATCAAACAGAACTTTATTACAGAGATGGAGAGGGGCCTGTATGAAAAACATGAGTCGTTTGCGTCCAATCCGCTCTTGCTCAATATTATGTTGTTGACCTATGACAACTATGCCGAGATCCCTCAAAAATTACATGTGTTCTATTCCGATGCCTTTGATACTCTCTATTCCAGACACGATGCCACCAAAGGCGGATACAAAAGAGAGTTCAAGAGCAACCTGTCCAGAGAGCGTTTCAAGGAGATATTTGCAAGGTTTTGTTTTTTGACCTATGCGAAGGGAGAATTGGAGTTTTCTTACGAGAAACTTCAGGAATATTTGAACAAGGCGGCCACCAAGAATACCGATTTTCACTTGGAAGAGTATGTCGACGACCTCATCGGTGCCGTATGCGTCCTATATAAAGACTGTTTGAACTATCGCTTCACTCATCGGATGTTTCAGGAGTACTTTGTCGCCTTTTTTCTTAAAACTTTACCTGACGAAAGAATGAATCAGGTGGCAAGCCAATTGATCGAAAGAGATATCAACCGAGCGATGTACGATAGCGTCTTCGATATGCTCTATGACATGGACGAACACAGGTTTGAGAGAAACATTCTACTCCCGACCATCCGCGATTTTGAAAGGGAGTTGGAAGGAGACCGCTACGACTTTTACTTTAAGCGTTGTATTCGAGCCGTAGACTTTATCGAGTTTAATGACCTCGAGCAGGAGTCTTTCAGAGATCTCAATGTGTTTCCCCTGACGAGAAAGTGTTTTCTCTCGAGTTTTATGTGGTACTATTCTTCAGACTATGAGATTAAGAGGTTTGGAGACGGATCAAACAAGGTGTTTGACTGTCTTTCGGATATGAGGCGGGTTTCGATGACGGAGATCCCGGCCGGAGATGTTATGGGAGACAACGTTCTGTATGATCGCATAAAGCAGACATGGATCGGAGTTCGGATTTCCGTGTTGTCGGATATGAAGAACAGGATCGAACAGAAGCATAGGGAGATGGACTTGGATCTGGACAGTCTTTTGGACGGCTAGGGAAACGTTGCATAATTAAAAAATAGAGCGAAACCGGTTTTATACAAAAAGCAGAAAGCCTTATGCCGTTCTTTGATAAAAGCATCATTATATCCACACTCGCAAGTTCAGGAATTTATTTTGTTGTCCGTGGAACAGAGGGCCTTGATATAAACAGCTCGAACGGATATCGGTACAAAACAAATACCGAATAATTCTAAAAATCTCGGTAAATTCTGTTTCATATGAAAAATAAAACGTTTAGAAACGTTGATTTTACAAGGTCTCTATCTTTTCAACAATAGAAGCGCGATATACCTCTGTGTGGTACTTTCTTTGGGAAATACCGCACAGAGGCAATTTCGATTTTTCTTTGGGTTTATAATAATGTAAGGATTTATCAAATCAACATTTTTGAGAGGTTCATCCTTCGTATAAAAGTCGATTTTATGCCGATTTTTCTAATTGTGAGGTGCTGCTTAAAATGGTTATTTTACAAGATTTCTGTACGGTATAAAACAACAGCAAGATCCGGATGTTGTTCTGTACGGTGTTTTTCATGCTTTCTTATACTATTATCTATTAGAATGGACAGGTTTAATGCTTTGAAAGCATAGGATTATATTCTGCATACCCGGCATTTCAAACGGAGAATAGTATTAAGAAAATACCGCACAAATATGAAATCTTGATTTTCCTATTGATTTGCAAGAAATGAAACCTTGTTAAATCAATACTTTAGAGAAATTCAGTACTTATATACAGTGATTTTACAATGATTCTTTGAATTATGCGGTGTCTCCTTAATATCAAACAAAACCATCGTCTCTGTGCAGGATACCTCCTCCATTTGATACTATTTTTCAATAGAAGTGTGGATATATCTATTTTTCGATGACGAAAAACCATATTGTCCTCCATGGATCACAGATTGTTTATATCCACTATTCAAAAGAATAGTAGTATGAATTCTTGATATCCTCCGTTAGACGGATGGATTTCTTTTTGTCTGTAAGGGAGCTCCTTTTCGACCGGATAGCGGTAGTATATCAGATCTTTCTATATGCAAAATCCCAATAATAACAAAAAATTTAAATAAATATGTCATTAATATTTTACAAATTGAACAGAAAAAGTGTATAATATAAACCATCCCCTAAAAAATCAGAGATATTTTTTGCAGATGCAGGGGAGGATGGTTGATACTATTCTTCGATAGAAGTGTAGCTATATCTATACTTATAAGCACAAAGATTTGTTTTATATCGTCGATAGAATAAGGGCCTTGATATCAATAATTCCAACGAGTGATAGTATGTTCACTCAAATACGGGTCTTCAGTCGGGATGTTGTGTTCACACCGTTTTCGGTGATCATAGTTCCCGTTTCCTCTAGATGTTCCGCTCAGAGAGAAAATAATACCATCTGTTTGGATTGTCCGCTTATACGGAACTGTATCCGCATAAGCGTTTTAGGATCTCGAAGTTTATATTGTTGTAATACTATTCTCCGTTTGAAATACCGGGTATGAAACATCTCTTCATTGCCGAAAAAACAATTTTTTGGAGGACGATGATTCAAAGTGTTCAACCTGTCGATTCTAATAGCTAATAATATAAATCATTTTCCTATCGAAGCGGGGCATACGGGAAGTTTTTGAGGTAAAAACATATTGAACTTCTCAAGTTTCGTTTATATCGCCATCCGATCGACATACCGGTCAACGTGAACCGTATACGGGCTATGGCGGTTTAAAGTTTGAACTGTATAGGCGATAAGTTGAACAGGAGAAGCGTATTTATCTGCTTCAACGGATCGCTTGTATAGTTGGGGATATAGAGCAGTTCAAACTGTTTTCGACAATCGGGACAAGAGTGTATAATTTGAAAAAATATTCCGGTTTTTTCGGGCGGATACATTGTGTCGAAGAGCTTCGCTTGAAAGGATTTCTACATTTTTTCAAACAACTTGGAACTCAGCTTGTATCCTTGTGAGGTACTTCCTAAAATATTTCGTGTCTGAAGAATTCAAAGCCATCGATATCAAGAGTCAAACGGATAGCAGTATAGTTGGAGAACAGCAGGAAGGGAGCTTTATACTATTATCCTTTGAGTTGTGGATATGTGACCCATAGAAGATAAAACGATTTTTCGCGGTCGAAAAATCGACATATCCATACTTCTATTGGGATAGTATTAGGGAGGTCCCACGCAAAGACACAAAATGATGTTCCCTTTGTTTTCGGGATATAGAAAACCTCTAAAGTGAGGGGTTTCAGAAATGTGTTTGTCCAAGAAAAACTGAATTTCTTCTGCTTTTTGGAAGGGTGCGGTGTTTTCTTGGATCAAATTTAAACCTGCGGAGATATGCAAGGAAGATATCGCATAGGTCCCAAAAACAGAATGAAACAGGTTTTACGCAAACATAAACTTTTTAGGGGTGTTGATGTTACAAGGGTTCTGTAGCATATAAAACAACGGCGAAAACAAGATATCTCTTTGTGAGGTGTTGCCGAAAGGAAAAATCAAAAGGAAGCATGAAAGGAGAATGCGATGAACGATCTTATAACGGCACTGATGGGGAGGGTAGTGGATTCTCTTGCGACCAAGGCGGGAGAGTTTTCCAAAGAAGCGTGGGAAAAGTTCAAGGTGGACTTCGGATCTGCGTTTCACGAGTACTTAAGGCGTTCCTGTGAAAAATACAGCAGGATCAAAACTATTTTATATCGAATTGAACCTCAGTATATTTATGATTTTTTTGAGATTCCCTACTTGGAAAAACAAGAAGACCAACCCTTCAAGACCTGCAATGCGAACAAGGTCCTCCAGATATCGAGGTTTATCATCATACAGGGAACAGGCGGTATCGGCAAGTCCACCCTGATGAAGCATCTTTTTATCAGCAGCTTGGAGAGCGAGAGTTGTATTCCGATGTTTTTGGAACTGAAAGATATCAATTCCCTGGAGCTGAGATGCAGCATTGAAGACATCATCCTCAGCAAACTCAACACTCTGGGGTGTGAACTGGAACGAAGCAGTTTGGAATATGCTCTTGCATCGGGCAAGTTTGTCTTTTTATTGGACGGATATGACGAGATTCTGAGCAAAAGCAAAGATTGGTTCTTCAGAGAAGTCAATGCGTTCTGTGACAGATATCCCGAGAACCACTATGTGATCTCTTCGAGAGAGTGTAGCGACTTTATTGCATTTCAGCGTTTTACCATCCTGAAGGCCTGCCCCCTTACCAAACAACAGGCCATTTCGCTGGTGAGCAAGATCAAGTTCGATGTCGATATCAAGCAGAACTTTATTACGGAATTGGAGAACGGACTGTACGAAAAGCACGAATCCTTTGCCTCCAACCCTCTTCTGCTTAACATTATGCTCCTGACCTACGATAATTATGCGGAGATTCCCAAAAAACTCCATATCTTCTATTCGGATGCCTTCGACACCCTCTATTCCAGGCACGATGCAACCAAGGGAGGCTACAAGAGGGAGTTTAGGAGCAACCTGCCGAGGGAGGTGTTTAAGGATATCTTTGCACGGTTTTGCTTCCTGACCTATGCCAAGGGGAAACTCGAGTTCTCTTATGAAGAGTTGCAGGAAGATCTCAAGAAGGCGAGCTCCAAACAGTCGGACTTTCGGATGGACGACTATATCGATGATCTGATCAGTGCGGTATGCCTCCTGTATAAGGACGGCTTAAACTATCGCTTCACTCATCGCCTGTTTCAGGAGTATTTCACGGCCTTCTTCCTGAAAATCTTATCGGACGAGAGGATGGAGCAGGCGGGCAGACAGCTGATCGACAAGGATATGAATAGGGCGATGTACGACAGCGTCTTCGATATGCTCTACGATATGGACGAGAACAGGTTTGAGCGAAACATCCTTCTGCCGATCATTTACGACTTTGAAGAAGAACTTGAGGGAGACCGATATGAGTTTTACTTCCGCAACTGTCTTCGAGGCGTTGATCTGATCGAATTTAAGGACGTGGAGAGGACCAATACAGGAAACCTCCATCTGCTGCCTCTGACGAGAAGATGTTTCCTCTCCGGCTTTATGTGGTACTACTTCTCCGAATATGAGATCAAGAAATTCGGTGAAGGATCAAACAAGGTCTTTGACTGCCTTTCGGAATCGGAACGGATCTCGATGAAGGAGATCACGGTCGAGGATGTTATGGAAGATGCCCTTTTGTACGAGAGGATCAAGCAGACGTGGATCGGAGTGCGTATCTCTGTGCTGTCCGACCTCAAAAACAGGATCGAACAAAAACATAGGGAGATCGATATGGACTTGGACAAACTGTTAGGGGATTAAAGGAACTTGTGTATGAAGATCTATCCCGCGATCCGTTTGTTAAGGTTTTTCAGTCATGTCCTTCTACAAACAGAGTTGATGAGGAGGGTGCGTTTGAGGTTCTTGATGATATTATACGGTTGAAACATCGCTGGTTTGAACCGTATAAAGGAAGAAGGAAGTTCGGATGATAGGGTGATCGGATTTGATTCTGTTCTCGGATGGAAGTATGGTTATATCTTCACTCCTAAGTGCGAAGTGTTATTTTGCCGCTCATGGAACGAAGAGTATTGATACCAATGGTTCGAATGGATAACGGTATGAATGGGGAACTGCTCAAGAAGGCGGTCGGGAAGGGAAGTTGAGAACTGCCGTCCTCCTTTACAAATAAACCACACAATAACGAAGGTTCTTACGTGAAAATCCCTGCCCGAAAATGGTATCCTGAAAAAGGCTACAGCCTTTATGTGCCGGGGACGGCAAAGCTCGTTGCCGGCAAGGGCTTAAGCCTGTTTTTGCACTGTTATCCGAAGCGTCAGGAAAACACCGCACAAAAGCGAACTGCTGAGTTCTTTTTGATACGATTCTCCAATAGAAGGATATCTATTTTCGACCGTGAAAGATCATTTTGTCTTCTATGGGTCACAGATCGTTGATATCCACGACTTGAAAGAATAATGAGTTTGCAGAACACGAAGGTTTGTCAAATCAAGGTTTTCAAGAAGTTTATTCTTCTAAAACCGATGTTATACTATTATCTGTTGGAATCGACAGGTGGAATGTTTCGAAGCATAGGATCATCCAAGTTGTTTTTTCGGCAGTGATAAGTCTGTATATCAGGCATTTCAAACGGAGAATAGTATTAGGCTGATTTTTTGAATTGTGCGCTATCTCATAGAGTTTGTTTTTCAACGGAATAAGTCTGTCGGAGCGATCCGCACAATTCGAATGGGCGGAGCGAGAACGGCTCGATACGAAGAATAAAGTTTGTGAGAGCAGTTTTTTTATAAGATCGCTATACTCTGCAAAGCGGCAGAAGGAACAGGTTGAATTGAGAAGTGTTTTTTCTTCAGCCGGTTTGGAATATACAGATTCTCAAAGATGTTCAGTTGAGAGAGGTTTCGTGCTCCGTGAAACGACGGAAGGGTAAGTTCCTATCTTTGTGCGCTGTGTCATCAGAATGGATGCCGTTTTGAAGTGGATGTTCTTGTCGGATAACAGGATTACCAAACTGTGTAAATTTGTATCAAAGAGAGTTGCAGGAGGGATTATGAAACAAGGTATACTTCGAAAAAAACGAGGGGCTTTTTTGATAGGAACGATCTGTTCCTACCTCGTTGTAGCAGCTGTTTTTTTCGGCATTATCTACAGGATGAGGCAGACGATGCCCGAAGATCTTCAGTTGGAGCAACAGGTGGTCTACGACAAGGACGATATCAGGGTCAAGGCGGTCGGCATCGAAGTGAATTCGCTGCTCGATACGCAGTTGGAGTTTGAGGTCGAAAACAATTCGCAGACAGCCTATCAGGTGACCCCTTACTTTATGGCGGTGGACGGCATTATGGTGGCTCCTCCCGAGAGTGAGAAGAAGATCGTAGAGCCCGGGGAGAAACGGGTCGTCGGACTCTCGATGGGAGATCTCGCCTACTCCGAGTTTTTGAACAGGGAAGAGATGGGAGAGATCAAACTCGACCTCTACCTGATCGACAAGGCGTCCGAAGAGAACGATCATATCCTGATACAGGATATCACCTTACACACCAATTATTTCGGTAAGAATCAAACTCCCGATCTCGATCTGGAGGGAGAATTGTTTGTGCAGAAGGAAGGTCTGGTCGTCAACCTTGTAAAACAGGACGGTCAACCGATCAAGTCTCATCAGGTCCTGATGACTGCGGAAAACACCTCGGATCGCGATATGTACTTCTATACGAGTGAGTTTCAGTTCGGGGACAAGAAACCGAAGACCGAGATCCTCATTCCCGTTCGTGCACATTCCAAGTCGGTGGTTATGCCGTACGGAGTTGTTCACCTGATCCTCCCCGACGGAGAGTTGAAGGAGGGCGATCCCAAGTTGAAGTCGATCGGGGCGGTCATGGACTATCGGACACATGAGGTTATCGGAGAACAGATCGATCTGGAGTGGAACTAGAGGGAGGACAACATGGAGAAACAGAAATTAGGTAAGGGTTGGTTTTTGTCCCTCTTCGGCGGCATCGTTTTCGGAGCGGCCTTGGCGGTGGGGACCCTTCTGCTTTTCAGTTATACGATGTACAACACATACAACAAAGAATATGCGGTGCAGGGGGCGGACAAGTCACTCAAGGCGGAGAGTCAGGTCCTGCTTGACAATGAGGAGATGAAGGTGACTTTCAAGGGCTTTGATCAAAGCGTTAAGAAGGGAGAGGACCTCGTCTTAGAAGTGGAAAACAAGACGGACAGAGCGAAGCAAGTGATGTGTGACACCGTCGAAGTCAACGGTTATGCAGTACAAAATGCCCTGCACGACAAGATTGAGTCGAATTCGAGCAGGAAGGTCGGCCTTTCGATCACATCGGAGCTCAATAAGATGGGTATCGATAGGATCACGGATATCAAGTTCAGTTTGCTCACCTCCGATTCGGATGACTTCGACCATGTCGTGGAAGGACCTTTTGAGATTAAGACCAACCACTATGGAAGCTTCAAGCAGGAGGAGAAGGATGCGACCTTGGCTAAGGAGCTGCTCTATGACGAAAACGGAGTCAAGATCTATGCGGTGGAAACAGCTCTTCCCGATGCAAGGACCGTCTCTCCGGAGTTTTGGTTCATCATCGAGAACGATACTGACAGAAAGATCAGGGTCGGTGAGAATAAGGTGGTCGCCAACGGGATCACGATGGATACGGTCAGTTTCTACCCTACTGCTCTTTATCCCGGACAAAAGACCAAGGAAGCGATGGCTCTTTTGATATCGGACGCGGAAGAGAAAAATGTGGGAGAAGATATCCGCACCTTGGACGCGCAGTTCTCGATCGATTTTGAGATCGAGCAAGAAAACGGAAAAATATCGAAACATTCCGAGCATTTCGAGACACCCTTGTTAAAGGTGAAATAGGACTGTGATATGACCGGGATCTTACACAAATAGGATCTGTGATCGCCAAGAACGGTCTATGCTATTATGGAAATATTGCATAATACTATTCTCCAAAAGTATGGATATACCTATTTTTCGACCACGAAAAACTGTTTTATCTTCTATAGATCACAGCTCGTTTATGTCCATAACTCATACTGTTTTTCAATAGAAGTATGGATATATCTATTGTTCGATGACGAAAAACTATGTTGTCTTCTATGGGTCACAGATTATTTATATCCGCTATTGAAAAGAATAGTAGTATAAGATCAGATTTATATAAAGGGTGAAATTCTTGAAAGTGTCAGTTTGACAGTCTTTCGTCTTTTACAAACTCAAAGGAAAATCATAAGTTTGTCTTTGTGTAATGCTTCCTTATCTATGGAGGTCGACAGGTGGAACGTTTGAAGCATAGGATGATTCAAATTGTTTTTAGGTAATGATCCGTTCTGCATGCTATTTCAAACGCAGAACAGTCATAAGGCACAGACTTCGGATTGCACAAGAGGTCGATCTGACCGGAAAAAATCTTACAGGGACGATCGTATAAAAGGAAATTTCTCTATACAAAAAACAGTTGTTTATGTGGTATGATAGGTACATAGACAGCTGTTTTTTATTTTTGAAGGAAAGGCAAAATAAGCATATAGACAAGAATAGGAATTGGTTGAAAGAAAGGACGAACCGTGGCACGAATTTCAAACCGAGTGGAAGATTACAAAAAAATAACCGAAGCGAACTACCTCGTCGCCCCTAAGAATGCGGAGCGTTACCGTATGATCCTGCGTTATTTCTTCGTGGAGCACGAGAGGATGAGAGATTATATCTACCCCGAGAATGTGCTCGAACATGTGCAGGGCATTTTGGGGCGGGACAATTACAGCGAAGAGGAGCTCACGCAGGACCTCAAACAGTTGGTGGAGTGGAAGAACATCGTTCCCGGTCAGGAGATCAAAAACCCCCGTACTATTGCGGAGTTCAACCGCAAGGTCTTTCGTTATCAGATCACTTCCTACACGGTGCAGATCGAGAGGATGCTCGAACAGCTTGAAAAAAGCGGAGAAGAGTTTCGCGGTTCTTTGGACAAAAAACCTTTTGAAAGACTCTACCTCGCCTTGCGAGATTTTTTGGAAGAAGGACCGAGCGACAACCTCATCGAGCACTGGCACCGGGTGATGGAGATCTTTACCTCCGTCCGCGAAAACACGGCGGACTATCTCGCCTACCTCAGCAGCGAGAAGGCGGGAGAGATGATGAAGAAGGAGAGTTTTTTTGCCTATAAGGAGAAGTTTATCAGCTATCTCCGCGATTTTATCCAAGGAAGTTATCAGATGGCGGTCAAGATCCAAGAACTTTTGGAAAAACAGGAGGAGGGCGAGCTCCAAATCAAGTTCGACTACCTGGCGAGGGTGCCCGACTTTACTCCGAGGTTCGAGGATGTGCAGACGGATGTGCAGACCAAGACGGAAGAACTGAAGGAGCTGTGGCTCAGCATCGTTCAGTGGTTCGTGCAGACAGGCAGCCATCCCTCGCAGTATCGCATCCTCCAGGAGAGGACCAATGCGACTATCCGCACTATAACGGCGAACATTCGAAGGATCGGGGAGAGGAACAGGCAGAAGCTAAGTCGCAAGAAGGACTACCTCCATGTGGCGAAGTGGTTTTTAGAGGCGGAAACGATGGAGGAAGCACATTGTATCTCCTCTGTGATTTTCGGTTTGCAAAACACCGCCCACTACTACGCCATGGAGAGCGAAACCTCCAATATCTATGAGGAGATCTGGAATATTTCCCCCAATGAGATCGTGACCAACAAGCGGGTCAGGGGAGGTCAGACTAAGACGAAGGTTCAACGCTACCATTCCAACATGGAAGAGAAGATGGAGATCATCCGTCGCAATCAGGATGAGCACAGGAGGCTCAAGGAGGAGATCGACAGCTACATCCGAGACGCAACGATATCTGTGCATGACGGTCAGGAGGTTTCGACCTCCGTACGCAAGGTTCTGCTCAAGTGGATGTCGACGGCGATGCTCACTGAGGACGGCACCGTACTTACCGAGTTCGGTTACCGTGTCAAGGTAAGGCTGAGTGAAAAAGAGAAGATAAAGTTGGAATCGGAAGACGGAAGCATGGAGCTGTCTTCCTTCGCTGTAGAGATATTGGAGGGACGAGGCTATGCAAGTGAGTGAACAACAACTTCAAGAGGCATTGATCCTTCTGTTTGAGAAGTATTGGATACTTAGGAAGGACTCGATAGACCACTACAGACTGCTACGTCAGGCGGAAAAAGACCTGCGTAGGATCATCAACGAAAAGTTCGGTTTCCGTCTGACCATGCACTCCGAGTTTGTGAAACTCGAGAAGATACCGGTCTCTCCCGAACCTTGGATGGGGATCCGCAGTTTCAGCCAAACCATGGACTACGTCCTGTTCAGTTGTCTGCTCAGCATCCTCGAGGGCAAGGAGGCGGGGGAGTATTTTTTGCTCAGTCAGCTCTGCGAAGAGGTGCAGCTGATCTATCCTCCGGAGTCGAGGGTGGACTGGGTCAACTACAACCACCGCAAGTCGTTTGTCCGAGCGATGCAGGAGATGCTTGACCTCCACTTGCTGGAGACCTTGGACGGAGATCTGGAACAGTTTAAGCAGAATGAGGAGGCCGAGGTGCTCTATCGCACCACCGTCTATTCGGACTACTTTATGCGCCCCTATCCGCAGGACATCTATCAGTACGATACGTGGAGGGACCTACTCGAGGAGGAGGCGGTGTCGGAGAGCGATTCCAACCTCGTTCGCCACAAAGTCTATCGCAGGCTCTTTCTTCAACCGGCGGTCCAAAAGACTGAGGTTTCCGATGAGGAGTTCTACTATCTCAGAAATCAGAGGCAGAGCATCCTCGATTTTGTGGAGAGGTATACACCTTACAACTTTGAGCTTTACAAGGATGTGGCGTTTCTGTCCTCACCGGAGCGAAAACAGGACCTCAACCTCTTCCCCACCGCCTTGGGTATCGATGACATCATCCTTCATCTGGCGGCGACACTGCGGGAGAAGGATCCCGAGAGGAAGGAAACGGGCAGCGTCTTTTTGACCCGTTTTCAGTGGGAAGAGCTGGTACGCAAGACCAAGGAGGAGTACGGAGAGGGCTGGTCGAAGGAGTACAGGGAAGTCAAGAGCGTGGAAGAGATCTCAAGAGACGTCCTCGAAAGGTGCAAGGACTGGAACTTCGTCTTCGAACAAGAGGACGGTATCGTCGTAAACTCCGTGATGGTTCGCAGTATAGGCAAATACGGAGAAGATAAAGGAGGGAAGTAGATGGAAGGCAAATGGCATATCAACAGGGCGGGATTTATCAACTATTGGTACTTCGACACGCAGTATTTCAACTTTGCGGACGGGAAGATCCTGTTTCGGGGAGCGAACGGAAGCGGAAAGTCCGTTACTACGGCGAGTCTCTTCCCCGTTCTTCTCGACGGCAATACGGCGCCCAACCGCTTGGATCCCTTCGGTTCTTCGGCACGAAAACTCGAAGACTACCTTCTCGGTGAAAAAGAGGTCACGGGGATCGACGACAGGACGGGCTATCTTTTTGCGGAGTACAAGCAGGAAGGGCAGGAGACCTATCTCACGACCGGGATTGGAGTTCGCGCAAGGCGAGGGAGGGGGATGGAGAAGTGGTACTTCGTACTGACGGATAACCGAAGGATAGGGATGGACTTTGAACTCCAACACAACCTGGGTAAGGGGCAGTTTCAGCCTTACTCCAAGAAGGAACTCGAAAACCGTATCGACAAGGGTGGAGAGGTGATGGACAAACAGAAGGACTATGCATCCTGGGTCAACAAGAACCTGTTTCGTTTCGAGAATCTCGACGTCTTTGAGGAGATGATCCAGCTCCAGCTTGAGATCCGAAAACCCAAACTGTCCAAGGACTTCACGCCCACGGTGATCTATTCGATCCTGGAGAACTCCCTCCCCGCCCTCAAGGACGAGGATCTGATCTCCGTATCGGATTCGCTCGAGAACATCGACAGGGCAAAAAATCAGCTGGAATCGGCGAAGAAGGACTATGAGATCCTCAAGGAGGTGCAGAAGAGGTACAGGGACTACCACGACCTCGTCCTCAGTAAGTTCGCCTACTATACCCGAAGTTCCCTCCGTGCGTTTGATAGCGTCGCAGAGGAGAACCGATCGCGCAGGGAGGAGATAACAAGGCTCGGCGAGGAGATCCGAGAGGAGAAGCAAGCTCTTAAGTCTGCGGAAAACGAGCTCGTTGTCTTAGGCTCCGAATTGGAGGAACTTCGCAGACACGATATCTTCGACGTCGAAAGAAGGCTCGATGAGACCCGCAAGAAATTGAGGGATATGGAAGGAAAGGAAAAAGATAAGAACGGGAAGTACAGGGAGACCGAAAAGGACTACAGCACGGCGGAACGTGAGAAGTATGAGATCGAGGAGAATCTCAAGGGTCTCGCCCTCGACAGGGACCATGCCCTCAAAGACTTGGAGGGTCTGTGTGTCGAAACGGGTTTTCAGACGAAGAACGAACTCTTCTTTATCGACTACCGTAGAGAAGGAGAAGGTCTGAACCTTTCGCTATGGAAGGAGGAGGCCTCCTCCTATCTTCGAAGTCTTGAGGAGATAAGCAGAACTTTGAAGGAGGAAGAGAAGAAGAAACAGGAGTCCTTCAAGAAGGAGGTCGAGATAGGGCAGGTCTGCCGGGAGATCGATAAGCTCGACTACGAGATCAAAAACTGGAATGTTACTTTTTCGGAAGACCGCGAGAAGATTCGTACAAAGATTGAGCAGTGGTGCAATTTTGCTCCCTATCCTTTTTCGCAGGAGATCACACAGGAGATCAACTCCATCCTCTTTCGTCTCTACGAGGAGGATGCACAGTTCTATGATATCAGACGTCTGGTCGAGGTGGAGTACAGCCGTTTTGAACAGGAGAAACACAGGTCGAAACTCAAGTTGGAGCAGGACCTTCACAATCTGAGTCTCAGGGAGCGGGAACTCGAGAAAGAGCTTGAACTGTGGAAGAACAGGACCGTCCCCGAACCTCCCCGTGATGAGTACAAACTGGAGGAGCACCGTCTTTTGAGAGAAGAAAGAAGGGCCTTCGCCTACCTGTATGAGGTCGTGGACTTCAGAGAGGGACTGAGCGAGGACGAGAAGGATCGGATCGAGGGAGCGTTGATCGACAGCGGTATTTTGGACTGCCTCGTATCGGAGGAAGATCTCGAGTTGAAGGAGTCGGCACAGATCTTTCCTTCTGCGCCCTTGATGGGGGATGATCTCTCGAAGTACTTGGTTTCGGTAGACAATGAGAAGGTGAGCAGGGTCTATATCGAGGCGATCCTAAGTTCGATTGCCGTTGACAGAACGGCGGGATCCGTCAGCATTACGAAGGAAGGAGAGTATTCTCTCGCAATGGTGGAAGGTCGGGTAACAAAGAAACACCGTGCCAAGTTCATCGGCAAGGAGGCAAGGCTTCGTTACATCCGTACGAAGATAGAGGAGATCGAAGACTCTCTTACAGGGATCCGGGGCGAGATCGTCGCGTTGGAGGAGGAGGTTTCCGCCATAGAGGAAGAGATCTTGGCGGAGCAAAGACGTTTGAAGGATTTTCCCAAGGATGACGACCTCAGGACCATACGACAAAGTATTCGCGAGGCGGTATCCAAGAGGGAGCTCAAGCAGATCCGCAGGCAGGAGTACGAACGTCAGTACAATCTTCTCCAAGAGGAGATCGCCGAACTCAGGCAGGCTTGTTACATCTTTGAGAGGGAGAACGAACTCAAGTGCAACCTCGTCCTCGTGGAAGAGATCGTGAAGAAGATGAGGGAGTATAAGGACGTCCTCGATGATATGGGGGACATCTTCAAGGAGATCGTCAGCGGGAACAGGAGGTTGGGCGATAAGGAGCAGACTCTCTCCATCACATTGAAGACTCTTTCCGCTCTCAAGGACGAGCTCGAAGAACTCAGGACGGACATCGATGTCGAGAGCAGGAGAATCCTGTCCTTGGAAGAGAGACTGCAGCTTGCCGATGTGGAGGAGGTTCGTGCCAAGATCCGAGAGAAGAGATCGAGGCAGGAAGTCCTTCTCGAGGAGAAGGATCGTCTCAATGCCTCAACTATTCGAAAAGAGGAACAGCTCTTGACAACAAGGGCGAAACAGGAGGAGAGCGAGAGGAAGGAGGTCTTCCTCGAAGAACTGTCCAAAACATGGGAAGACCTCTTCGACAAGGAGTACCGTCGCTACAGTGAGGAGGACGAGAGCGTTGAAGTGCTCAGAGACTATGCCAAGACCTTCGAGCCTTCCCGGGCGGAGAAGGAGGCCAAAAAAACCAACAGATTGGGCTCGGTCGTGCGTGAACACACCAATGAATTGAGCGGGTACAGTCCCGAAATCATAGAGTCCTTCGCCTGTGATACAGTGACTTTGGAGGAATTGGACGTGCAGGGAGAATTCGCCTCCGAGATCGAGGTGCTCAGAAGCAACTCCAAACGCAACCTCCTGACTGTTCTCAACGAACAGAACAGGCGTACGGATATCTTCCGCGTCGTCAGCTCCTTGGAAATCTCGATCGAAGAACAGGAGAGATACATCAGGCAGGAGGATCGAAACCTCTTTGAGCACATCCTCCTCGATTCGACGGGGCGTATCATCAAGGGACTGATCAACTCGGCGGAGAAGTGGACGAAGAAGATGAACGATGTCCTTCAAAGGCAGAACAACTACCGAGGCCTCAAACTTTTGATCGAGTGGAAACCCAAGACCGCCGAAGATGAGAGGGAGGTGGGCACGAGGGAACTGGTCGAGCTTTTGAGACGGCCTTCCGAAACGCTTACCGATCACGATTTTGAGCGAATCGTAAATCACTTCCGTCTCAAGATCGAACAGGCGAAGATCGATATGGAAAAGGATGAGAACGTCAGATCCCTCCACGATGTCATGAAACAAATCCTCGATTATCGACGATGGTTCCGTTTTGTGATCCGATACGAGAAGGACAACCAAGCTTCGAAGGAGCTTTCCAACCATGTTTTCAACCGTTTCAGCGGAGGGGAGAAGGCGATCAGTATGTACCTGCCCCTCTTTACCGCCATCTATTCGCGTTATGAGGACGGTTCCAAGAACGCACCCTACCTTGTCGTTTTGGACGAGGCCTTTGCCGGAGTCGATGAGAGAAATATCGCCGAGCTGTTCAAGGCGATGGAGGACCTCGGGTTCGACTATGTGCTCAACTCCCAATCTCTGTGGGGAGACTACGAGACTGTTAAGGATCTGATGATCTATCAATTGATCAGGGAGAGGGGCTCGGACATCGTGGTCAGTCGTGAATACCGTTGGAACGGAAGACAGAGAAGGGAGGAAGAGCAGAACTGTGGATAGGAGGAAGGTCATCGAGTTTTTCAGGCGGGAGAGAGCCTACCGAAGGTTCTGTGAAGCCTGCTTGAAGAAGTATGAGAGTTTCGGGGAACTTCGAGGCAGTATTTCGCTCGAGAGTTACACGGAGGATGAGGTTCGGCTCCTGGCGGACTTTTTGGGAGAGGCGGACTACAAACTTCTGGAAAAGAGGAGGATCTCTCTGAAAGCATGGATCCGCCAGTATGAAAAAACGGGATTTGCCTTTGTTCCTTTCGGAGAGGTCGTGAGAGAGATCACCAAGGCGGAGCTGATCAAGAGGACGGAGGCTCAATTGCGTGAACAACAGAGGGAAGAGACCTATGTTCAAAACTTGGAGAAGGAGTATCCGCACCTTTTTGCCTGCCTCCATTCCAAGGAGATCCTTCATGAGGTTTATATGGACTCCTGCAAGGGCAAACTCGGGGACAGGGAACTTGAGATCCTGGAGAGAGCAGTTGCAAGACTTCCTCTCGAGGATTTCGTCTACCTGCCCCTGTACGTCAATCAGGTCGCGGGCCACCCTCACGCCTTCGACAGTCCGAGCACCTTGGGCAGGTGGTTCGAACGCTTGTTGAACTTCAAATACGAGGAACGGCTCCAAGGCGAGGACAGGGCGAACTATGAGAGAAAGTCCAAGGCGGAACAACGCCACGAACGGTTGTTGAACTTCGGGCTCCTGGCCGACGATATCTCCAACTTTGTGACGGTAAATGCCCTCCTCGCCTTTCAGGGGGAGGAAGGTGTCGGTTTTTGGAAGCAGGCGTGTGAGAGTCGTCTGACGTGGAATGTGCCTCTCAAGCACCTTGTCGAGAACTCGAAGTTTCAACCGTATCGGGGGAGGATCCTTTTCGTGGTCGAAAACTCGGGTCTCTACTCGATGCTGATATCGAAGTTTCCCGATCTTCCGGCGGTTTGCAGCCACGGACAGTTCAAGCAGGCCTTCTGGTATCTGATGGAACACTTGGACGGGGACAGCCTTGTCTACTATACCGGGGACTTTGATCCGGAGGGGTTGAGGATGGCGAACACTTTGAAGAAGAGATATCCTTCAAGGATCCGACTCGATTTTATGACGCAGGACTGTTATCTTCTCTCTTCACCCAAGAAGGAGCTGGACTATGCAAGGCTCAAAAAGTTGGGCGGGACGGATTCCGAGGAGCTGGAAGGAACGGTGGTTAAGATGAAGGAGCTTCGGTGCGCCGGCTATCAGGAGGAACTCTTTGAACTCTATTGTGCCAAGATAGAAGAGATACTGAAAGAGGAAGGGGCAAGGTCATAAGAGTAGGAAGAACGAAGGAAAGAACGGATGCCCGTGTACTCGAAGTTTCAAGATAGGAATGGAAGCGGGTGCAAAGAAAGATCCTGTTATCGTTTCATAGAGGACGGGGATCTTGAGAACCCAATGTGTATAAGAATGATATCTTTCGTAATCGAACGGAGCCTGCCATGCTTTTGAACTGTGCGGTATCTCCGTAGAAAAATCAAACAAGGGAGGTTGTTGAGATGAAGGTGGAGCTGAAAACGTGGTCGGAAGAACAAAGGGAAGATCTGATCAAGGTGTGCAATGAGGTGGACAGGTCCTATCTTTCGGGGCTCCTGCCCCTTCCCTACACACAGGAAGATGCAAGTTGGTGGCTGAACTTCGTACAGGAGCATGAGGGACGTGAAGGGGTCTTTCGTGCCGTCGAAGTGGACGGCAGAGTGGTCGGCAATATGTCGGTCGAGAAGAAGGAGGATGTATATCACTGTGATGGAGAGATCGGCTATCTTCTTCTGGACGAATATGCATCCAAGGGTGTGATGACGCAAGCGGTGGGCCTGTTGTGTGACCTTGCTTTTCGTGAACTCGACATCCTTCGTATCACGGCCCTGGTCTATTCCCCCAATATTGCCTCTATCAGAGTCTTGGAGAAGAACGGTTTTATCCGCGAAGGGATAAAGAGAAACGGAGTCATCAAGGACGGGAAGGTCTATGACCTCTATATCTACGGCTTGCTCAGGCCTTAGGAAAATCCGGCAGGAGGACCTGCCGAAGTACATATGAAACCTCAATGAAAGGAGAAGAAGAATGTATATTGATAAGTGGTGGGGAGAATACCTTGGAGAAAGTGAAGACAGCTACACCCTGATAGACTACTTCAACGAAGGAGAAGAGAAGGATTATCCTCTCTCCAAGATTTTTCGGGATTTCTATCTTGAGGAACAGATCGCGAAGGGGAGTTTTCGAACGACGGCGGATATCCGCTATATGAGTGCGGATGGGGTGCATTACAGCGAGATCGATATCGTTATCAACCTGATGACTGATATTGCAGCCATCCTCTTGGAATGTCTGCACAACGAAGAAGTATCTCTCAAGGACCTGAATGACGGTATCGGCAAGAAGAAAAAGATCCGGGTAACTCCGACTCCCGGCGAGTTCGATTGTCTGCTGGAGGTGCTTGAGGACTTTGCAAGCTCCTATATGGACTATGAACTGGCAGAGCTCTGTGATGAAGAGACTATGAAGGAGATCGCAGGCCAATGCTTTGAGATCGCACAGGAGCTGAGGCGGTATCGATGATCCGAATAGGTGACGGTATATAAAATGTGCTTTGCAAACACTTGGTCACAGGTACAGGCAGAATTGTTTGGGAAAATCGAATATACCGCTTTGGAAGCATAGCCGACTAAACCGTAGGGGTAATGCGGATTCACTTTGGAGGAGAACGTACAGGGTCAAACAGAAAAAAATATGGAACCAAAAAAGAAGAGAAAATAAGACTTAAGAGGGTTTTGAAATTTTGGAATAAAAGCTATACTTTATTTGTAACAAAGCAAGGGCTCTTAAAAAAGAATCTGATTCAATTCATCGCCTGAGGTCATAGACTCTTATGTTCTTAGGCCGGGTATCCAAAAACCAAATGTATTTAATGATTAAAGGAGGAAAAACCATGAAAAGAATGGGCGGAAAATCATTAGTAGGAAGTATCTTGGCACTATCTTTGGTGCTTGCAGGAACAGGTTATGCATATTGGACAGATACGTTGAGCATCAGCACAAAGGCTACAACAGGAGATTTCGGAGTGACCTTTGCAGATCTCGGACTCTATGCACAATATGACAACGAAACCTTGCAAAACGGCTGGAGTATTGTAGACGGAATTAAGCACGGGGATAACGACGGATTTGTAGCAGACGAGTTCTTTATGAGAGGAAATACCG
>NZ_JBHSHL010000024.1:0-3903 GCF_042652965.1 Filifactor villosus
GGGAGTGGCTAAAATAACGGGCCGTTTTTCGATGAGATCCCTGGACCATTTTTCGCTTGACAAATACAGAGAAAACGAATTTTCGTGGTTGCAAAACAGATATAACCATACTTCTATCGAAGAATAGTATGAGATATCTCTCAAAAGTTTCTCCTGAAAAACGATCGATCTCCTCGATCCCACATTCTTTTAACCTCTTGTCCTCTTTGTGTCTGCGATAGATCAAGATCACACGAGGCAGGAGATATAAAAGAAAAAAGAAGAGAAACACATATTTGATTTCCCACAATGCACGCAGTAAAGGGATATACATATCCATAACCTTCACCTCCTTGTCCTAGAGAGATTTTTCCTGATCGGAAATAAAAAAACTGCCTTAAAGAAAGCAGTTTTTAGAGACTGTTGTGTTGCAACTCTTCCAATCGACGAACACAACGTTCATACAGTTCTATGATATACGTTGCCGGATCGATCTTGGCCAAATGATGTTCTTTCATCTCCAGTCTTAAACTATATTCCAGGGAGTCCATCCCCTTATAATTGATATTGTCTATGATGCTCAGGAGTTGTTCTCTGGAAAATTCTCCCGGATATTTTTTGATCAGGTATCCCAAATCGTAAAGGTCCTGAGCTTTCCTCTGTTGAGAGAAGGAGTTTACCGTTTTATCGACCAGTTCTTTTCCCGTGTAGACTTTGTCGTTGTCTTCAGAGCCGTTCCTTAAAGAAGGTCTCTGAGCAAATACAGCATTTTCTTTCAGATCCCTATACTTAAATTCATAGTATTCTTTCGGAAATTCCTGAATCAGAAATTCATCAATTTCCTTTTCTTTTCGAATTTCGAGCAAATAGCCGAACAACTCGGCTCGTTCCTCTTTCAAAAGAAAGTCTTCTGCAATGTTTCGAAACAGACAAGGATGGGTCTCATACTCATGGTAGATCAGATCCGCAATGGCCCTAGAGAAATTTGCAATATACACCATTTCTTCACTAAAAGGAATCTTTCGAAAGGAGATCCCCTTTTCTTTTAACAGAGGATTTTCATATAAAGGGATCTCTTCTTGCGTTGTGCTTGTCCAAAAAGTCAGTGGATGCCAATCGGCAGTAAGACCGTTTTCATCTACAACATTCAACGCTTCATATCCGCTGATATATCGCTCAGGTGTCGTTTTTGGGACCTTTTTATAATAAAGCTCCATCTTCTCCTCCTCCCTTCCTGATGGGGCAAGCTGCCCTTGATCCTTCTTATCACACTTTCTTATTACATAGTATACCATATTTGATACTTCATAATCTGATGTTCTTCTAAAAGAGAGGGATAGACAGCTCTTTTACTACCGACAGAGCCATGCTGATTAGATAAGAAAGCAGGATATACGGTGCAAAGGCTACGGTTTTGATCCCTTTTTTCTTTTGATAGCCATATAGGAGAAGGTAGATCAGAGATAAGACGAAGAAGAACAACGCAGTGTCTTCGTGCAAGTACATAGGAAGAATACTAAGGAGCTTACGATCTCCTTCTCCCAATTCTTTTAGAAAAAGAAAAAGGAGGAATAAGACGACACTAAGCACAATATAAACACTTCTGCGGTTTTGCAGGGAAAATACCAGGCCTAAAACCGCATAGGGGAGAAGGACCTTGTTGTAAATAAGCCGACCTTTGAGGTCGGTCATCGTGCAAATAAGGAGCGTGGTAAGGGTTACACCAAAAGAAACGTAGTTCATACAGGCATCTCCTTCCTCTTTTAACAAAAAAATGGGGAGGGAGAAAGCCTCCCCCGACCTATAACGAGAGCATGGAAGATACTTCCTCTTCAATGTCCTCAAAAAAATTAACACACCGGCAAAAGAGTTAGAAAGCGTTTACCCTAATAAGAGATTGCGTATCCTGTTTGAAGATGAGGCAGGCTTTGGAAGGATCAACAAACCCAAGTATTGTTGGTGTACGAAAGGAGTGCGTCCTTTGGTTCCTTGTCATCACATCAGAGAGTATCGATACGTGTATGGAGCAGTAGAACCTCTTACAGGAGAGCACTATTTTCTAGTGATGCCCTATTGTAATACCGGGTGCATGAATGTATTTTTGGATGAACTGTCGAAAGAATATGAGGAAGATGTGATTCTATTGATTTGTGACGGTGCTGCATGGCATAAATCGAAGGGATTAAACATACCGAAGAACATTCGAATCACGCATATTCCGCCCTATACTCCGGAGATGAACCCAATCGAACAAATTTGGAAACAACTTCGTAGGATGGGGTTCAAAAACGAAGTATTTAAGACATTGAATGATGTTGTAGATCGATTGTGTGAAACCATTAACTCCCTAACAAAAGAGGTGGTAAAACAAATTACTCATCGACGATGGATTTGTCAATCGTTCTAATGAATTTTAGTATGAGATGTTATGCAAGGTTTCTCCGTTATGATTTGCGATGCTCGCACAACTGTGTCGCAAATCATGAAATCGAATTCTTTTCAGGTTATGTCTTTTCAAAAGTTTCGGATACGCATTTGAGATTTAATCGGGATGGATCGGTTCCATGTTTTTTTGTCTTAAACACACATATCCTTGTTCTATTTCTTCTTGCGGTAACCGTTGTTGTTGTTTTTCTTGCTCCAGTAGTTCTTTGAGGAAGGTCGACAGATATATTTTTCGCACGGACGAAGTGGTTTTCACTTTTTTTGTGACGATTTCCGTTCCGGCTGTGGTCCGACTGTCGGTAAGCAAGAGGTATTGTTCTTCGAGGTTTACCCTGTTCCAAGTTAAACCGCAAATTTCGCCTCTTCGCAATCCGAGAAGCAGAGCAAAGACAATCGGTAAGAACAAATCGGTTCCTTTGCTTGCTTTAAGCAAGCACAAGGATTCCTGCTCGTTGTAGACTTCACAGAAGAAATCTTCTCTTTTCGGCTTTTTTAATCTACTAAGTGGGTTCGTGAGGATGAGTTCATCGTCGATCGCACTACGAAAGATTTGATTTAACAGGTCATAGTGTTTGCGAATGGTGTTGATGGAGATCTTCTTGTCGGATAGGTATTTGAAATAACATTGGATGTCTCTTTTTTTGATCTCGTCAAGTGTTTGATGGACGAAATAGGCTTTGATGTTTTTGCAGATGTTTTCATAGCCCACAAAGGTTGTTTTTGCCACTTCGATTTGTTTGACGGTGTAAAGAAAATAATCTACATAGTCGCTTAGTCCTTGTTTCATTTCCAATTCCCTCTTAGAATTTAATAATCTATATTTTATTAAATTCTACATAGGATTTGTTTTGAAACAATGTTTTTGTATTATTGCAATGAGAATGGCATAGGAATCTCACCTCCCCGCCTTCGGCCGGGCTGCTCCCATTGCGTGCGACCGCTCAGAAGTAAGAGCCTTTTTCCCTTACTTCCTGCAAGCTCAAGCCATAGCTAAGCAGAAGTATCATTATCCATCCTTGTTTTCTTGGCGATTAAGTGTTTTCGCTCGTATTTATGTAATTGGTGCGGATGAAGGGACTCGAACCCCCAAGTACTTTCATACATACGGACCTGAACCGTACGCGTCTGCCAATTCCGCCACATCCGCAAATTCTTATGCCTGCATGAGCAAGCTTGCAAGCAAAACTATCTACAACGATTTTTATCGTCTTCTATTGTATCTCAAAATCGAAGTTTTCGCCATCTTTTTTTGAAAAAAATTTTTATTTTTTGGACCTCTTCTTCCGTTCACATAACTTCCGACAAAAGGACACTGAGATTGTTGCCCCGCGCCTTGCCTATATCAAGGGTTTGTACTGTGTCGATCCTACTTCTGTATTTGTAGAAGAGATATATCGGTATTAATTACACGGGAGTTTGACAGTTTAAAAGGGAAAAAATCACTATAAGCATTCTAAATGCTTTATTTTTTTGTCAAAT
>NZ_JBHSHL010000025.1:0-130664 GCF_042652965.1 Filifactor villosus
TGTAGGAAAAGATGCAGCGAGCCCGAACATCCTTGAAAAACAAAACAACAACTAATCGAGAGGTATTCAGGAAGCTATAAATGCGGAAGAACATTTTGAAGAAGTAAGATGAATAAAGATTAATAAATAAAGACTATCGGAGGCAACACTCCGAGAGTCTTTATTTATACGACACTCATCTCAGAGTATTTATTATTCATTACTTTGTCGATATCAGTGATTTGTGCTCTGTAGGAAATAAATGTTCGAGTCACAGGATCGATAAGACAACATTTCTAATGGATAATAATGTACAAGTTCTTGTCATTCTATACAAATCAATTCTTTTAATCATCTATATGTTCTATTACAGATGACATTTCAATGGAATAGGAATTTTAAATAGGGTACCGCATATTTAAGGCTGCGGTATCCTATTTTATTATATTTTTGTTTTTCACAAGGGACTATCGGATCATTTTGTGCAGTATATTTCCCTGATAAAAACATCAGGCTTATGAGAAGTGGTGTTTTTATCGGAAGAAGTATCATAAAAAAGGTTGCTTCTCTATTGAGAGAAGCAACCTTACATACTTTTAGAAATTATTTTACGACGACATCCTTACTGTTTTCCCATAGACCATGGATGTTGCAATAACTAAGAGCAACCAGTTTTCCGGAAGAAGGAAGTTTTACTCCTACAACAGCCTTGGGCTCAGAGAAAGAATTTGTCTCACCGTGTGCGGAAAACTTTGCATCTGCAAGCTCAATGATGTTCTTTCCGCCTTCGGGAATAAAGAAAAGTTTAAACCATGCAATATAGTGCTCCGGAGTATTCGGATGCGCGATTGCATCTCCTATCGATAGACTTACCTCTGTAACCTCGTCTTTTGAAAAGGTATCAGGACAGTTGATAACAGGAACGTGTTTTTCGCCCTTCCAATCTCCACTCTTGATAAAATCATTAAAAATACTCATAGTCATAATCCTCCCTAAAAAATTCATGAAATCTTATTACAGCTTATAATATACCCAATTGAGAAAAAAGAAAACATAAAACCTTGTTTTATCTGTGACACATTTCTGTTCCTTTGTAGTGCTATTCTCCTTTTGAAGTATCAGAGAAATAGAATGTGTATTTACCGAAACCGTTTTGAGCAATCATATACCCAAATTATATGACCGAACAGTTTGAGTAGATAAGAATATAATTTTATAAGTGAAATAGTAAAAAAATCCTGTTGAAAGAGCGGTGAAACTTTTTCAACAGGACAGATCTGATCAAATAATTGTATGAAGAGCTTGTCAACAACGGTTCGGATGGAACATGATGTGAGCAAGCGAGAACATACTATTTATTCTTTAATAGATCACGGATTTCCGTAAGTAGAACTTCTTCGTTCGACGGTGCCGGAGGAGCTGCAGGTGCCGCTTCTTCTTTTTTCTTGAACGCGTTCATCGATTTTACCACCATAAAGATCGAGAATGCAATGATCAAAAAGTTTACGACTTGTTGGATAAAGTTTCCATAAGCGACAGTTGCTTCTCCAACCTGAACCGAGAGCGAGGTAAAATCGACTCCTCCGATGATTACACCGACAATAGGCATAATGATATCATCGACTAATGAAGCTACGATTTTTCCGAAAGCACCTCCGATAACAACTGCAACTGCAAGGTCAAGTACATTTCCCTTCATGGCAAAGTCTTTGAATTCTTTTAATAGTTTCATAGAAAACACCCTTTCAAAACTTCTGAATACAATGAAATAATTACTTTTAGACCTATACCCCTGATACAAATTATTTAATCAAAAAATTTACACAATTTTATAAAATACAAGTATTTCATATGAGAGAAAACCTTTTGTTATACTATTCTCCAATAGAAGTGTGGTTATATTTATTTTATGACCACAAAAACCGTTTTATCTCTTGTTGAATACAGATTACTGATATCTATAACTCAAATGAATAATAGTATCAGTTATTTCAAACACGAAATAAGATATACAATATAAACAAAAAAGAAGAGAACGAGTGCCTTATAGGAGCAAAAGATGGAAAACTTTCAATTTTATTATAAATCATTCCATTGAAATATAAAGGAAAAAGAAAAAAATATCGGAGGAAGCAACTTCGAAAAAATGGGATGAGACTAAGTGATATATATAAAAGTATTGAAATTTCAAATAAAATTATATAGATCATGTGATGGATTTCATCTTAAAAAATGCAATTTCACAAAAAGTCAAAAAAGTATATCGTACTTGCAAAAAATATAGGGTTTATGAATGAAAAATATAGCAAATAGAATAAAAATAATAACATATTTGCAGGAAACATCTTTTCATTTTAAAAAACTTTGATATAATAGGGGATGTAAGACAATACAAAATATATCAAAGAGGTGCGGTTATGTCTACGATTAGAAATTACAAACGAGATGAAATAAATAAGAAAAATGAGAAGTTCTCAGCCTTGAGAACGACAATCGAAACTGTCTTTTACGGCAATAATGTAATCTATGTCAGGAACCTTGCACAAGCCTACGAGCTTGCCAAGAATTCGAGCGGGACCGTCGTGACCGGAATGGATGTATATGAGCCTGAAAAACTCGACCTTCCTTCCGATGCAAAGGTACTTCTGTATAACGATGGAGAAGTTACGGGGCGCTATGCCAAGGCGAGGGTGATCTTGAATAATAGGGATACAGATAAGGAAAAGACATTTTCCGCTCTTGCCAGAGAAGCTGCCTTCTATGCGCGAGATAAAAAACTTTACTACGCTCAGGCCTATGTCGGTCTGCATGAAGACTTTATGCTCAAGGCTCATCTGTTGATACAGGAAGGATATGAAAACACACTCTACAACTGGTTGCTGAACTTCCAAGCCGTCAATGAAAAATATGAAGAGATGTATCGAAATTCGAAGGAGTGGAACGAGACGGACATCTACGTCCTTTCTCTGCCCGATTATCTCCCCAAGGAACACGAAAAAGGATTGGCCTTGTTTGAGCCTTCACACAACTGTCTTTTGCTTTGTGGAATGAGGTACTTCGGAGAACATAAGAAGGGGACCTTGACCCTCAGTTGGGAGGTCGCGAACCGAAACGGCTATGTATCCTGTCATGGAGGATTAAAGAGATACAACTTGGAGAAGGAAGCCTATACCATCGCATTTTTCGGTCTTTCCGGATCGGGCAAATCGACTCTGACCCACGATAAACACGAGGACAAATTCGATATCAGTATCCTGCATGACGATGCGTTTATAATTTCCGAGAGCGATCTGTCGACGGTCGCATTGGAGCCGTCCTACTTTGATAAGACCCAGGACTATCCTGCGGGACATGAGGCAAACAAGTACCTTCTCTCCATCCAAAACTGCGGTGCGACCTTGGATGAGAATAACAAAATCGTACCCGTAACCGAAGACATTCGAAACGGGAACGGTCGTGCAATCAAATCTCATCTTTGGACAACGAATAGGATCAATAAGGTGGATGATCGCCTTAATGCTATCGTATGGCTGATGAGAGATTCTTCAATCCCTCCGATCATCAAGATCAAGAACCCTGTAGTAGCCTCCGTCTTCGGGGCGGTACTTGCGACCAAGAGGACGACTGCAGAGAGATTGGACAACAGTGCCGAGATGGAAAAACTCGTCATTGTGCCTTATGCAAACCCATTTAGGACCTATGCCTTGAGTGAAGATTACGAGAAGTTTAAGAATCTATTTGATAAGAAGGAGATCAACTGCTATATTATCAATACAGGGAGTTATATGGACAAAAAGATCCCCAAAGAGATTACCTTAGGTATCTTGGAGAAACTCGTGGAAGACTCTTTGGACTTTAAGCCTCTTTGTTGTTTCGACGAGATCGACTATGCCGAAGTCGAAGGTTTTGAAGTCGATTGCGACAACAGGAACTTCGATAAAATGTGGAAGAATGCTCTGGTCTATCGTATGGAGTATGTCAAGAGTCTTGAGGGAAGCCCTGACGAGCTTCCGACAGAAGTTATGAAGGAACTCGAAAAGTTGAAGTCCGAAGTGGAAGAGCATGCAAGACTTGCAACGCTGAAAAAGTAAATCTTGAAACTGTTTGATAGGTAAGCTATCGGCCCTCTTTGCCAACGGTGAGGAGGGCATCTTTTATTGCAGAGGCGGATTCGATGCTATTTTCCGGAAAAAGTATGGTTATATTCACGTGTTTTGTAATACTATGATCTATTAGAATTGACAGGCGCTAATGTCATAGTATGTGCTTTTTTTGTCCTTTAGCATACAGGATCGTGAAGTTTATCAAGTCTTTTCCAAGAATAATTCCGTAAAACTCGTCTAAGTGTGATATAATAATAAAATCACGAAAAATAACGCTTGCACCCATGCCTGTCTTTTGGGCAAGTGGTGTGATCGATAAGAATAAGGGAGAGAACACTATGGAGAAAAAAAGATTGTTCAGCGGAATACAGCCATCGGGCAAAATTACCCTCGGAAACTACCTCGGATCGATCTCGAACTGGATCGGTCTGCAAGATGAGTTCGACTGCCTGTTTTCGGTCGTGGATCTTCACGCGATCACGGTTCCTCAAGTAGCGAAGGAACTTAGGGAAAATACTTTGTTGTTGTTGGCACAGTACCTTGCCTGCGGGATCGACCCCCAAAAAAGCACAGTCTTTATACAGTCGCACGTTCCGGCCCATGCGGAGTTGAGCTGGGTGCTCAACACCATGACCTATATGGGAGAACTTTCGCGGATGACACAGTACAAGGACAAGTCGAAGAAGAGTTCCGACAACCTCAATGCGGGCCTGTTTACCTATCCCGTGCTCATGGCGGCGGACATCCTCTTATACAATACCGACCTTGTGCCGATCGGTGCCGATCAGAAACAGCATTTGGAATTGGCGAGGGATCTGGCGATTCGATTTAACGGAAGATACAGTGATACTTTCACCGTGCCCGAAGGGTACTTTCCGCCCATTGCCGCAAGGGTAATGAGTTTGCAGGAACCTACCAAGAAGATGAGCAAGTCCGACAGCAATGAGAACGGTTTTATCTCGCTTCTCGATACCGAAGATGTCATCGTCAAAAAGATAAAGAGGGCGGTGACCGATTCCGAGGGAGTGGTACGCTATAGCACGGAACAACCGGGGATCAAAAATCTTTTGGAGATTTACAGCAAGATGACATCGGAGAGTATCGAGGACATCGTTGCAAGGTATGAAGGAAGGGGTTACGGAGACTTCAAGGCGGATACTGCTGAAGTGGTCGCTCAAGGTCTGAGACCCATTCGCGAAAAGGCGGAAGAATTGCTCAAGGACAAGGCCTACCTCGACGAAGTCTATCGAGATGGAGCGCAGAGGGCGAACTCCATGGCAGGCAAAATGCTGCGTAAGGTGTTTAAAAAAGTCGGGTTTATTCCCCGTTCGATATAAGAAGGAGACAAGATGATATATGTGATCTCGTGTATTGTGATGGTTCTGCTGGATCAGGCGAGCAAGTATTATGCGAAGACTGTGATAAGATCGAGCGGAAGTATAGCGGTAATAAAAGGATTTTTTCATCTGACCTATCTTGAGAACAGAGGAGCGGCCTTCGGGATGTTGCAGGGGCAGAGAGTCATCTTTACAATTATGACGGTGCTCATCATTGCCATAATCCTCTCCTATGTTTCAAAGAACAAGGGAAGTATAGCTTTGAAGTGGATAGCTACTTTTATTATTGCAGGTGCGATAGGTAACCTCATCGACCGGTTGTTGTTGGGTTATGTCGTTGATTTTATCGATTTTAGAGGGATATGGAGTTATGTCTTCAATGTGGCCGATATGTTTGTAGTGTGCGGAGCCTTCGCCATGGCTCTGCGACTTTTATTGGAAGAGAAGGCGACAAAGAAGATACGGGAATAGAAAGGAAGAAGGTATGAATCGTATCACAAACTTAAATGATATTTCACTGTTCTTATGTGAACGTTATATGCCAAAGGTGGAAGTCGCTGTCGACATTACTTTGGGAAACGGTTTGGATGTTGAGAAGTTTTTGCCTTATATCGGCTGCAAACTCATTGCCATCGACATTCAGCAGGAGGCAATCGACAATGCCAGGAACAGGCTGGCAAAGACCGTGCCGGCAGAACAACTGCAAAAGGTCGAATTTGTGCATGATACCCATACCAATATCGATAAGTATGTGGAAAAGGCGGATCTGATCTTCGGAAACTTGGGTTATCTTCCCAATTCGAATCATAAGATCATGACAAGACCGGAAAGCACTCTGATCTGCTTGGGTAAGGCGCTCGATATCTTGAATGTGAACGGCCTGCTTTCGGTCGTGAGCTATCTGGGACAAGATAGGGGCAAGGAACATTCCATCATCAAATCATTTTTTGAAAGTTTGGATCCGAGACAGTTTAAGGTCATTGACATCAACCCTTTAAATCAGGACGAGATGGCTCCTACCTTGTTTCTCTGTCAGAAGGTCGATGAAACGAGGGAGTAAAAGATAGGGGGGACAAGTATGTCGAACAAAAGATGGGTTTCGTGGTTTCTTCTTATATTTACCTGTTTTGCGTGGGGAGGTTCCTATGTAAGTATCGAAATATGTCTCCGGGCTTTGGGACCGGCATACCTTCCGTTTTTTCGGTACCTGATCTCATCGGTCATCCTCTTTGTAGCTTTAAAGCTCGGCAAATCTCCTCTTTATCTTGAGAAGAAGGACTTGGGAAGAATCATCCTCTCCGCCTTGGCAAGTATCACCTTCTACTTTTACTTTGAGAATGTAGGTATCATGAAGATAGGGGCAAATGAAGCTGCGGTGCTCGTTGCAATGATGCCGATCATCGCCTTGGTGGCCAATCGGATCTTTCTGAAACAAAAGATCCTTCTCAGAAACATCATAAGCTCGCTGATCTCGATAGCGGGGATCTATCTGGTTATCGGAGGAGCGGAGTTCAACAGCAACTATGTCGGCTACCTCTATATGATGATGGCCTCTATAAGCTGGGTCACCTATATGATATGTACCAAACCCCTTGTTCAGAAGTACGACGGGCTGTTGATCACCTTCTACCAATGTCTGATCGGGACAGTGGGTTTTATCCCCATGTTGAAGACGGACTATGTGTATATAGAGAGGATCGACCTGCCCATCATGTTGCATTTTCTGTTTTTAGCCCTGATATGTTCGGCGGCCTGTACGTGGTTTTATGCAATCTCGATCAAAGAGCTCGGGGTCAGCATCTCGGCGATGTTGCTTAACTTTATACCGGTTGCGACCTTTATCTTCAGTTTCGTCTTTCTCAACGAGGTGCTTGCACCGATGAAACTGCTGGGCTCCGCCATTGCGATCGGCGGACTCTTGATGATGAAGGGCGATGAAGCTGTCGAAGAAGCAGCATAAACAAAGCGGTACCGAGAACAAACTTCCGGTACCGCTTACTCTTGCAACATAGGAAAACATCATACAAAGATATGGACCGAAGTTCCTGTTGTTTTGCAGAGAACAATAAGTTCATAAAAAGATTGTTTTTACGGTATTGTCTGTTTCAGGCGACCGGGGGTGAGGTTTTGCTTCCATCGTCACACAGCAATGTTCGATACATCCATACTGCGTTTCCCTGATCGCTTGATTCCAATACTACTCTTCAAGAAAGGTATGCTTATATCCGTCTTGACTATCAAAACAACGTTTTTTCGGATCTGAAAAAATCAAAACTTATTTAAAGGATAGAAGTATAAATATAGTATTACGATTTTGTTAAGGAAACACCGCACAAAGGCAAACTTCCGATTTTTCTTCGACTTTATAAAACACAAAGGTCTCTCATATCAATATTTTCAAGAATTTTATCCTTTGTACAAAATCGATTTTATGCTGATTTTCTGAATTATGCGGTATCGCCTTAATACTATATTTCAGTAGAGGGGTGATGGCGTTTATTTTGTGTCCACAAATATTCGTTTCATCTTCTATGCAATACAATTGTGGATTACTCAAAGAAAGAACGATATAATACTATTCTCCGTTTGAAATGTCGGGTACAAAAATATATAATTGTCGAAAAACAATTTGGAGGATCATGATTTTTAAAAGTATTCAACCTGTGTCAATTCTAATAGACAATAGTATAAAGTGCCAACACGCTGTTTTTTGGAGTTACAAGCGAGTTTCTTAGCGGAGCACCTCGGAGAGTTTCTCGATCAGAAGGCGGTTCTCTTTTGGAAGCAAGGTACATACTCGGAAAAAGTAAGGGCTCAGGTAGGAGAACGAGGTACAGTTGCGGATTGCCAACGCATCCTTAATCAACGCATTGTAGACTTGTGCCGCATCGATCCGTTTGGAGATGATTTCACATAGAATAAAGTTGCCATACGAATTATAGACCTTGAGTTCTTCAAAACGGCGGAGGCTCTCCAACAGGAATTCTCTTTCCGCAGTGATTTTTCGGAAGGTATCTTCGATATACTCCTTGTCAGTAAACATATGCTCGCCCATCATGGTCGCTATAATATTGATGTTCCACAGATCGGTGTGCGTTTCAAAATACTCCCTGACATCGGGATCGGAGCAGAGAGCATAACCGAGCCTCAAGCCCGGGGTGGAGAAGAATTTGCTCGTCCCTCGGATTACAAAGAGGTTTCGGTACTTTTTCGTCAAAGCACAGGAGGAAAAAACCTCCGTATCTGTAAACTCGACATAGGTTTCGTCAATCAAAATCTTGGAAGGGATGTTTTGTGCCAAGGTCTCGATCTCGCTGTAAGAAAAACAACTTCCGGTAGGGTTATTGGGGTTACAGAGGATGAGTAGATCGACCTCTTCTTCGAGGGAGAGTTGCACGATCTCTTCGACACTGCCCTTGAAACCTCGGTTCTTGGAAAGCACATAGTGGAAGATCTCACAGCCGCCTGTTTTTTTGATCTGTGTCTCATACTCCGAATAGGAAGGCATGACAATCAAAGCGCGTTTGGGCGAGGTGGCATTGATAAAACCGCTGATCAAGCCTGTTGCACCTTCTCCGAGAAGGATATCGTCGGGATCTGACTTGGAATAGGAGGCGATGGCCTCGCGTAGGGTGCGGTACTCGGGATCGGGATAGATGGAGATATTCTCAAGATGTGCTCTTACATAGTCGAGAGCCTTGCGACTTGTACCGAAGGGGTTGATATTTGAACTGTAGTCTTTGATATCTTCAGGTTTGAACTTGTATTTTTGAGACAGCTCAAAGAGGTTTGCACCGTGAGAGTTTTTTTTCATAAGGCACACTTCCTTTCGTATATATGGAAACTCATAGTTTATCTATTCGGATAAATCCTTCTTAACATTATTATATCATAGTTTCGGGAAGAAATTTTTGTGTTTTTCGTTGTTCAATCGGATGATATGACAATTCGATGGAACTTTTGCCAAGACAATACTGCACAATTTCAAAAATCCGCATAATACTATCCTTCCTTTATAATACACCGATGATGAAGTTCTTGCACGGCTCTAACAAACCCCCGTATTCCATAAAATGCAAGAGAAAATAAACAGTATGCTTTTAAACGTTTTCCTAATGTAACAGGAAAAAATAATCATCTTTATTTCAAAAAAATCATCACCATAAAGAAGGAGGTAAGTGTATGAACAGGCAATACTTCAATCGGGCGGCACAAGTTTTGAAAGAGTTGAATGCGTTTGCCATTCCTCTTATCACAAACCACATCATCGGTCCTACTCTTACACAGATCAACGCTATGACGGGCAAAGAACCTCGGAGAGAACCCGGGGTTATCCGGCAGTTGAACGACAGCTACTACAAAAGGGTGGAATCGATCGAGTTTGCAGTAAAATACGATGACGGAAAAGATCCGCGAGGAGCTTTGAAGGCGGACATCGTCCTTCTCGGGATCTCAAGGACCTCAAAGACTCCGTTGTCGATGTATCTGGCAAATAAAAACATCAAGGTCGCAAACATTCCTTTGGTACCGGAGTCGCCCTTGCCGGACGAAGTCTTTGAGGTGCAGAAGACGAGGGTCGTCGGACTTACAAATTCCCCTCAGAAACTCAATCAGATACGGACCGAGCGTTTAAAGGCTCTGGGTCTTCCAAAGGGAAAACGGAACTCTCCCTGTCTTTGACAGTATCTTCTTCTTGTATCCGATCATCTGTTAGCATTATTTATATCAAGGAACTGTACTCTGCAAGTACCGAGATCATAAAACAGATATTCCCATACCCTGATCGCAGAAGGGTGTTAATCATATTTTGATTTAGGAATAAAGGGAAAGTATTCCCAGAATTTTTTACCGTATTCTGCGAGAGGAGCAAATGCGTTGTAGTTTAGTACTCCAATAAAAAGTAGGCAAATTGATATAAATAAAAGGCAGACAAATCGTTTCAAGGTCAATTCGTTGTTTCTCTTTAATACATAGAGGTTGATGGAGAACAGACCTACTAGAGGTAAGAGGTAGAGAGGAGGATAACCAAAACCAAAAACGATACCTCCGCCAAATATAAAAATAATTTTTAAATCCAAAAAAAGGTCAAAGATCCAATTGCCCCAAGGATCAAAAACATCCGTATGGTAACGCACGAAAAAAAGAAAATGTAAAGCGCTGTAGAATATACAATACAGGGCGCCAAGTCTTATAGTATTTTTATAGAGTTTCATAAAGATATGCTCCTTGCTCTTTGTTAACATGTTATTTTTATTGACGGTCTACCCTTGCTGTCAATGTTTATTCCGCTTATTTAAGACAAGAGAAAGTTTTGCCGTTTCCGGATCGTGCGGAACTCTCCCTGTGTTTAATGATATTCGTATACTATTCTCCGTTTAAAATATCAGGCAAACAGTATATTTGCCGGAAACGCTTTGAGTGATCGTGGAATTCAAACTTTACGACCGGACAATCTTAATAGATAATCGTATTAATCATATTTCGGTCCGGGAATAAAGGGAAAGTATTCCCAGAATTTTTTACCGGACTCCACCATTACAGAGAACTCATCGTGGTTTCGGACCCCGATCAAAAGGATAAAGATCGATATAAACAAGAGGCAGGCAAATCGTTTCAAGGTCAATTCGTTTTTTCTCTTTAATACATAGAGGTTGATGGAGAACAGACCTACTGTAAGCAAGAGATATAGGGGAGGTAGATTAAAACCAAAACCGAAAGCTCCGAAGCCAATAAAAAGAATATCTAAATCCAGTAGAAGATCAAATACCCAGTCGCCCCAAGAAGAAAAAGTGTCTGTATAGTAATATAAAAAACGAAAAAGATGTAAAGCGCTGTAGAATATACAATACAGGGCGCCAAGTTTTATAGTATTTTTATAGAGTTTCATAACGATATGCTCCTTGCTCTTTGTTAACATGTTATTTTTATTGACGGTCTACCCTTGCTGTCAATGTTTAATCCGCTTATTTAAGACAAGAAGGAGAGTTCTTTGGAATGTTTTGCCGTTTCCGGATTGTGCGGAATTCTCTCTGTCTTTGGCGGTATCTTCTTCTTGTATCCGATCATCTGTTAGCATTATTTATATCAAAGATCTGTACTTTGCAAGTACCGAGATCGCAAAACAGATATCCCCATACCTTGATCGAAGAAGGGTGTTAATCATATTTTGATTTAGGAATAAAGGGAAAGTATTCCCAGAATTTTTTACCGGACTCCACCATTACAGAGAACTCATCGTGGTTTCGGACTCCGATCAAAAGGATAAAGATCGATATAAACAAGAGGCAGGCAAATCGTTTCAAGGACAATTCGTTTTTTCTCTTTAACACATAGAGGTTGATGGAGAACAGACCTGTTACAAGCAAGAGATATAGGGGAGGTAGATTAAAACCAAAACCGAAAGCTCCTAAGACAATAAAAATCGTTTTTAAATCCAAAACAAGGTCAAAGATCCAATCGCCCCAAGAGTCAAAAACATCCGTATGGTAACGCAGGAAAAAAAGAAGATGTAAAGCACTGTAGAATATACAATACAGGGCGCCAAGTCTTATAGTATTTTTATAGAGTTTCATAACGATATGCTCCTTGCTCTTTGTTAACATGTTATTTTTATTGACGGTCTACCCTTGCTGTCAATGTTTATTCCGCTTATTTAAGACAAGAGAAAGTTTTGCCGTTTCCAAATAGCGCGGAACTCTCTCTGTCTTTAATGACACTCTTTAATCATATTTTGATTCAGGAACAAAGGGAAAAGCTTTCCAAAAGTCTGTAGAAGATTCGGTGATCAGTCCATATCCTTTATAATTCAGTATTCCTACAAACAAGAGACAAACGAAAACAAGCAACAGGCAGGCAAATCGTTTAAAGGTCAATTCGTTATTTCTCTTTAACACATAGAGGTTGATCAAAATCAGACCGGCTATAAGTAGGAGATAGAGCGGAGGAGAACTAAAACCAAAAACCGTTCCTCCCCAGAAAAGAAGCATACTTCTTGTCCATACAAAAACAAAGAAAAACAAACCGCCTAAAAAACTATTTTCATCTGGAAGGATAAATACAGTATAATATAACGAAGCATAGAGTATACAATATAAGACAGCAAATCTTATAGTGATTTTATATAGTTTCATTGGATACACTTCCTACTCTTTTTCAATGTGTTATTTTTTATTGACGATCTACCCTTGCTGTCAATGTTTGATCCGCTTATTTAAGACAAGAAGGAGAGTTCTTTGGAATGTTTTGCCGTTTCCGGATCGTGCGGAACTCTCTCTGTCTTTGGCGGTATCTTCTTCTTTTATCCGATCATCTGTTAGCGTTGTTTATATCAAGGATCTGTACTCTGCAAGTACTGAGATCGCAAAACAGATATCCCCATACCTTGATCAAAGAAGGGTGTTATACTACCATTCCTTTGAATTATGGATATAAACAATCTATGATCCATAGAAGATAAACCGATTTTTCGTGATTTGAAAAATAGATATATCTATACTTTTATTGAAAAATAGTATTAATCATATTTTTGATTTAGGAATAAAGGGAAAGTATTCCCAAAATCCTTTGCCGGATTCTATAAAAGGTGAAAATTCATTGTGGTTTAGGACTCCGATCAAAAGGATAAAGAACGATATAAACAAAAGGCAGGCAAATCGTTTCAAGGACAATTCGTTTTTTTTCTTTAATACATAGAGGTTGATGGAGAACAGACCTACTGTAAGCAAGAGATAGAGAGGAGGATAAGCAAAACCAAAAACCATACTTGCGCCAAACATAAAAATAATATCTAAATCCAAAAAAAGGTCAAAGATCCAATCGCCCCAAGAGTCAAAAACATCCGTATGGTAACGCACGAAAAAAAGAAAATGTAAAGCGCTGTAGAATATACAATACAGGGCGCCAAGTCTTATAGTATTTTTATAGAGTTTCATAACGATATGCTCCTTGCTCTTTGTTAACATGTTATTTTTTATTGACGATCTACCCTTGCTGTCAATGTTTATTCCGCTTATTTAAGACAAGAGAAAGTTTTGCCGTTTCCAAATAGTGCGGAACTCTCCCTGTCTTTGACAGTATCTTCTTCTTGTATCCGATCATCTGTTAGCATTATTTATATCAAAGATCTGTACTTTGCAAGTACCGAGATCGCAAAACAGATATTCCCATACCTTGATCGAAGAATAGAAGGGTTTAATGAGTTCTATCCATTCTTCCCAAGGGATGATTTGATCGATTTGCTTGAGAAATTCTTTTTTCTTTGTTTTGACACTTAGAAGTTCGTCTGTAAGAATGGATAGATTTAGTTGTTTGTTCATGGCTCTCCCTCGTTCTCTATTATGCAGTATGGTTTCTAATTACTGGGTTTGATTCTGTTTTATATCTTTTATTTTATCATAGTTTTGTTCCTTATAGGGAACTATTAGCTCTTTTTGTGCGGTATTTCCCTAAATATAAAGAATAAACAAGTCTGTTGCGGCGATACCGGAATAAGAGTGATGTATTCGAACCGAAATGATCATCGGGACAAGAAAAATATAACAAGTATATGACATTTCGACATAAATAAGACGAAATTACTGAAAAAAAATACATAGTGTGATAAAATAAATCAAACGGTGCATCGGAGGAGCCTTTATGAATAAAATAACAATAAAGATTTTAAATCATGAATATACGATAGTCGGAGAAGAGTCGAAGGACTATCTTCTCGAACTTGCCTCTTATGTGGCTCAGGAGATGGAAGTTATCCTGCAGAAAAATCCGAAATTCAATTACACAAATTGTGCTGTTTTAACGGCAATAAATATCACGGACCAACTGTTTCGGGAGAAGAAAAAGAGCGAGGCTCCGGAGAGGGAGTACAATGTTCTCTTGCAAAAGCAGGAGAGTTTGGAGTTGGAACTGATCGAGAGGAATCTCGAGATTGAGCGCCTGCGAAAACAGTTGGATGAACAAGGTGTACAGGGAATGGATGTACAGAGGATGAAGGAAGAGTTTGAGGAGAAGTTGGCGGAAAAACAGAAAGAGGTGGAAGAGGCGGATCGTATTTCCAATGAGTTCCAAAACAGGATGTATCGCTTGCAGTTGGAATTGGAGAAACTGAAGCAAAAATGAGATAGGGTAATGGAAGGGCATTGTGGTTTACCATGAAGTCCTTTTTTTATAGGTAGTGTCAAAAGAGTAGCGGGTAATGCTTTGATATACTATATTTTTCTTGAAAAACCGGTGTATTGACATATTGATAGTTTATATTTAGTTTTTATCTTCGTTATAAACCAAAAGTGTTTATATCAAAGTCGGAATTACTATGAATTTCAACGTGCCGTCACACCGGAGTTATAGAATATGGGATCAATCCAATACCGTAGTATCTGCCGGTCTGAAAGTCCGGTAAGATTGTTGAATACAGTGTCCCCGTTTATTAGAGGAACTTACATTATATGTAGAAATTAAAGGAGATTTATGAAAGAGAAGATAGAATTGTTGGCTCCGGCAGGGAACAAAGAAGCTCTTTATGCAGCTGTCGCAAACGGTGCGGATGCGGTCTACCTCGCCGGAACCTACTTCGGAGCAAGAGCGTTTGCCGGAAATTTTACAGCGGAAGGACTGGTCGAGGCCATTGAGTATGCACATGAGAGAAAGGTCAAGGTCTTTGTGACCACCAATACCATCGTGATGGAGGGAGAGGTCGAGAGGTTTCTGGAGTATATCGGGTTTTTGTACCGAAACGATGCCGATGCCATCATCATTCAAGATATCGGGATGGCACATCTGGTTCGAAGATTGTATCCTGAGTTGCCCGTACATGCATCCACTCAGATGACCTCCTTGAATTCTCTTGATACCTTGTATCTGAAAGAACTCGGTTTTGAGAGGGTCGTCTATGCGAGGGAACATTCTTTGGACGAGCTCGAGACCATCAAACGCAAGACGGGGATGGAATCGGAGACCTTTGTCCATGGAGCACTGTGCATCTGTTACAGCGGAAACTGTCTGTTCAGCGCAATGACAACGGGGCGTTCCGGCAACCGCGGCTCGTGCAGTCAGCCCTGTCGTATGAAGTACAGCCTTCTTAGGAACAACAAGGTCGAGCAGGAGGGCTATCTGCTCAGTGCAAAGGATCTAAGCTGTATCAAGAAGTCCGAGGCTCTGCTGGATTCGTCGGTGGACTCATGGAAGATGGAAGGGCGGATGAAGAGAAGCGAGTATGTTGCTACGGTCGTCAAGCACTACAGACATTTGAGAGATGAAGGAGAGATCCTCTCCGACAGGGACAAGGCGGAGATGGAAGGTGAGTTGGGGCATATTTTTCAGAGGGAGTATACGCACGGGTATCTTCTATCGGCGGACAAGAAGGAGATCGTAAATCCCAAGAGCCCGAAAAACAAAGGTGTCCCGGTAGCCAAACTTCTCTATTACGACAGGAAGAGGAGGAGAATCGGTCTGAAACTTCTCGACAGTCTTGAAGTCGGAGACGGTCTTTCGACAGGAGAGAAGGTCGGCAGGATCCTAAAAGGCCGATCGATTCTTAGATCCGCGTCGGCGGAAGAAGAAGTGGAACTTGACTTTGTGGGAGAGATCGAGAAGGGAGAACTCATCTATAAGACCTATGCGAGGTCGATCATGGAAGAGGCGGTAAGGTCCTATGAACAAAAACGTTTTGATCTTCCCCTGAAGATGAAGTTGTTTCTTTCGGTAGGTGAGAAGGCAAAGCTCTTCCTTGCGGATGAAGAAGGGAATTCTTTGACCTATGAGGACGATAAAGTGTTGGAAGAAGCGAGAACCTCCCTCCCGGATTTTGAACTGGTCTACGCTCAGATGTCAAAGCTTGGAGATACTCCTTACAAGCTCGACAGGAAGGACTTTGAAGCGGAGATGGAGGGAAGGGTGTTTATCGGAAAATCCGATTTGAACCGCATCCGGAGAACGGCGGTGGAGGAGTTGTCCAAACTCAGAAGAAAAAGATACGATCGAAGTATGCAGGAGATTGAACCGCAAGACTTCCTCAAAGAGATCGAGGCTCTGAGGAAGAAGGAGTATTCTAAAAAGGCCGAGATTTCGGTCAGATGCCGAACGCAAGAACAGCTTCTTGCAGCGAAGGAGGAAGGCGTCGATAGGGTGTATGTCGATACAGCTCAGTTGTACAAGAAGGCGGAAGAACTGTTTGAAAGAGAAAAAATCTGTTATGTTCTTCCCGATGCGGTCAAAGAAGAAGATTTGGATAAGGTCGAAAAAGAGATGCAAGCCTACGGAGACAGTTATATGACCAATTCCTTGGGTCTTTTGTGGAAGTATAGGGATAAGAAGATGGTAGGGGACTACCTCTTGAATTTGTCCAACAGATACAGCTTGCATTTTTTGGAGGCGCAGAGTTTGACTCCGTCCTTGGAGTGGATCTATTCCTCCCGATTTGAGCAGTTGGATGAAGTAATAGACAAGGAGAAGGTGGAGATACCGGCCTATCTGACCCCGATGTTTATGATCATGGAATATCCCCTGTTCGACAAAAATGCAAAAAGTGGGAGAGATATCTTGGAGTTGAAAGATATGAAGGGGAACAGAACTCCCGTGGTTCGAGATGAATTAGGCAAGACCAAGATCTTTTCTTACGAGGTGAAGGAACTGGAGCAGGATGTACAGATTCTGTATCAGATGGGATACAGGCATTACAGACTGGAGTTTCTCAAAGAAGGCAAGGATGAGACACGAAAGGTAATACGTAGATATCGAAGTTATTTAAAGGAAGTAGAGAGATGATAGAGAGCAGAACAATGAAGGTTTTGGAGTATGATGCCATCTTGGAAAAACTCAAGGCTCATGCGGTCTCCGAACTCGGAAAAAAAAGGATAGAAGAGATGAAGGTCTCAACCGATGAACAGGAGATCCTTCTGTGGCAGGGTCAGACGACGGAGGCGCAGACCATCGTACTGCAAAGCGGATCGATCCCCTTCGGAGCGTTTTATGACACGAGGGAGGCGGTCAAGCGTGCAGAGTTGGGGGCGGTCTTGGATATGCAACAGCTTTTGCATATCGCTTCCGGCCTTGCGAGCGCCAGGAGGATGAAGGATTTCTTGGATCAGAAAACTGAGGCGAAAAGGTTGTTGAGCTTATCGAGCTTTTTGACTGCGGACAGGGAGCTGGAGGAGGATGTGTTTTCGGCGATTATTTCTCCGACGGAGATGTCGGACAATGCGAGCGGAGAACTCAGGAGGATTCGGAGAAGCATTGTAACCATGCAGGAGAACGTGAGAAAGAAGCTGGACGATATCGTCTCCTCCTCTCAGGCAAAGTATTTGCAGGACAGCCTCGTTACTATGCGACAGGACAGGTTTGTCGTGCCGGTAAAACTCGAATACAGGGACAAGGTCCCCGGGATTGTGCATGATACATCTTCGTCAGGTGCGACCCTGTTTGTCGAACCGATTGCTGTGGTCGAGATCAACAATAAGTTGCAGACCCTGCGAAGCGACGAAAAAAAGGAGATTCAAAGGATCTTGGGAGAGTTTACCCTTCGGGTAGGAGAGATCTGCGATGCCTTAAGGGATAATCAAGTCTATCTGACGGAGCTGGACTTTATCTTTGCAAGGGGAAAGCTCTCCGTAGAGATGAAGGCGGAAGAGGCAGGGTTCAATCCACAGATGTATTTGAGGTTGAAACAGGCCAGACATCCCCTGATCGATCGCAAGAAGGTAATTGCCTCGGACATAGAGATCGGAGAAGGGTATCGGACTCTTGTGATCACCGGTCCAAATACAGGTGGAAAGACCGTGACCCTAAAGACGATAGGCCTGTTTGCCCTGATGTTTCAAAGCGGTCTGCACCTGCCTTGCGACTACGGCAGCAACATGTGTATCTTTGAGCATATCTTTGCGGACATCGGAGATGAGCAGAGTATTGAACAGAGTCTCTCGACCTTTTCTTCTCATATGACACATATTGTAAAGATACTGGAAAACTTGGGCGATCGGAATTTGGTGCTCTTCGATGAGCTCGGAGCGGGTACCGATCCCGTGGAGGGAGCCGCACTGGCGATCTCCATTCTGGAAGAAGTGAGACAAAACGACTCTCTGTGCATAGCTACCACGCATTACAGTGAACTCAAACACTATGCCTTGACACAGGAGGGGGTTGAGAATGCGTCGATGGAGTTTGATGTCGACACCCTATCGCCCACCTACCGTATGATGATCGGAATCCCCGGAAAGTCGAATGCCTTTGAGATCTCAAAGAGGCTGGGTCTGTCCGAACGATTGATCGAGAACTCCAGATCGAGGATCCATACGGATAAACTTTTGATGGAGGACGTGCTCAAGGAGATCGAAGATGAGAGGAAGGAGATGGCACTTCAAAAGAAGGAGAGCGATGCTATCTATCTTCGTGCCAAAGAGTTGGAATCGAAACTGGAAGAGAGGGAGAGAAGGACAAAGCGAAGGTTGGAGCAGGAACTTCTCGAAGGAAAGAAACAGGCGGCCAAGCTTCTGAAAGAGGCTCAAGATGAAGTGGAAGATCAACTTAGGGAGATCGCAAAACTCAAAGAAGAACTCGACAGGGAAGACTTGAACAAGCAGCTTGAGAAGGCGCGAAAGCGGATCAAAGACACATTGAAGGCCTCCTCCTACGATGAGAACATTCTCTATACGCAGGAAGATGCCGAAAAGTCGCTGAATGAGGTAAAAGAAGGCATGAGGGTCTATGTATCGACCTTCCATCAGGAGGGAGTCGTCCTCTCCGCCGATGATAAAAAACGGGAAGCAAGCGTACAGCTGGGAGCGATGAAGATGAACCTACCCTATGAGATTCTTCAACCTCCCAAAAAGCAAAAGAGCCAAAACGCTTATACCGGTGCAGGCAAGATAAGAAAAGATAAGAGTATGCACATCAAGACGGAGATAGATCTTCGGGGTATGGATATGGAGTCGGCTCGAATGGAGTTGGAGAAGTACCTTGACGATGCGGTGTTGTCCAATTTGCCGCAGGTTACGATCATTCACGGAGTGGGGACGATGGTACTCAAAAAGGGTGTGGAACAGTTTCTTAAGACCTACAAACCGGTAAAGAGTTTTCGCCAAGGAAAGTATGGCGAAGGAGGTCCCGGAGTTACGATTGTACGTTTTTAAATCGAGAAAAAAGGTCGGAAGCAACTCTTTCTTTGTTGATGCGGACGGAAGGGATTTAGGCGATTTCATACTGTTCTCCGATAAAGGTGCAGATATATCCGCATCCACAAACATAAAAATTTGTTTTATCGCCCATAGAATAAAAAACATTGATATCCATAGTTCGAACGGAAGCGGTAGCGGATGGAAAAAAAGTTTGTCAAATCCGCATTTTCAACAGTTTGACCCTTCGCATAACATCGATTCTATGCTGATTTTTTAAAATATATTCTATTTCCATAGAGTGATTTGTTCGTACAGGCTTCACAAAAAACGTTTTTTCGCGTAAAAATCGGCAAGATTCGAACCAATAGTTCGAACTTTAGGAAAAAAGCACAGCTATTACATTGTAAATGATAAAAATATCAGTTAAAATAATCTTAGATAAGGGAAAGATCCTTATAAATAGACGTTCTCCTGAAGATAGAATCCGGAAAATGGGCAAAATTTGTTTCTTTCGTAGGGAGAGGAGGATTTTTTGAAAGCGAGATAGGGAGGGATGAGATTGAAGACGGACAAAAAACGCCAAATCACGCTTTTGATCGCCGTGTTGATGATGATACAACCGACAATGATCTTTGCAAAAGGAACAAAAACGTTCAAGGCGGTAAGAAGTTACGAAAATGGATTTTCCGATGTCAAACAGAGTGACTGGTTCTACCATTCGGTGAAGAAGGCTTATATGGCTTCTCTTATAAGCGGACGTACTTCGACAAATTTTGAGCCGAAGTCCGATATCGATCTGTGCGAGGTTATTACGATAGCTTGTAAGATTCATTCCATCTACAACAACAAGGAAATTGTGGATACAAAGCAGATGGAAAGGTGGTATGATACCTATATCCAATATGCGGTGAAGAACGGGATCATCAGAGCATATGATTTTGAAGGCAGATATGACAGGCCGGCCACAAGAGGAGAGACTGCTTACATCTTGCACAACAGCGTACCGAAGTCGGAGTTTAAGTCAAAAACCGACAGAAAGATTCCCGATGTTTCAACAGCAACGCGTTATCACAATGAAATCTATCGTCTTTTTCAATCGGGTGTGATAGAGGGCAAGGACATCGCGGGAGCTTTCAGACCTAACGAGCCGATTGCGAGGATGGAGGTCGCCGTTATTGCCGTGAAGGTTCTCTATGAGGAGGAAAGGCTTCCTTCGTCGCCGGTCAACAACAAATCTTCAGAGATTGAGAAGGAAGACGAAAAGGAGGAAAGTCAAGGCAAGTATGAAAGCCCTGTCGGCATTGCACGAGAGGAAGGCGGTACTAATGGAAGTCGGCTTTTGATGGAGGAAGAGACCATCTTTGAGAAACAGCCTGAAAATATAATGGAAGACGAAGCATCCAAGTAGAGAATGGAGGTAAGGCGGATGTTAAAGGATTTGATACGCAAAAACAGAACCTATCGTAGGTATAAGCAGGAAGAACCGATTTCTATCGAGATGTTGAAGGAACTCGTCGATGCGGCAAGAATCTCATCAAACGGAAACAATATGCAGGCTCTGAAATATATCGTTTCGAATCAGAAGGAGATGAATGAATCGATTTTTTCTTCCTTGAAATGGGCGGCATCTTTGAGCGATTGGAACGGACCTGAAGAGGGAGAGAGACCGTCCGCGTACATCGTCATTCTTTTGGATAAGCAAATTCGTTCCAACCCTTTCTGGGATCACGGGATAGCGGCTACCAACATTCTGCTCTGTGCAACGGAAGGCGGATATGGAGGTTGTATGTTTGCTTCCTTCAACAAAGAAGTTTTGGGACGAATACTTGAGCTTCCGGAGCACCTTGAACCCCTTATGGTCATCTCTCTGGGGGTCGTGAAGGAGGTTGTTGTGCTCGAGGAGATGAAAGATGGAACATACAAGTATTATAGAGATGAACATGCAGTTCACCATGTACCCAAAAGGAGTTTGGAAGAAGTGCTATACAAGGAGTTCGTATAACTTTATTTCACTAATGACACTGAAATAAAGTTCGTGTATAAATGAAGTCTATGGTTGTGGTAGAGGGCAGGTTTATCCGCTTGAAGCGTGCAGTCATTGACGCTACAGCCCGGCAAATGGTATTTCAAATCCTATAAAGTACAAACGATCGATCGCTGAGGCAGATAGTGGTGTAAGAACTGCAAAACTGCAAGAATCTACTGTGTGGGATCGATCATTTGTGTTGTCATCCAATAAATTGTCATATCCATTTTGGGACGATGAATCTTTGTTTTACCTCCGGGGAGTACAAATTGTTGATATCGACAGTGCGACGAATAACAGTACAAATAGGGAACAATGAGAATCTAAACAGGGGGACATTTAGAAAACCGGTTTATCTAAATTTGAATAGGGGGATATCACTATGATAAGCAAAAATTTGAACAAGGCATTAAATGAGCAGGTGAATTTTGAATTTCAGTCTTCTTATGACTACATTGCTATGGAGGTGTATTTCAAGGAGAAGAACTTGGACGGTTTTGCAAACTACTTCCACGTACAGGCTTTGGAAGAGAGAATCCATGCTTATATGATCATGGATTACATTGCTCGAACCGGAGGAAGGATTGAGTTGTCTGCGATCAGCAAGCCGAATATGAAGTTTGAAAACAACGTTGCTGTTTTGAAATCCGCTTTGGAGCATGAAGAGGCAGTTACCAGATCGATATACAAGTTGATGGATATGGCGATCGATGAGAACAATCACTCCGCGAGAAACTTCCTCAACCAGTTTATCGCAGAACAGGATGAGGAAGAAGAGCAGGCGAGAGACTTGCTCGAAAAAATGAAGATGATCGGCGATGAACCGTCGGGAATCTTCTTGATCGATGCACAGCTGAAGCAGAGGACTTTGCCGCAAGAGGGCTCTCAACAATAAAGTCGACCATCAGCTTCTGTTGGTGCAAACAATCAACGGGTGAGGAGACGATTTTGAATATCGTTCTCTCTTTATGTAGTAGCAGTTTCATCGATACAGGCAATGGAAGAAGATAGGATCTCACGGAGAAGTCCGGTCAGAGTTCCTGCAATATCAAATTTGTAAGGTTTGAAGGTATCGAAGCGAGTGCGGAACCTGAGATTCTATCGGCAGGCAATATGGGATATGAAACAAAAAGAGGGGAGGGATCAAGCTCAGGCTTGGATCCTCCCCTCTTTGAATCTTCGATGATGCTAAGGAAATACCTCATAATTTGAACAACCGTCGTAACACTATTCTTCCTTTAAGTGATGAATATAAATAATCCGTGACCCATAGAAAACAAAACCATTTTTCGTGATCGACAAATAGATATAACCGCACTTCTATCGAAGAATAGTATTAGTGTAAAACGTGTCTACATCATTTCGACGGGATATTTGTCGAGCAGTGATTTGATACGCTCTTGGTAGGCCTGATGTTGTTTTTGAGACAGAAGATTTGCTTCGATATCGTTGGAAACACTCTCATAATGAAGTTGCTCCGCTTCCTGCTTGCCCGTTAATTTGATCAGATGATAGCCGAACTGTGTTTTTACGGGTTTGCTCACTTCGCCAAGTTCAAGGGAAAAGGCGGCCTGTTCAAACTCGGGAACCATCTGTCCGCGTCCGAACTGTCCCAAACTTCCTCCGCTTGTCTTGGAAGGACAGGAGGAATGTTCGCTTGCGAGTGAAGCGAAGTCTTCTCCTTCTTCCACCTTTATATAGAGTTCATTCGCCTTTTCTTCACTGTCTACCAGTATATGGGAGGCTTCGATCTTTTCGCCTTGAAGGAAGTGGGATCTGTTCTCCTCATAGAAGGCCTTCTTCTCTTCCTCGCTCACGGAAACGGAATTTAAGATCTGCTTTATAGCAAGCTGTGTCAATAAATTTTCCGTTACGGATGCCAACTGTTCTTTAAATTCGCTGTTTTCGTCAAGCTTGTTCGCCTTTGCATCCAAGTACATCAGTTTCTGATTGATCATCTCTCCTAAAAAAGCCTTGTCTCCTTCGCTCCCCTGAAAGCTTCTCAAGATTTCGGGACTTAAGGACTGCTTCATAAAATCGAGATCTTTTTGGGTAATCTCGTGGCCGTTGACCTTTGCAAGTAATTTTGAATTTGACATAGTTTTTCTCCTAACTTGATTATAGTGATAAAACATACAAGAACTATTATAGTCCAAAATAAGATATTTACCAAATAAATTTAAGATAATACTGCATAATTTGAAACATGGGCATAAAATCCGCTTGAAGAAAGGGCGAGCTTGTTAAAGGCACTCATCCGATAAATTTTTGTATCTTGGCATCCATATGAAGAAGTGTAATACTATTATTCTTTTGAGTTGTGGATATAAATAATCTGTGACCCATAGAAGATAAACCGACTTTTCGCAGTTTGAAAAACAGATATATCTATACTTCTATTGAAAAATAGTATAAACTTGCCTCTGTACATTCTTTCCCTAAGCGTTGTCCTTTTTCGAGCGGATTTCGGTACCGGATGAGGATATCGCTTATATGAGCGGCAACCTTCTCAAGTAACCTCGGATCCGTTCTTGATATTATACCTTTGAGAGCATATTTATAAACAGGGATAACGGGCAGGATGAGGAAGAAGGGATTTTGTTTTTTTATATTGAAGAGGTTGAAAAAAAGAGATAGAATAAAATAAAACAATGGTTTATTCGGATTGAACCGAAGCTCTTGAAGCTCCTTTTTGAAACCTTTGATTTTCTCTTATAGTCTTATTATACTATTCTACGATTGAGCTGTTGGGGAAGAAAACTATAAGGTTTGTCCAAAACGTGTAGGAATCAAACCGTGCAAGCGATCAAGTGAAACGGAGAAGGGAAGAATACTATTTATTCGATAGAACAGGTGTTATATCCATTCCATAACCGGGAATCTTCTAACGAAATGCAAACCATTTATTTCAAGACTTCAAATGAAGAATAGTAATAACAAGGAAAAAGAGTTTTTTAACCCTATGTTTCGACTTCCACTACATATTGATCGGAGGGGAGAAGTTTATGTACTCCAAATTTTCTGTTGAACCGAAAAAACTGAAAAAAGTTGCCGTGGTTATAGTTTGTCTTGTAGCGGTCTTTATGATACAGAAACTGAGAATGCCCTACTACAAGATCCCTCCGAGGCAAGAAGCTGTTGACCGGGAACAAGTCTTGTCGTCGGATGTAGAAGAAGGCAAAGAAGAAGTCTTGGATATGGAACCTCATAAGGTGGTGATCTATGTAACCGGAGAAGTAAAACAGCCCGGGATCGTAGAACTCTCCTCCGATATGAGGTTGAAAGATGCGCTGCAGATGGTTGGAGGGTTTACGGCGGAAGCGGACATCAACAGTATCAATTTGGCTCAAAAAGTCGAGGATGAAAGGCATTACGTTGTAACAAAAATCGGTGAAACTATTACTGAGGCCGGGATTCCATCTTCGTCTACATCGAAAGAAGACAGTTTGATAAACATCAATATAGCGACTGCGGAAGAGCTTAAGCGTTTGGACGGGATCGGAGACGGACTTGCTCAAAGGATCATAAATCATAGAACGGAGCAGGGGGCTTTTTCTTCCATAGAGGAGATCAAGAATGTGAACGGGATCGGAGAAAAAAAGTTTGAGGCGATCAAAGACAGTATCTGTGTGAAGTGATAGAAGATGGGAGAAGAACTTTTTTATTAAGCTGATACCGCATAAGGGGAAACTTCCGATATTCTTATGAGTGCATAAAATATGAAAGTCCTTGGGAACGATAGATCCAAGACTTTTATTGTTCATATAACTCGGACTTTATGCTGATTTTCAGTGTCTTGAGTCTATGATGAAATTATAGCGGAGAAGTATTTTGACAAGTCAGGATGTTTATTTTTCGTTTGGAAGATTTTTTGTTACCTTAGATAGCAAAAAACAAAGGGAGGGGGAGCTTTGTGTCGGAAAAGAAAACAAATGCCATGAGGATTTTGGAGAAACATAAGGTGGCTTATCAGACCCTGCATTACTCTATCGATGAGGAACACTTGGATGCAGTAACGGTAGCTAAAGAGGTGGGAAAGGATATTGCACTTGTCTATAAGACCCTCATTCTTCAAGGAAGCGATCGAAACTACTATGTATGTGTGATCAACGGAGCGGATGAGCTTGACTTGAAAAAGACGGCGAAGGCCTTTGATCTTAAAAGTATCGATATGATACAGGTCAAGGACATCAACAAAATAACGGGCTATATTCGAGGAGGCTGTTCTCCAATAGGGATGAAGAAGCTGTATCCGACTCTCTTTGACAAGAAGGCCCAAGATTTGGAATACATTGTCGTCAGTGGAGGACGAAGGGGAATACAGATGGAGGTTAAGACTTGTGAACTCGTTGCCTTGAGCGATGGCAGGTATGCCGATATCATCAAGTAACGGATGGAAGCAAGACGGTTCTTTACAATAAGGGTTTTTGTTCCGGCCCTTTTCGGGAAGGGTAGGGATAAAGCTCTTTTTTTGTTGATACTAAAACCTAATTAACACTAATACTATTCTCCAATAGAAGTATGGATATATTTATTCTGCGACCGTGAAAATCACTTTTATATTCTGTTGGGTACAGGTTGTTGATATCCATAACTCAAATATATAGTATAAAACACATATCATGACCTATTATAACTGAAAAACAATTTGGAGGATGTTATGCTTCAACGCGTTCAAACTGCAAATTCTAATAGATAATGGTATAAGACAGTTCCTTTAAGAAATTTGTAAGAACTATGGTAAGGTTTTTTTCATATTCTTGTGCTAGGATAAGAGTAAGAGATATCTCGAAGAAGAACTTCTTCTTCCAAATTACCGCGGGAGGAATGAACTTGAAACAATATAAGATACTGGTCGTAGACGACGATTATGAAATTGCAAACTCGATACGCATCTATTTGTCGAACCAAAACTATCTCGTGCATTTGGCACATGACGGTCTGCAGGCCCTCCAAATTTTTGAGAAGGAAGAGATTGACCTTGTCATCATGGACCTTATGATGCCCAAGATGAATGGAGAGGATGCCACGATGAAAATTCGTGAGAAGAGTATTGTTCCTATTATCATGCTCTCTGCGAAATCGGAGGATGTCGATAAGATCATGGGACTCAATATCGGTGCGGACGACTATATCACCAAGCCCTTCAACCCTATGGAACTCATTGCAAGGGTCAACTCCGCTCTTCGTCGCTATGCCAAATACGGAACAAGCCAAGGTGTCGGAACGGATAAGGTCATTCGTATCGGAGGTATAGAACTCGATGAGGAAAGCAAGCAGTTGAGGGTTGATGACAATGAGGTTAGGGTAACTCCTCTGGAATACAAGATCCTCCTTCTTTTGATGAGCCATCCGGGTCGGGTGTTTTCTATTGAGGAGATCTATGAAAGGGTTTGGGAGGAGCCGGCTTATAGTCCGGAGACCGTAACGGTCCATATCCGAAGGATAAGGGAGAAGATAGAGATCAATCCCAAAGACCCCAGATATTTGAAGGTCGTTTGGGGCATCGGATACAAATTTGAAAAACATTGAGGTGAAGATCATGCAAGAGAAGGATCATATAGAAAAGAAAGAAGTTGAAATACAGGAGGTACAAACCGAAGAACAGTCGGATCGCAGAGAAGAGAGGGAGATCTTTCTCGTAGAAGAAGAGGAAGTGCCCCCAAAGAGCAAGCGTCTGAAAATAAGATGGGAGGAAAAACGCGATTTTAAGAACCGAAGGGAAGAGATAAGGGAGGAAGGGGAAGAGAGGGGATTTTTTGCCTCCGGAGCAAAGACGACAACCCTGATCTTCTTGATCTCCCTACTTATCATAAGCATGTATCCTCTTATCTTAAAAACCTTGGAACGCCACTACCCTCAAATCTCTTATATCAACAGTGAAAACTATGTAAGTGATAACTTTGAGACGATATGGGATGCCTGGACGGTGGGACGCTTAGAGAACCAATCTCAAAGAGGAGATGCTTCCGTGATCCTTGATATCGAGCAGGAGGGTATGCAAACGGAAACGGTTCTCATAACAAGCCACAACGACGAAAATACAGTAAGCTACAACGGAGGAAAACCTCGGTTGATGTATTACATCGCAGACAAAGAGAAGAAACATATTGCGACTAATCTGGAGAAGGATGAACTGAACAAACTGTATGACGAGAAAAACAAGCAGGTCTACGCCCGTTACCTCATCTACCCTGACGGAAGGGTGGAACAGATCAGGATGGTCGGAGTTGACAAGTATGAAAAATATATGAATCAGATGCATCGCCGTATCCTCGCCCAATTGGGTCCGACAAGGGATGAGGACTTCTATATCCGCAATGCTGCGAATAAATACGGCTTTCGCTATAAAGAAGAAGACACTCAGAGGTTCAGGTCTTATCAAAACGAGTTTGAGTTTGATAAAGAAGGAAACTATATCATCTCAAAAGGGGAGGAATATAGAGAAGCTCCTGACGAGAAGACGAGGGAAGAGGCAAAGAGGAAGATATCGAGACTCCTCAAAGAAGCGGAAGAACTCAACAAGTTGATGCAGGGAGAACAGGAACTTGTCTTCTACTTTACCTCCGAAAATATAAGTCTTGAAAACCCGGAGTTTTTCTACGGATATATGGAGTATAATTCGATGAGATCCGCCCTTTTGATTGCTCTTTTGGCGCTGGCGGGGATCCTCCTTGTCTTCCTGATCGCCCTCCTTGTACCCTATAAGAGACAGAGAAAGGCGGGGATTGTCAGGGTATTCAATCATATGTTTCTGGAACTGAAGTTTCTTGTCCCCCTCGGTGTGGGAGGCCTCATCGTCGGTGGCGGGGTCGCGATGGCCGAGAGCGGTCTTCTGCTTTTGCCCTATCAAAAACTGAGGGTCTATTCTCCCGTGGAAGACTTGATCTTTCGGATCATGGAGGGAAACAACGCTCATTATTTTGTGTTTGCAGCCCTTGTCGCCTTCTTCGGTCTGTTGTTTGTCTACCTCTGTACGACCTACTTTAAGTACATCTACTATATGGGTTTTATCGAAGGAGTCTTTAAGAACAGTATATTCGGACGATCAATCAGTGCGGTTATAGGTTTTGTGTACAGACCTCTTCGAACCCTGTTGCGTTTGGATCTCGACAAAAACTTTAAGATGAAGTGGCTCCTTGTCGTTATCGGACACTGCCTGTTTATCTTTTTCTCCTACCTGTTCTCCGGCGGAGATGCGGTGAGTTTTCTGTTTGCCTATGTGCTTTACAGTGCGGCTCTGTTCTACTTTTCGACCAAGTTCCTCCAGAACCTTTCCTATATTCAGGCCTATACCGGGGAGCTCGCCGGAGGAAGGTTCGACTTGCAGGCAGAGGAGGAGGTCGGAGTCTTTTCTCCTATGGCGAAGAACCTCAACTCCATCAAGGAAGGATTTAAGATTGCAGTGGAGGAGGAGACGAGAAGTCAGAATATGAAGACGGAGTTGATCTCGAACGTATCCCACGACCTCAAAACTCCCTTGACCTCGATTATCAACTATTCCGACCTTCTCCAAAAGGAAGGTCTCGGAGAGAAGGAAAGACAGGAGTACATCGACATCATCCACAAAAAGTCTCAGAGACTCAAGGTGTTGATCGAAGACCTGTTTGAGGCGAGTAAAGCAAGCAGCGGGAACATCTCCATCCAAAAGGAGGAGCTTAACATCATCTCTCTCCTGCAACAGACCCTTGGAGAGCTGGAGGAGAAGATAGAAAAAAGCAGGCTGGATTTTCGCCCGGACCTTCCCAAAGAACCTGTGATCTGCTTTATTGACGGACGAAGGACCTACCGCATCTTCTCCAACATCATCGGAAACATCACCAAGTATGCGATGGAGGGCACGAGGGTCTACATCGATGCAAGAGCGGAGGCAGGAGAGGTCCGGTTCATATTCAAGAACATCTCCAACTATGAGATGAACTTCGATGCGCAGGAGATTACCGAGAGGTTCCGCCGTGGAGACGAGTCCAGAAACACCGAAGGTTCCGGATTGGGGCTTGCCATCGCCAAGAGTTTGATTGAACTTCAGGGAGGAAGGATCGAGATTGAAGTGGACGGAGATTTGTTCAAACTGACAGCTACCTTTCCGACGCTGTAGGGATAGATACCGCATCATTCGAAAAGCCGGAAACTTGACTTTGTACGGTATTTCCATAGAACTTCGTTTTGTCCTGTCCGAAAGAAAAACTTCGATAGTGTTGACAGAAGGACGAGGACTGATTTATAATAAGAGTTGTTAGCAATCAACGCGATAGAGTGCTAACAACTCTTATTTATATATAAGTGCAGTATTTTTCCAAGTTCTTTACAGATCGGGCAGGACAAAAGAGAAGAACGAACGGGACCGGGTGAATATAGGGGTGCTGTTTGTAAAATTCATACTTCACCGTTTTGTTAAGGAATGAGGAGGCACTGAGATATATGAAAAAATAAATCGAGACGGAGGAAACACTATGGAGAAAAAACAGTTTAAGGCGGAATCCAAACGGTTGATGGAGCTTATGATTCATTCCATCTATACGCATAAAGAGATCTTTTTGAGGGAGCTGATCTCCAATGCGAGCGATGCGATCGACAAACTCTACTATGAGGCCCTAACCAATGAAGAACTGACCTTCAACAAGGACGACTACTATATTCATCTTTCGGCAGACAAGGAAGGAAGGACCTTAACCATTGAGGATACCGGCATCGGGATGAACATGGAAGAGCTTGAGAACAACTTGGGGACCATCGCTCAGAGCGGTTCTCTGGCATTTAAGGAAGGACTGGAAAAAGAAGAAGGCTTCGACATCATAGGTCAGTTCGGAGTGGGATTCTACTCCGCCTTTATGGTCGCCGACAAAGTCAGTGTCCTGACCAAGCGTTTGGGCGAAGATCAGGCCTATCTGTGGGAGTCCGAAGGAGTCGAAGGCTACACGATCACGGAAGCTCAGAAGGACAAGAGCGGAACGAAGATCACCATTTGGCTCAAAGAAAACACCGAAGACGAAAACTACGATGAATACTTAGAGTCTTATTACCTTCGCAGTCTGGTCAAGAAGTATTCCGATTTTATCTCTTATCCGATCAAGACCGAGGTCGAAAAGAGCAGGCTGAAAGAAGGCAGTGAGGACGAGTATGAAGAATACACCGAGGTGCAGACGCTCAACAGCATGGTTCCTCTCTGGAGAAAGAACAAGAACGAATTGAAGGACGAGGACTATGAGAATTTCTACCACGAAAAACACTACGGTTTCGACAAACCTGTCAGTCACCTCCACCTTCATGTGGATGGGATGATAAGATACGACTCCGTTCTGTTCCTGCCTTCCAAGCCCTCTTACGACTTCTATACTCCGGACTACGAAAAAGGTCTAGAACTTTACAGTTCGGGAGTTTTGATTATGCAGAAGTGTGCAGATCTGCTTCCCGATTATTTCAGCTTTGTCAAAGGAATGGTCGATTCCGAGGATTTGTCTCTCAATATCTCTCGTGAATTGTTGCAGCACGACAGACAACTCAAGGCGATTGCAAAGAATATCAAGGGCAAGATCAAGGGAGAACTCGAAAATCTTCTTAAAAATGAACGGGAGAAGTATGAGGCCTTCTTCAGGGAGTTCGGTCGTCAGCTCAAATACGGAGTTTACAGCGACTTTGGGGCAAACAAGGAGACTTTGCAGGATCTTCTCCTGTTCACCTCGTCCTTTGAAGACAAGTTGAGTACCTTGGCGGAGTATGTCGGTCGAATGAAGGAGGACCAAAAATACATCTTCTATGCAACCGGATCTTCTCTTTCTAAACTCAAGAAACTCCCTCAGGCGGAGCTGCTCTTGGATAAAGGGTATGAGATCCTCTATCTGACCGATGACGTGGATGAGTTCGCTCTCAAGATGATGGCAAACTATGAGGAGAAGGAGTTCAAGAACATCTCTTCCAAGGACTTGGGTCTGGATGAAGATGAAGTCAAGGAAGAAGAGTTGAACGAGGAGGAAAAGAACCTCTTGGTTTCGATGAAGGAGATCCTTGGGGACAAGGTGTCCGAGATCAAGGCTACCAACCGCTTAAAGACGCATCCCGTCTTTCTTTCGGCAGGCGGAGATATCTCTATCGAGATGGAGAAGGTTCTCAGTAATATGCCGGGCAATCCGGGGATGAAAGCGGATAAGGTTTTGGAGATCAACAGAAAGCATGAGATTTTCAGTAAGCTGCTCAAGTTCAAGGATGAGGAAGCTATGCTTATACTCTATACCAATCTTCTGTATCAACAGGCGAGGTTGATCGAAGGACTGGAGATCGAAGACCCGGTCGAGTTTACAAACGATATCTGCAAACTTATGTAATATCACTTGTTGAAAGTGCCTGCGGAAGCATTGCGAGTGATATGAAGAAGTAGCGTACAATTCGAACCGTCAGCATAAAATTCATTTGATAAAAAGGATAGACTTCCTAAAAATATTGATTTGACAAAGTTCTGTTTTTCTATGGGTTCATAGGAAAACCAAGAGTCCGCTTTTGTGTGGTATTTTTCGCGGATCGCAACAAACAGGAAAAGTGATTAGTGTAAACTCACAGGGGGTAGAGATAAAATATTCATATCAAAAGGAGGATGAGTATGAAACCGGTATATATGTTGATCACGGATTGGTGTCCTCACTGTAAGAGGGCGAAGGAATGGATGAAAGAGCTTGTTGAGGAAAATCCCGAATATGCGAAGGTAGAGATTGAGATCATTGATGAGGAAAAAACTCCTGAAAAAATCAAAGAGCACAACTTCAATTATTATTATGTGCCAACCTACTATGTTGAAGGAGACAAGGTGCATGAGGGAGTGCCTACCAAGGAGATCATAAAGTCCGTATATGAGAAGGCTCTTGGAAGATAGGGTAGTGTAATCAAATAAGTGAAAGAAGTTTTGATGTTGTGAAAAACAAACAAGCCGCTGCGGATGCTCGTAGCGGCTTGTTCTTTAAAAGGATAGCTCTTTTCCTTAGAATAGGGGAGAGTCCGGCTCGGAATCCGATTCGGGTTGCTCGGGTTGTTCCGGTTCGGGAGATTGAGGCTGTAAAGGTACGGGAATCGTTTCGTTTTCGGGTTGGTTTTGTGATGAACTTGTGTTGTCTTCGGGACTTAATTCGATCAGGTTGCCGTCCTCATCATACATAGCATCTTCTTCGGTAACGATGGATTCGGAGGAGTATTCCTGCGGTTCGGTTCCTGCTCGGAACACTTCCGTATATCCTCTTCGGGATAAGAGACCCGTGACGGGAGAAACCTTGACCTCCACAACATTGGCAGGTTTCTTAAATCCGACATTTTCCAAACCTTTGTGAACATCTTCCATAACCAGCTTCCATAGACGAGCTGCCATAATGCTGCCTTCATTGAGCTCCTTGGGCATATCCGAACCGATCCATAGAGCGGAAGTGTAGTATGGGGTAATTCCGACGAACCAAGCATCCTTCTTGTCGTTTGTAGTTCCTGTCTTTCCTGCGGTCGTCATATTGGAAAGTTTTGCGGGAAGTCCTGTTCCTCTCGGAGATTTGCTGTTTACGACCCCGTAGAGCATATGCTTGAGGATGAACGCATTTGCAGGGTTCATCACTTTTTTTGTGAAGGGTTTGTTTTCCAAAAGAACCTTTCCGTTGGAGTCCTCAATTCTGGTAAAGAATACCGGCTTGATATAGGTGCCCTCATTTGCGATTGCGGCATAGGCGGCAGTCATCTCCAAAGGACTTATTCCGTGGGACATTCCACCCAGAGCCAAAGATTCCACTTCGTCGTGATGGGCGGGATTTTGATCCCGGGTTACGACAGACGTGATACCGAAATCCTTCAAGTAACGAATCATTTCGCGAATCGAAGCATCCTTGCTTCCTGCGATGATGCTTGTACCCACTTCTACCGCACCGACATTGGATGAGCGGATCAAAAGATTACGCATAACGGTCTGGCCCATATAACCGGTTGAGTTTTTAGGCCACATCTTTCCCTTCTCCTTATCATATCGAGGAGAATCTTTGAATACCGTTGCCGCCGTCATTCCATTTTCCAAAGCGGGAGCATAAACGGCGAGAGGCTTGATGCTCGAACCCGGAGAACGCGGGTTGATAGCACGGTTGTAGATCTCGTTTCCGCCGATCCCTCTTCCTCCTACCAAGGCTCGAATTTCTCCCGTATTAGGTCGCATAATAACCATGGACACTTGAGGCTGAACGATCCCCTCCTTATCGATATACGAACCCGGAAAGTTTTCGGGATTGTTTACAGTTTTTTCCAATTTCTTTTGAACGTCCATATTCAATGTGGAATAGATGCGAAGCCCTCCCTGATAGAAGAGCTTTTCAGCTTCTTCCTGAGTCCGTCCGTCCGCAACGAAACTTTTGATTACTTCATTTTTCAAAACATCCGTAAAGTAGCTTGAAATTCCTGAAGCTTTTCGTTTTCCTATCTTAATATGAATCTCTTCATTCAAAGCTTCCTGTTTTTCCGTCTCGGTAATATAACCCAGCTCCAACATCTTGTCGAGAACTACAGCCTGACGCTCCTTTGCGTAGGGATTGAGTACGGCCTTACGCATATAGTAGTCGCCCTTCTTCAGCTGAGAGAGCATAAATCGGTCGATTTTGCCGAAACTGTAAGCTTTGTAGTAGTTGGAGATGTCCTGTTCCGTAGGTTGATAGGGCTCCTTTGTGCTTAGGATGGTAAGGATTTGAAGAGTTCCCACATCATCATCGGCGGCAATCTCCTCGGTTTTGTAAGGAGAATAGTAGACGGGTCTGCGGGGAACACCCGCTAAAAGAGCGGATTCACCCAAACTGAGTTCCGAGACATCCTTGTTGAAAAACGTATTTGCTGCAGCCTGCACACCCTTTACATTTCGGCTGAAATCCGCCACATTCATATAGGCTAGAAGAATCTCGTCCTTACTGAGTTGCTTTTCGATCTCGATGGCATAGTAGGCATCCTGGATCTTTCTTTTGTAGGATTTTTCAAAAGACGTATAGAGGTTTTTGGCAAGCTGCATGGTAATGGTGGAGGCTCCCTGTCCCAGAGAACGTGTCCTCAAATTGTACCACACCGCACCGAACAGGCGTTTGAAGTCAACACCTTTGTGCTCATAAAAACGCTCATCCTCAATAGCTACGATCGCCTGTTTCAGAGTTTTTGGAATTTCATCGGTAGATGCGACCACTCGATAACCGTCCTGGTGGGCGATTTTTTCGATGAGATTCCCTTCATAGTCATAGACGAAGGTACTTTCGTCCAACAGCTCCCCGATCTTCGTAGGATCTATTTCGGGAGTCGTATTGATAACTCCCATGACGGCATACAACGCAAAGCCGACAGTCGAAAGCAAAAACAGAAAGAACAGCAAAAAAATAAAATTCCATACTTTAATCTTTCTTCTTTTGCGTTTCGGTTTTGTGGTTTCGTTATCCGACTGCTTCATTGATAACATTCCTCCATTTCTCTTATGACACAAACTATTCATAAGTTATTTTGAAAGGATGGACCAAGGTCCGATCCTTTGTTGGAACAAAATGGGTTTTTCAAGCGGAACAGCCTGAAAAAAACACATTTTTAAAAACAGTAAAAATTAGTCCTGCGTTTTTATTATACCATAAAATCGTATGAATTTATAGGTAGGATGTATGACAAATATATTAAGGAGGTAGACGGTGGAAGAGGTTGAAGATAAAAAGACTACAAATGTGGATAAAAAGAGGAATGAAAGCAAGGTGCTTGACTGAACTCCTTTCATATGTAATAATTGTATGGAACAAACTTTGGATCATAGCCGAAAGGATGAAACAGATGATTAGAAAACCGCCGAAAAAACAAGCACTTTTGGGAATACTGATGGTATTGATGATGATGGTAATGTTTCATCGTTTGGCGACGATGAACACCGGCGGGGACTGGAAGAAAAAACTTGACAAATACCCCGAAGTCAACCGTATCGTTATTCAACCGTCGAAAGGAGATTCCATAGAGATAGAGAGTGAGACGATGTTGCAACAGGTTAAACGTTATTTCGAGATCAAGGAAGACATCTCGATTCACAAGAACGTCATTGAGTCAAAGATAAAGGGAACCCCTTCAAATATAGAGTTCTACATTGATGAGAAACCCTTGTTTTCGGTGCAGATCTATGCGTTGAAGGAGGCAGCCTTGAATGCAGACAACCCCGGAGAAAGTTTTTCCGGTTATATTGCAGGCAAACCGTATGCATTTAAAATGGAAGGCAGGAATGTTTCGATTACGGCTTCGGATGCCCAACTCGACAAGTACCTTGATAAATTGCTGAGGTAGAGAACCTTTGCCTTGGTTGTGATAAGGAAAAAAAGAGGCCTTTTCAGGATGAACCTGTCAAGGACCTCTTTTTTTATTGTGTATAACCGTATTCAATTTTTTGACGATGGGGTCAGTGCTATAGAATACCCTTCAAATCGGAATCATCGGGCAGCTCTCCCGTTTGGCAGTAGGTGCATTTCGCTTTGGTATGGGTCCTTTGCCATACGAGATACTCATTCATAAGATCCTCCATCATATCTTCCGAATAATCGGGATAAAATTGTTGTAACCATTCTTGAAATGTCATAATGATCTATCCTTTCTTCAGTTTCTTTGACGTGTTGGATTTTTCCCTTACCAAGGTAACCGAGATTGTATCCTCATCGATTTGAATATCGGTACTCTCGACCATCATTCCCACAATCGAAATTTCACTGTCGGAGTCCGTTGCTCCCAGAAGCTCCCAATAATATTCCTCCATAGCGGCCTGCCTGGGAGACTGAATCCAATGGATGAAATCATCGATTCGGGACTTTTTTTCTTGCAGATAATTACAGTGCAAACTGATCAGAAACTCGCTCTCTTTTTCCTCAATTTGAAGTGAGATGTTGGTAGAGCCTATCATAAAAAAGTAGTTAATGAGCTCGTTTGCAATAAAGCTGATCCGTTGTTTTTCGTGTCTCATTGACAAAACCTCCGTTATTTTAAACTTATGATTCTTCCGGAAGGAAGGATTCTATAACCGGAATCAGGAAGGCTGCAACCAGACCTCCGGAAAAACCGTTGTTGTAAAGATTTACTCCGTCATAGAGAGAGCCGACGTTGAGGACGACGCAGGAATGTAAGAAACCTGCTGCGATACCGAAATACCAACCGAAGGCTCCCGAGATAGGAGCAAGGGTAGTTCCGAATAAGGCTGCCAGAACAATGGAAGGATTGTTCACCTCGACCTTGTTGAAAATAGAAGCGATAAATACTCCGGCGAAAATAGGGATAATGTTTTTGGGATGTTTTCCGAAAGCTCCGAAACCCACGATGGCAAAGATACCGCCTATGGTAGGACCGTTAAGCTCGCTTCCGACAAGCAAGACATAGAAGACTCCTACCAGTCCGACAAGACCCATATTGATCAAGGTCAGAGCAAAGCCTTCAAAGTTCAAAAAATCTGTAATGGAACGTCCCGTGTAAGAAAGGATTTTGCCATAGTTTTTAAAACTCCTCCCATTCAGGATGAAACCGGTCAGGATCAGTGCAAGCATAAATACACAGAGGGATATGCCCATCAAAAGATTATTTCCGCTGCTCCAAATCAACTGTGGAGTAATTTCGTAGCCGAAGGCGGCAACAACGGAAATAAACACCGTGCTGATCAAGCCGGAGGTAAAGCCGATGTTGTACAAACTGAATCCGCGATGTAAACGAAACATATGAGTGGATAGCGGAGGAAGGACGAAACCCAGCATAATCCCTGTTATAAGGCTCAAACCGAAATTCAGCGGGAAACGGTAACCCGGAAGTATGAGAGCTTCGGTCACCATCGGTGCCATCGCGGTCCCGAACAAGGCAATATAGATGTACTTGGAGAACTCCGTCTTCTGAGTACGTGCATAGACAAAGACTCCAAGGATGATGGGCCAAATGTTGACCAAATTCTTACCGAAGAGCCCGAAGCCTGCCATCATAAACAAGGAAGAGATCGAAGTTCCGCTCAAGGTAATATTCATACGATACATCATGGTCAAGGAGATCAGATAGAGCAGAGCGGCGTTGACCGTTGCAGCACCTATCCCTCCCACACTGAAATAGTCGGAGATAAGATTGTCCGGTGTCGTGATGATCCGATAGAGGCCCTCTCCGATCCTTTGAGGAGGATCCGTGCCGATGCCGAACAAGAGAAAGGACAGACCGATACACATCATCACCAGATAACGAAAGCGATTGATATCTTTTCGATGTTCAAAGTGCATTTTTTTTGAAGCGGGATTCGTATGTTCTCTCATAAATAACCTTTCTTAAGGCACACAGGACCTTTCCTTCGTTTTCTCACGTTTGAACAGGAGCAAGCCCTGAACATAGCGTGAGGTTGGACAAGTGTTTTTCGTAGAAGGTTTCTCTGTTGCCCGTTCTGCAATAGTTTCTTGGTGTACATATACGGATGTCGATGATACAAAAATCTTGAATACAAGGAGGAGAAAGATTCGTAGGCAAAACTCCTTATGTTTTATACCAAAGAAGCTTGTTGCAAGAAGGACCTTTCCTCCTCGCCTGAACCTGACGCGTCTTGTTTCCATGCGGTGCTCCGGCAGGACCTCTCAAGAGATCCTCTAATCCTTATTTTACCATAAAAAGCGGAGTTATACTATTGTCTGTTTGAATTGTCATTTTATGTCGGTATCCATTTGGGTTATGGATATCGGTAATCTGTACTCTACAGAAGATCAAACAAATTTTTGAGGTCGCAAACAGATAGGATCTCACTTCTATCGGAGAACAGTATTGATAAGCTCTTCGTATAAAACCGGGTTTTCTCTTTTTTTTGGATTGTGCAGTATCATCACGGACTTGGGAGGAGGGATAAACAGACGATAGGTTACAGATTACGTGAACTTATGGTATAATAGCCTAAGGAAAACACAAGACATGAGGTAAGGAGACAGAGATGATAGTTCTTGGTATTGATCCGGGATATGCAATCGTCGGATACGGAGTATTGAATTATGACGGAAATCACTTTTCCGTAGTGGATTACGGTTCCATTCAAACCTCGTCCGGCGAGCAGTTCATAGACCGGATAGAAAAGATCCATAGGGGAGTGAGCCTTTTGCTTCAGAGGTACAAGGTCGACGAAGTCGCAATCGAAGAACTGTTTTTCAGTAAGAATACCAAAACGGCCATTGATGTAGCTCAGGCTCGGGGCGTTATCCTGCTTGCAGCCAAGCAGCATAACGCCGCGATTTATGAATATACTCCCATGCAGGTAAAACAAGGCATCTGTGGCTATGGAGGTGCTCCCAAAGAGCAGATCCAAGGCATTGTAAAGACCGTTCTCAACTTGAAGCAAGTCCCTAAGCCCGATGATACGGCGGACGCTTTAGCGATCGCGGTAAGTCACTGTCACACCAATAAGTTCTCCAAACTATTCAAGATCAAATAAAAAAGAAGGCGTTGATGTATTATCTGAAAAGTATACACTCAATACCGGGAAAGGAAGACTATGATAGGTAGATTGACAGGAACTGTGGTAGAGAAGGAAAAAGATACCATAGTCCTCATGTGTAACGGGGTGGGATTTGAGATTGCAGTCTCCGAGTTTACAATGAGGGAGTTTTCTCTTGAACAGGACATTCAACTGTACACCAAGATGATCGTAAGAGAGGACTCTCTCTCGATGGTAGGCTTCTATACAAGGGAAGAAAAGGAACTCTTTGAATTGCTGACATCGGTATCCAAGGTGGGAACGAAGGTCGGTTTGAGTATTCTCTCGTCCTATGACATCCATACGGTCAAAGGAGCCATCCTCAGAGGAGATGCAGTCCTGTTATCCAAGGTTCCGGGGATAGGAAAGAAGACGGCGGAACGCCTCATCTTGGAGCTGAAAGACAAGATTTCTCCTCTGGAGGGGTCTTTGGAGGAAGGGGTAAAGATGAATGTCGATGAAACGGATGATGTTCTGTTAGCTTTGACGGCTCTGGGCTTCTCGAGAACGGAGGCTTTGAACGCGATTCGTGCGGTTGCACTCAAGTATCCCAATTTGACCGCACAGGAGATGATACCCAAGGCTTTGGCGGTATTGAGCAAGGCTTAGGAGAAAGAAGGAACTGAGGGAGAATGGTGGAATATTGTATCTACACATGCAAAGAGACCTGTCAAACTCCGAAATGGAACCCATTTTTCGAAGAACTGTGGTGATATCTGCCTTTATAAGCACAAAAATTTGTTTGATCACCCATAGAATAAAGGTTCTTGATGTCATTCGAATGAATAATTGTATGAAACAGGAAAGGTGCAGAATATTTTAGTTAAGTCGGCAGAAATATGAGGCATAGGGATCAATAGATTGAAATTTCAATAGAGAATATCTGAATTTGAACTCGAAACGCTCCAAAAAAACAAGTTGAGAAATAGAAGGTGTTCGAATTTGGATTTCGCAAAAGACAAGGGAAATAAATAAAAATGGAGAAAAACTATGTTTGAGTTTGGAGAAGAACAAAGAATCATCAGTTCGTCCTTTCAGTCTGAAGACAGGGAAGTAGAGCAGTCGCTCAGACCCAAGACTTTGGAGGATTATATAGGGCAGGACAAGGTAAAAAGTCAGTTGGATATATTTATACAGGCAGCACGACTTCGGCAGGAAAACCTCGATCATGTCCTGTTGTATGGGCCACCCGGACTGGGGAAAACGACTCTGTCCTACATTATAGCAAACGAGATGGGGGCCAATATCAAAATCACTTCGGGACCTGCCATCGAACGTGCCGGAGATCTGGCGGCAATCTTGACCAATCTTACGGATAGGGATGTACTCTTTATCGACGAGATTCACAGGTTGAACCGAACCGTCGAAGAGATTCTTTATCCGGCAATGGAGGACAGATGCTTGGATATCATCATAGGCAAGGGACCGTCTGCAAGGTCGATCAGGATTGATCTTCCTTCTTTTACCTTGGTGGGAGCGACTACTCGAAGCGGTATGCTGACCTCGCCTCTGAGAGATCGTTTCGGTGTGATATTGAACTTGGAACTGTACTCGCCCAAAGATCTCAGCAAAATCATCGAACGCTCCTCAAACATCCTCGGTGTATCGATCGAAGGGAGTGCAACCGATGAGATTGCAAGACGATCAAGGGGAACTCCCCGTATTTCCAACAGACTTTTGAAGAGGGTACGAGACTATGCTTTGGTAAAAGGGGACGGAACGATAAGCCTTTCGATTACCAAAGAAGCCTTGGAAATGTTCGAAGTGGATGAAGAAGGCTTGGATAACACGGACAAAAAACTTCTATTGACGATTATACAAAAGTTCCGTGGAGGACCTGTGGGAATTGAAACCTTGACTGCATCGATAGGAGAGGATAGAGAAACCGTTGAAGAAGTGTACGAACCCTATCTGATCCAGAAGGGATTTTTGAATCGAACACCGAGGGGAAGAGTGGCGACCGCTTCGGCATACGAGCATTTTGGCATTGAAATACTGAACAGATAATCAGGAAATGAGGAGTCTTTATGAAAAAAATAAGCCGTACCTTTGTTGTTTTTTTGGGGTTTATGATGATGTTTGCCGTTTCATCTTACGCACAAACTTACGATAACAGCTACAAGATGAGGATAGGCCTTCACTATGCAGGAAATGCCAAAACAAGTTATGAACTCATTATGAACGCTCCGAGATTGCTTGATCACTCTTCTGTTGTGGTATTTTCGACTCTGCCTTCAAGAAAGATCTCCTATCAGAGTATAACCCTAGGCAATGCCTATGACAGTTTTGAGAAGGCGAAATTTTCCGCCGAACGCAACGGAGGATTCGTATGCTACAAGGATGGAAGTTATTATGAAGCTGCGTTGGCATCTTCTTCGTATTGGAAGGTGGAAACGGCGGTGGTGACAGAAGGTTCTGACCATATTCTGTTTGCTTTCGTGCCCAAAAAAGACCTCCTTTTATCCTCGGAGGATGAACGTTTTATGCTCAACAAGCGCAACTATCGGGGAGAGTTGGAACTGCTTGCCTCAAACTCCAAGCTGACTGCGATCAACTACATCGGCCTCCAGGACTATCTCTATGGGGTGGTGCCTAAGGAAATTCAATACAATTGGGAGATGGAGGCTCTCAAAGCTCAAGCGATTTGTTCGCGTAACTTCTCCATCAAAAATAAAGGAAAGTATGCAAAACATGGTTTCGACCTCGACACCTCGACCTACTCGCAGGTCTACGGAGGTCTGGATGCGGAGAACGAAAGAACTAACAGAGCAGTGGATGAGACCTTGTCCAAACTCGGCTACTACAACGACGAGATCGCGGACCTCTTCTTTTTTGCGGAGAGCGGAGGACGAACCGAGAGCAGTGAAAATGTCTGGGGGATGAAACGCTCCTATCTCATAGGTGTTGACGATCCCTATTCTCTGGGAGGTTCCTATGCGAACTGGAAGTTCAGTATCAGTCGCTCAAGTCTTGAGGGCAAAATGTCCAAGGCGGGCAGCTCCGTCGGAGATATCGAGAGGATATCGATCGACGACAGGACGGAAAACGACAGAGTCAAACTTATTACCGTCCACGGCAGTAAGGGAAGTCGTACTTTTAAGAGAGAAGAGTTCAGAAGACTGATCGGCAACACTCAACTCAAGAGTATGTATTTCGATATCGAGGTTCGAGAAGGCGACAAGTCTTCCTCCGAACTCGATGATATCTTCTTCGAACTCGAACAGGTCGTAGACGGGAAGAAAGACATCACTCCCGCACCCGAACGAAGAGGAAGCGGCAGTAAGGTTGGAGATACGATAACCTTTCTCGGACATGGATACGGACACGGGGTGGGTATGAGCCAGTATGGAGCTCACAAGATGGCTCAACAGGGAAGGGACTACACACAGATCCTCGCCCACTACTTCAAAGGCGTGGAAGTGAGATAACTTTTGCCCGATATAGAAGAATAAGACGCAGAAAGAAGGAGAATTACTTATTGAATACAAAAGATTTTTATTATTACTTGCCCGAGGAGAGAATCGCACAGGAACCCCTCGCCAAACGAGATGACTCCAAACTGCTCATCGTCGATAAAAAGAGAGGAGATTTGGAGCATAGCAGCTTCTCTGAAATCAAACACCGCCTTCGAAGCGGCGATGTGCTCGTGTTGAACAACACGAGGGTTATTCCGGCAAGGCTTTTCGGAACCAAGAAGGAGACCGGTGCGTCCATCGAGTTTCTTTTGCTTAAGCGACTCGATATGAAGAAGTGGGAAGTGATGTGTAAGCCGGCCAAGAGGCTCAAGGAGGGAACAATCGTAGACTTCCACTCGACTTTGTCGGCAAAAGTACTTGAAATCAAGGACGAAGGCATCCGCATCGTCGAATTTATCTACAAAGGAGTCTTTGAAGAGATCCTCGATGACCTGGGGACCATGCCCCTGCCTCCCTATATCCATAAGAAACTTGAAGATAAGGAGAGGTATCAAACCGTCTATTCCAAGGTGGAAGGCTCTTGTGCCGCTCCGACGGCGGGACTTCACTTTACTCCGGAGCTCTTGGAAAAACTTGGAGAAGAAGGGGTACAGATTGAATATGTGACCCTGCACGTCGGTCTGGGTACCTTCCGACCGGTGATGGTCGAAGATATCGAAAACCACAGGATGCACAGTGAATACTATCGAATCGATGAGGACGTCGCTGAGAGAATCAACCGGGCAAAGGAAGAGGGCAGGCGTATCATCTGTGTGGGGACCACATCGGTGAGGACCTTGGAATCCGCTGCCGAAAACGAAAGGCTCACCAAACTGGAAGGTTGGACGGACATCTTTATCTATCCGCCCTATACGTTTCAGATGGCAGAGGGGCTGATCACCAATTTTCATCTGCCGGAGTCTACCTTGCTTATGCTCGTCAGTGCCTTTTGTGACAAAGAAAAGATATTGAACGCCTATCAAAGGGCGATTGAGGCAGAATATCGATTTTTCAGTTTCGGGGACGCGATGCTTCTTATATGAACCGAAATCTTACCTTTGTGAAGGAAGGGGAAAGCATCACTGAATTGTTCCGACACGTTAAGGTCGAATGTGCTATGGATAATTTCGACCTAGGCAATACCGCATCATTCAAAGGATCGATACAAAATCAAGTTTATACGAAGGGTAGAATCTTTGAATATATCGATTTGACAAAGCTTTGTATTTATAAACTCAAAGAAAAATTAGGAATTTACTTTCTTTCAGAAGAAATATAAAGTAAATTTGGCTGTCAATATGTCATCACACTGTTGCGGGAAAAGTGAAAAAACTGCTATGAATGGAGGAAGAATGGAAGCAATAAGATATGAACTGATCAAAACCTGTAAACAATCGGGGGCAAGACTGGGGCGTCTGCACACTCCCCACGGAGTGATCGACACCCCGATCTTTATGCCGGTAGGCACCCAAGCGACCGTAAAGTCGATGACTCCGGAAGAACTCAAGGAGATGGAAGCCAAGATCATCCTCTCCAACACCTACCACCTCTTCTTGAGGCCGGGGCATAAATTGGTCGAAAAGGCGGGGGGCCTCCATAAGTTTATGAACTGGGACAGGGCGATCCTTACCGACTCGGGAGGATTTCAGGTGTTCAGCTTGGGAGACCTTCGTAAGATCACGGAGGAAGGAGTTCTGTTTCGCTCCCATTTGGATGGGAGCAAGCAGTTCCTCAGTCCTGAAATCGCCATCGGAGTCCAAAACTCCTTGGGCGCCGACATCATCATGTCCTTTGACGAATGTACGCCCTACCCTGCCGACCACTCCTACACCAAACACTCGATGGAAAGGACGACCCGATGGGCAAAACGGGGAAAAGATGCACACAAGTACCCTGACAGACAGGCCCTGTTCGGCATCGTTCAGGGCGGAATGTACAAAGAACTGCGCTATGAATCCGCCATGCAATTGCAGGAGATTGACTTCCCTGGCTACTCCATAGGAGGATTATCCGTTGGAGAACCCAAGGGGATGATGAGGGAGATCCTGTCTCACACCACACGGTTTTTGCCCAAGGACAAACCTCGTTATCTTATGGGAGTAGGCACTCCCGACGACCTCATCGACGGAGTCATTCTCGGAGTCGATATGTTTGACTGCGTTCTGCCTACACGGATTGCTCGAAACGGCACGGCCATGACCTCCCGGGGTAGGTTGGTCGTACGCAATGCCACCTATATGGAGGACTTCTCCAAACTCGACGAAAACTGTGATTGCTACACCTGTCGCAACTACAGCAGGGCCTACCTGCGCCATCTGGTCAAAACCGACGAGATTCTTGGAGCTCGGCTCATCAGCTACCACAACCTCTACTTCTTGCTCAATCTGATGAAGAAGATCAGGGAGGCGATTATGGAAGACAGGCTCCTCGACTTCAAAAAAGAATTTTTTGAAAGTTACGGATATGAGAAGAATTTTTAGGAGTTTTGTATTATAATAAAAGAGGAAGACACAGTTGGAAGCAGGACCTGCCAACACTGTGAATACAATCGGTTATTCGGGATAAGAGATCGCTTGCTCAGAGATTCGGCAAACCCTGCCGGTGAGTGAGAAGGATACGAAAAGTTAAAGGAGAAAAACGTATGAAAGGGATTGTAGTATATTCATCAAAAACAGGAAACACAAAGAAAATGGCGGAGGTCATCTATGAGGCACTCAAGAATACGGAGGGAGTGGATGCGGAGCTCTTCGACATCAAAGATAAACCCGACATCGAAGGCTATGACTTCGCTTTGATCGGAGGTTGGGTCGATAAAGCCCTGCCTGACAACCTTGCTATGAAACTGATCAAGTCCACGGCACAAAACAACCTGGGACTCTTTGTCACCCTCGGCGCTATGCCCGACTCCGAGCACGGCTTGCAGGTGGAAGATAACCTCAATGAACTCCTGCAAGGCAAAAATTCCTTCGGGACCTATAAGTGCCCCGGTTTGGTAGATCCCAAACTTGTTCAGAAAATGAGGGGCTTCACGGGCAAGATCGTTCCGGCACACATTCGGGACAAGATGGTAAAGGCGGGGGAAGAGTCCAGGTATGCGACCGATGAAGAGCTGGCACAAGCGGCTCAGTACTTTGTTGACAAAGTAAGAGAAAAGATGTAGGAGATTAGGAAGGATACCTCTCGACATAACTACGGGACCGTGTATATCGCTACCTGCTGCATTGTTGACAGGATCGATCCGTACTCATAGGAGATGAAACGGATTTTCGCAGTTGCGGGATAGAGAGGACAACAGTTCTCTCGGATAATGGGATTATACTATTCTCCGTTTGAAATGCCGGGTATACGGAACATACAATTGCTGAAAACGATTTGGATGATCCTATGCCTTCAAAGTATTCAACCTGTCAATTCTGATAGTATTATACTATTATTCTTTTGAGTTATGGATATAAACGATCTGTGAGGAATAGAAGATAGAATAATTTTTCGCAGTCAAAAAATAGATATATCAATACATCTATTGGATAATGGTATTAGACGATCGGAAAGGATCGATAGGATACTCCATAAGTAGACAAGGCAAATAACCAAAACTACTTATGGAGTTTTTTTATTGCAAAAATTTGATACAAATTTGTCGTGGTAGAAGGATATTCCGTTTGGAGAAAACTGTTCAATAATATACGCGAAAAAAATTATATACTTATAAGCTTTGGAAATAAAGGAGAATATAAGTACAAAAAAATATTTTTTAAAAAAATCCTTGAATACAGATGATAAATATTATACAATAATAACGATAATAATTATCAGTATTACTTATTGCGATTTCCGAATACGGAGGAATAAGATTGCATGAAACCATATGGAAGATCTCCTGTTGTTCGGATCGAGTGAAATAGGAAGACGGAGGACTTGAGGAGGCCTGTGTCGAGACGGGTCGCAAGAGTCGAAAACAAGGTGGTGGATCTGCAGACCTGCGTTGTTTTGTTCGTTTTTCCTTGTCGAAAGAGAGGTAGTTATTATCGCATATTAGGTATTAGTCCGGATCGCTTTGGAAGTTTTTGAGGATCTTTATAAGAGCTGATGCAATGTTGACGATAGGGCTGCTTTCTTACGGGCCGTGTTCTTTGTTTCGGTTCTACGATTTGATCTTTGAAGGGACCGGGGCGGATTTCGGGCAGCATATAATGAAAAGGAGGAGACAAATGAAAAACATCTTAAAAAAGCTATCGGTACTATTGACATTGGTACTCGTCTTGGGAAGCCTTAGCTCTCAAGCCTTTGCAACGGGACAGAGGTATAAGATAACAGTGTATAAAAATGAGGAGTGCACCCAACTGGCATCCGCTCACGCACAGGAGGCTTTTATCAGGGCGGAAAAAGACGGCTCGACGTTCAAGGTTATTACGCACAAAAAAATCTCCGGACCTCCACCGTTTTCCTGGATAAAGGGAGAGATTGAAAGTTTGAAGATCGATAATGTGGGACAAGGAAGAATTGAAAATAGCTCTTCGGACCCGAGGGTGTTTATATTTGACAACGTACCTCAAGAAATTCCAACGAACAGTGCTTATAAGGCTGAGTTTCGTTTTTCGGTGGGCGTAATCCATCCCAAAAAAACGGTATACCTTAAGTTTACACCGATCCGATAAGAGATGTTTATACAGAGTCGGATAGAGGGAAGACCTCCCTCTATCCCTCTGTTTTTTGTGCGTTGAGAGACCTCGAGGGCCGAAGATGTTCGGCAAGGGTCATAAAAAACATATAGGGTTATTTACAGATAAGAGAGAAGAAAGGAATGAGAACATGAATCGAAGATGGAGAAGAAGCATCGCCTTCCTCCTGATATGGACGATGCTGTCCGGAGTATGGGGACTTCCGATCAGGAGGGTGTATGCAGAGGGAGTAACCGAGCCTATGGAGGAGGTCTTGATATCCGCAAGGAGTGTTGAAGAGGGCTTACATACATCTTTTGAAACGGAGAACTTCCTTGAGGAGAAGGGAGATCTGTCGCTACAGGCGGAAGAGGTGAAGGTTGTAGGGTATTCGATCGAAAAGTGGTATTCTTCTGAAAACAGATGGAATAAGGTAGGGGAGGGCTATAACAGAAATCCTTATTTCAAAGTCTATGTGGAAGAAAAGGACGGGGATAGGAGAGCCTATTGTTATCTGCCCAAGTCGATCTATGAGCAACAGCCCGTCTCGGCGGGGAACGTATATGAGAGAGATTATACGTATGAATGGGTGGAGCCCGATCCCGAGGGAGCACCCCTTACAACGGGGACGGCGATCGCATTGGATCGTCCTTACGACAAGGGGAGCGGGGACTATGCCTACTATCGCCATGAAGTCTGCAAGGTGGAGATTCCGATGGCGGAGGGAGATCTGCCCCGACAGCTGCATCTGCGTTGTAAAAGCAAGGGGCAGGAGAATGGTTACCCGGCTTCCTCCGATACCGTATGGAGACTAACCAAGTCGGGGGAGAAGGAGGGGACACAAAGGAACAAACTTTCCGCCCCCGTCGCCATAAGCAGTACCGGAAGTTTTATCAATACGGCAAAACTGGAAGGCGGCGACATCTACCAACAGGGCTATGGGAATAATCTCGAAATCCAGGTCTATTCTCCCGATATGAATGAAGAGCCGTTTTGTCAATCGATCGATATTCGCTATACCTTGGACGGAACGGAGCCGACGGCGGAGTCTCCCAAGATAAGACGAAATCAACCTCCATCGGAGACGCTGTCTGAGAAGATAAATTATAGCACGAATATCACTTATACTAAAGATGCAAGTGATGTTCAAAACGCTCCCGAAAGACTGCCCTATGATTGGAAGAAGGGGGGGCGCCATGTCCTCAAGCTCAAGGCCTTTGCCCCGGGGTTGGAGGCCTCCGATACGGTAACGCAGGAGTTTGAGTTGGAGAAGTTTCCGGAACATGATCTCAGTCAATCCCGTCTATTGGGCTGCAGAACGGTGGTGGCAAATCTCAAGGACGGAATAAAAGCGGATATCTACTATGACAGCAAGATCGCTCTGAGGCAGGAGACCGAGGGCAGGATCTATGAGGTTGCGAGGGAGTTCTGCAACTCGAGGTCGGAGTCGCGCTTCCTCCCCATAACCTTGGAGGTGACCAATCCGGAAGGTTATGTTTTGAAGCCATTGAACAAATCGTCAAGACAGTTGTTTTTTACATTAAAGAACCTGAGGCAGGGAGATCTGTCCTTATTGGAACTGTCGGAAGATAAGTTGGAAGCCTACGAGATAAAGGATGACGGAAGCATCGAAAAGCTCGAGTATCCTCAAGGTTTCAATGTGCAGGACGTCTTCGGGATAAAGAGTCTGATGTTCTCGGTGATCCCCGAAGATGAACAGGGACAGGGGGTCGATCCCGCGGTTGAAAAGATTGTTCGCCATTATATCGTTGTAGAAAAAGGCTCCGACAACAGCGTGCTTTCTTTGGAGGAGTTGAAGAAGAAGGCGAAGGAGACCGTGAGCTATGCCAAGAATCTTCCGCAGGAAGTTTTGGAAGAGGAGAGCAGACAGAAGATCAAGGACAAAACGGCTGTCTTGCAGTCGACTCTGAAGGATGAAGCGGTCACGCAGGAGAGATTGCTCAAGGAGCTCGAGAGTTTGCAGGAGGCGATCCTGAGACTGAAGGCAAAGGAGCAGGAGTACGGGGATGCCAAAACTTTGAGAGAGAAACTCAAGACACTGATCGAAGATAGTAAGGGCAATAAGGTAAGAGGTTTTAAGAATGTGGCTTACCTGCAATATATGTTTGATCCCGTAGTAAAACAAATAGAGGAGGGAGCATATTCCAATCCCGAAGCGACTGCGGAGGAATTACAGCAGGCCATCGATACCCTGCAGTCCGCAATCAACTCTCTGCCCGAGGTGGACGAGTTTGCGAAGCAGCCCGATGACTTGGAAGACGGGATCTATAAGGTGCCGGTCCAGCTTCGCAATTTCGGAGACGAGGGACAGCCTTCCATGGGAAACGCGGCGATAGGCAAAACGGGTTATCTCTTTGTGGAAAACGGAAAACAAAGGCTGAGAGTGCAGTTTGTCCCTCTCTATGTATTGGGGATGTGGGGACATTTGATCGATGCATGGTACTACAATCCCGAACAGGAGATTGTGAAACCTAAGGAAGTATCCCTTCTCGGAGAGCGTCACCACATCATCCCCGTGGAGAAAAAGAACGGGATCGGTCTGGACATGAAACCCTATGATTTCCTGACGATCGTGGATATTCCGATCGAGAAATTTACGGAGTCTCCGAGGCGTTATGTATCGGTATCCGTGGATGCGATGAATCTTATCTTCAGCGGAAAGCCTTACAGCAACGATCCGAAGGATCTCAAAGATGCCGTCTTTGCCATCGACTACAACCAAATAACAAAGCTCAACGACGCAAGTGAGATCGTATGGGAAGATGAGATGAAGCAAGATCAGACTGAGGGCGAATTGGACAAACGTCTGAACTCTTTGATCGAAAAGACGACCAAAGCGATAAAGGGAAGTTATCCGGCGGATAAAACAGAAGCTCTGAAAAAAATGCTCGAAGCAGCTCAAAACCTTGCGGTGAATCCGTCTGCGACAAACGAGCAAAAAGAAGAAATGTGCGAGAGTTTGGAAGCGCTCTTAAAAGAAATAGGGTTTGAGGATAACAAACCGACACCGCCCGGCGGAGGAAGCTACGGTTACGATGTAGACACCGAAGCGACGGGAGAAGAACTGCCCCAAGGCAAACGCTACGAAGTGCCCGTCACCCTGTGGCACTACTACCAGGACCAACCCTCCATGGGAAATGAAGCGATGGAAGGCATGGCCACCGTCGTCGAAAAAGACGGAAAGGCAACCTATCGTATTACATTTAAGGGGCTGAAAATGCCCTTCGGAGGAAAAGAATTCTACGGACACCTCACCCAATTCTTCGTCTACGACGATCAGGCATCCTCCTCCGACATGAATAGCGCGAAAAAGGCGACCTTGATCGAAACCATGGAAGACATCGGACTGGACGGCAACACCCACACCTTCCCGAGGATCTACCAATTCACCAGAGGCAGCCTTAGAGAAAAAGAGATCTACGTCAAAGTCAACGTAGACGCTATGACCCAAATCGGAAAAGAAATGGGACAGGAAGGAATGGGGATCCAAAACGCCATCTTAAGACTCAACTGGGATGCGGTAAAAGACACCTCCGCCGGGGGAAGCATCGGCTCCTACGACAGTGAGACCGACAAAACCGGCATCCAAATTCAAGTATTGGGAAGCGAAAGCTTGGAAGAAGGAGTCAAAATGCAGGCCAAACAGCTCACGGCAAACGACAAAGCCTACCAAAACCTGCAACAAACCTTGAACAAATTCGCTCAAAAACTTGAAGAAGGAAGCGTAAAAGGAGCAAACAAAGGACAGTGGAAGGGAGCAAGGGTAAGCAAATTCGTCGCCTATGACATCAACCTCAAAAAAGGAGAAGAGAACTACGAACTCAAAGACGGCAAACAAGTCCTTCTTAAACTGCCCATCCCCAAAGACTTCGACGCGGAAAAACTTGCCCTCCTGCACGTGGGAGATAAGGGAGAACTCGAACTCCTCCAAGGAAAAGTCAATGCAGGGATGTATGAAGCTGCGGTAGAGCACTTCAGTACCTACGTCCTTGCCCAAGTGGAACAAGCCGAACCGATAGCGATCCGAGCGAAGAACAAAGTCTACCGCGCCTATGTAAGCGGATACGAAGACAACACCTTCAAACCCGATGCCAAGATCACCAGAGCCGAAGCGGCCTACCTACTTGCAAAAGCCGTCTTTGGAGAAGAAGAACTCTCGGGCGCCGACACGGCGAGCAAATTTGCCGACACCCAAGCGGGAGCATGGTATGCCAAAGCACTCAACCTCATGGCAGAAAAAGGCATCCTCAAAGGTTACCGAGGCAACCTCTTCAAACCCGACCAAGCCGTCAGCAGGGCGGAATTCATCGCCATGGCGGTCAAAGCTCTTCAAGTAAGAGAAGGAAGTCTTGAAGTTCGAGAATTCAAAGACCTCAAACAAAACCACTGGGCTTACGCAATGATCAAAACCGCATTGAGCAACGGCTATGTCAAAGGATATGAAGACACCACCTTCCGCCCCGATGCCAACATCACCAGAGCCGAAGCCGTCACCATGACGAACGCCTTTACACAAAGACCCGTAAGTGCGGAGGAACTCAAGGGAGTTTCCAAGAACTTCCAAGATGTCTCTGAGAGCCACTGGGCATATTGGAACATCGTTTCCGCGACCAACGACATTGCAATAAACCTTACACCGAATCCCGCGCCCGAACTCAAAAAAGAAGAGGCGGGCAAAAAGAAGGAGCAGAAAACGGAGTTGGAAGACGGGTTTTATCAAGTGCCGGCAGAAATGATGAAGGCAGTCGGAAGAACAAGACCCAAGGATCATTCCATGTCGAACAATGCGATTGACCACAAAGTCCTCATTGAAGTACAGGGGGACAAAACCTTTCTGTATCTGACAATGAGAGGGATGGTCATCAAAGCCTTCGGAGACAAGAAGGGACATTTGAGACAGGCGTGGTATTATCCGAGTGTAGAAGAGTATTACAGAAGTTTGGAAGAAAAGAAAGACCTGAGCAAGGCGGTAGAAGTACTCAACACCTACAAGGAAACGGCTTTTGAGAGCGATGACATCAAAGAATTTCCCAAGACGATCAAATTCCCGATCGAAAGAAGGGCGGAGTTTGTATACATCAAGGTGGAAGTCGATGCGATGACGGCGATCGGAGGAGTAGGTTCCCCGGATGCGGCGATGAAACTCGACTGGAGCAAGATTGAGAAGTACAGCGGAGAACTTCCGAAGTAGGAAACAGGTCGTAGAAATAAGGAAGAGAATTTAGTCAGAAAGAGACAAAGGAAGGGAAGAGGCGGATTTAAAGCCCTTCTCTTCTTCCTCTTTCGATACGGGCTCCGTATCAGGCAGGTGATATCACGATCGCCTTTTCAGCTGTTTGCGATAAGGTGTTTTGCAGTGATGTTGTTTTTACGGTCAGTTCTTGCCTGACAGCACGAATGATGAGAAGAAATTGGGAAAGATAAAGACAGACAGTAAGTTACAAAGCCGTATTCGGTCGCGGATCCATTGCCGAAGAGGAGCGGATCTGTCACCGGATACGAGTCTGTAACGGAAGACTTTGCTTCGGAGGCTTGTGATGTCGCCGAAGGAAATCGAATAGAAAAGGACAGAAGGAGAAGAAATCATCAATGAAGAAAAACACAAGGAAGAAGATCAACGGTTATATCTCCGTAGCCCTGAGTACGGCTATGATAATGGGGATGAATACCGGAGTTTTTGCACAGGGTGCACAGGAGACACCCGGTTCGGATAAGGTTTTGCAGGAGCAGTCCCTACAGGAGACAGGACAAGCGCAATTGCCTCAAGTAAACGAAGGTTCTAAGGCTATCACGGAAGGAGAGGGCGCAGATCCTTTGTTGAAACCGGAAGATGAGAGCAAGAAACAAAGTGAGATACAAGAGTTGAGTACGCCGCAGCCGGAAGAGATGATGACAGAAACGGTAATGCCGACCGCTCAGGAAGATGAGCTTGCAGCTCTCAACAGGGAGTTTGCCCGGAAGATAGAAGAGGCTAAGGTGATACAGGATGACGGCAACAGGTTTCCCGGAGCCTATGACCTCTTACAAAAGGATATTGAGTTTGCAGAGGCTTCCTTGGTTAAGAATTCTTCCGAACTGCAAAAATTGAAGTCGGATTATAAGACATTTCTGATTTCGCTTACTGCCTATCAAGACAGTCAGTATATGACGAGGGAAGAATTTGAACAAAAGCTGAAGGAAGAAGATTCCCAAGAGGTCATTCTTCAGGAGGGAACGGTTTCGGTTGAGGTTTTGGAATACTATGAGTATCAAAGCGGAAAAAAATCGATGGCAGACGGCGCTATCGTAAAACCTGTGAGAATTTTTAAGACAAATAAGGGATATAAGGCGGGAATTACCTTTAAGGCCTTGAATATTTTTTCGATGAAGGGATTTTTGGGGGTTTTGAATATAGCTGACAAAAATTCTCAAGATGGAAGTGAGACCTTCACGGAGGCAAAGAAAATCAGCGAGTATAATGTAGTGGACAACTTCAATGACCCTGATTCGGGAACGGATGATTTTATGAAAGGGAAGAGTTATCCGAAGGAGTTTATCGTACCTGTGGAAGAGGGTACTGAGATGTTTACGGTTCAAGTCTATGTTCCGATTATGGAAGGGATCATGCCGGGTGCGGGAACGAAGAAGGCGAGATTGAAGATTGACTGGAATTCTCTGGAGTTAAGGGCTGCGGACAAAACTCCCCTTGAAAACAAGATAAAAGAGGCAAAGCAGATCCAAATAGGCAAGAAAAAGGCGGAAGCGTTCCAACTTCTTCAGGAAGCAATCGCTCGTTCCGAACAACGTTTGGCACAGATAACTACAGCGCAAGAAGTTCAAGAGGAGGTCCAAATACTTCAGGAAGAAATCGATGCATTCAAAAATTCACAAGATGAGGTTGCGAATGAAAAAGCGGAACATGTTCGCTATGTAAAATTGAAGGTTGAAGACGGGGGAGTTGCGGAGCCTCAAATCAGGAGGATGTTGGATGATTATGCCAGCATTGTAAGAAAGTCAAATCAATTATATCTGAGACTTACCTATTTTTCCATTCAGAAGGATTCTCGAGGTTATAACGATGGTTCGAAGGTGCTTCAATATTCATATGAGGAGGCCGAGGAGAGCAACAGAACGGAAATTAAAGATATGAAGGTCATTGAAAGCGGAATCATAGGCGGAGAGTACGAGTTGTCTCAGGCGGATATTCCGATAGACGGGAAGGATAAGGTCTATCTCTATGGAAAGTTCAGCACTTTGAATATTCCCGATGCGCCAACTTGGGAAAAGTTCGGGATTGTTCGTTGGGAAGATACGGATAAGTCGGTGAGCGACTCTCTCGACGAGCTTAAACTGCTTACAGTGGAACAAGGGCCGATGAGGGTCAAACAAAGCGGGGAGGAGAAGCTGCCTTTCGATATTGAAAAAGACGGGTTGATTTACAGCCCCTACACATCCAAGGATGGTAAAAAGTTTAAACTCAACGATGGAAGGTATTCGGTTGAGATCAATGTTGATCGTTCTTCGTTTGCTCTTAACGGATTAAGGCATATTAAGTTTACAGTAGACGGCAGTGAACCGAATTTCCAATCGGAAGAAGCGAATATTTACTTTACGAACAAGGATCCCTATCTTCCGGACAAATATTACAGATTTAATATTGAACCTCTTTCTATGCAGGCGTTTTCTAAAGACGGAGGCGATCTGATCGTTAAAATTAAAGGATACAGTTTAGACGGGACAAAGAGTACACAAACACAAACCATTATAGTTCCTTTTGAAGAACAGACCATTGACGAAGTTGAAGCGGGAGCGGGAATTGCAGATACGAGTTGGAAACTTGGAGCTGACACCAACTCCAACTATGGGTTTTATCGAGGAACAAAGTTGGAGGTAAACGAGCTTAAGGAAGAGGAGATTGTCAAAAGTATTGAAGCTATGGTGGAACAGGACGGAGCAAAGTCTCCCGTCATTGCAAAGATAGGTCTGGTCAATGCAGGAGGAGAACTGACAGAACTTGCTTACAGAGATGGATGGAAGAGCTCGATATATCCCATGGTAAGGCTGTTGTTGAAAGACGAAAGCGGAGCAATAAAACCGGAAGATCTCATTGTATATGAGTATCGTTTCGGGAAGCTAAACCAAATTTCCGCCAAGCAAGATCGTGTGAAGAAGGTTCTGGCGATTAATATCGGACAGGCGGAAGGCTACTATGTGATTGCACAAAAAGAGTATTCTTTGCAGCTTGAAGAAGCGAAGAATATGTTGAATAAGAAACTGGAAGAGGCGAAAAAGTTTGTGGATGGGACATCCTTAGATGCAGTCGAGTTGAGAAACTTGGTTGAAGGAGCTAAAAAGGAGTTGAAAAAGAAGAAGCCCGTCGCAGGGAACCTGATGTCTTTTGTCAACAGAATGGACAAAATCTTTGAGAAATTGAAGGCGGATGAAGGCAACATCAGTGAATTTGATAAGATGAGAGCAAAGTCTTTGGTCGATTTGAGCAGACAGGAAGCCTTCACCGGACTTTTGGAAGAATCTTATGCTCAAAAACTTATAAAGCTTGCACAGGAACTGGAGGAGGAGTACAAGAACTCGGCTTCGGCAAGTTTGCCCGGGAAAACACAGGAGCTCAAGAAGTTGTTACAGGACCCCAAATACAAGTATCCGACGCGAAAAGCGAATATCACAATTTTGAAGCATAGGGAAGATGTGCCTTCTATGGCAAACAACGTGTTTGAACAAAAGGCTCTGCTGGTGGAAAAAGAAGACAAGACATATCTTGTAATCGACCTGAAAACATTGACCTTCGGTTCGATTCGTGGCCACTTGACTAATTTGAGTATGTTTAAAGAAGCTTTGGACTATTCGGACAAGTATCCCGTTTACAGCATCAGTAAGATGGATGATATAGGGATGGATGGTAGACAGACCCTCTTCGACTCCAAGATTATGGTTGAGTTGGACACTCCGACCAAAGAGGTCTATTATGTCCGTGTGGATAACGATGCAATGAACGGAGCTAATCCGGCAGCAAGGATGAAGATCGAAAAGGGAGAACTTATTCCGAAGGAAAATCCTCCAATGGAGGAAAGCTTTGAGTTAAAACTCGAAGGAGAGAGAATAACGGTACTTCCGGACAAGAAGGTGTTCAACAAGGGAGAGATGGTGAAGGTCAAAGTCGAGCCGAAGGCGGACGAGGTCGTAAGCTCCTTTGTCGTCAATGGCGTAGAGAGCAAGCATTTGCTCCAAAACAACGAGTACAGTTTCGAGATCGGGCAAGAGACGACGATTAGAGTTGAGTACGCCAAGAAACCTGTTGAAGAAAGCTTTGAGCTGAAACTCGAAGGAGAGAGAATAACGGTACTTCCGGACAAGAAGGTGTTCAACAAGGGAGAGATGGTGAAGGTCAAAGTCGAGCCGAAGGCGGACGAGGTCGTAAGCTCCTTTGTCGTCAATGGCGTAGAGAGTAAGCATTTGCTCCAAAACAACGAGTACAGTTTCGAGATCGGGCAAGAGACGACGATTAGAGTTGAGTATGTGAAGAAACCCGGCGGAGGTTCATCTGGTGGAGGAAGTTCTTCCGGAGGAGGAAGTTCGTCAGGCGGGGGAAGTTCGTCAGGCGCAGGTGCAGGGGATAAGGCGTTGCCGCCTTCGACTCCACAGGCCACTCCGAGCATTCCGACTCCCAAGCAAGAAGAGCGTTTGCCGGAACCGAAGGTTGAGGCGCGTGAGGAAGTCAAGGTCATCAAGACGAAGTTCAAGATGAACTCGCCCACCATGACAAAGGTAGTCAACGGTGTTCCTAAAGAAGTCCCGATGGATGCAAAAATCTTTATTGAGAAGGGAAGGACGATGGTTCCTCTACGATATGTAGCGGAAAGCTTAGGATTTGAAGTGAAGTGGGATCAAAAATCGAAGTCTGTCATCCTGCAAAACGCTCAGGTAAAGGTCGAGTTGATTGTAAACAGCAGTCAAATCAAGATAGGGGACAAGATTTATCTTGCGGATGTAGCTCCGATGGTCAAGGACGGGAGGACTTATCTTTCTGTTGGCAATCTCGCCAAGGCCTTGGGAATGAAAATGGGAGAAGATATTTCCTGGGACAATAAGACGAAGGAACTTTCTCTCAATGTGATGATGAAGTAGAATAAGCGGTATCTCGTCCGAAGGGGAAAGAGATGAAGTTGGAAACAGGTCTGATCCAAGAGAGTGCTAACTCTTTGTTTTGTTGAAATTTCAATGTATTTGAGAGGATTTGTCATACTGATACTATTCTCCAATACAAGTATGGATATGTCTGTTTTTCAATCCACGAAACATCGGTTTAACTTCTATGGGGCACAGATTGTTTATATCCATAACTCAAAGGAAGGATAGTGTGAAACCTGACAGAAATACCATGAAGACAAGAGGGATCCTTGTGAAAGAGTGTTTCCGATAAAGGAAGGTAAACATGGAACGAATACTACATGTTTCACTTTCCTATCGGAATCTTGTGTTAAAAAAACTCATACGGATAACCGGGCGATTTAAACAGGTAACAGGATCCACGGAATAAACCGGGATCTATGTTGATGTGATATTTCTATAAAAAACAGAGAAAGAAGAGGAGGTTTGGAAGATGAAAAAGATAGCAATGAAAATGGTATCGGCGTTTCTTGTGCTTGCAGTCCTGTTTTCTTCAGCATCGTTTGCCTTAGACAAGGGAAGCTACAGTATGAAGAATGAGACGAGTTATGTTAATCCGGCTACGGGGAAGACCGAAGACGGAGGAACGCAGATAGCGATTGGAGACGGGATGTGTCGGACGGCTTTAGGAGAGTACTTCCTTCTGGATGTCAAGAGCAAAAAGCAGAAGTATTTGACCATCCGCATGGGGCTTCAACATTTCACGAAAGACCTTCATATTTTCGTGAAGAACAAAAAGGGAGAGTATAAGGAGGTCAAGTTCAAGGAGAAGGCGGAGGATAAGAAGAACCATACCAAGGACTACAAGTTTGCCGTCAACAGCGATTATCCCGAAATTAAGGTAAAGATGTATGTGGAACCGATGGGACGAGATGTTATCTTTTTTGCAAAAGGTCTTGAAGACGAAACCAAAAAAGGAGAGGACAAGTTTAAAAAGCAGGAAGTTGCTACAAAGATGAAGATAAAATAAGAAGGATGCGTTGAGATTGTTCAAAGGAACTGTATCTTTTGAAGAGAAAGATACAGTTCTTTTCTACATACAAGATAGGAATAAGCAATGGAAGGATTGTAAAGAAAAAGGTTTATATCGTCATATCGGCGAGGTAAAGAAGGAAATACAAAGGAGATGAAGTTCGGTGAAAAAGATATTGGCAAACCTGGTTATTGTGGGAACAATTGCCTCTGTCCTGTTAACGGGCTGTGTGAATCAGCACCCGCAGGAGGTCGAAGCAAAACAGAAACGTGAAGGAACAAGGATCATTGCCACCTCTGTAGCGGCTTCGCAAGTGGCGGACAGCTTAGGTCTTGACTTGGTCGGGATCGCAAAGAGTATGATATTTACCGTTCCGGAGAGATATAAGGATGTGGTACAGGTCGGCATGCCGATGAATCCCGATATGGAAGCAATCAAGGAGTTGGAGCCGACGGATATCCTGAGCCCGAAAACCTTGGAGCCTGATTTGAAACCGAGATATGAGCAGGTGGGTGTTCCCTATACATTTTTGGATCTGTCGAGCGTGGAGGGATTGTACCGATCGGTCGAAATGCTTGGCGAAAAGTATGGAAGGCAGAAGGAGTCTGCGGCTTTGGTTGAGGAATATCATGCAAAGCTCAAGGAGCTGGAGGAGAAACAGGAAGGCAAGGTACACCCGAAGGTGCTTATTCTTATGGGGCTTCCCGGATCTTATGTTATTGCGACCGACAAGTCTTATGTGGGAAATTTGATTGAAATGGCGGGAGGAGATAATCTGTATCGAGACGATGTGGAAGAGTTTTTGACCGTAAATACGGAAGACCTCGTCACAAGGGATCCCGATATGATCTTCTGCACAGTGCATGCCATGCCTGAAGAGGTCATTGAGCAGTTTAAGGAAGAGTTTGCCGGCAACGATATCTGGAAGCACTTCCGTGCGGTTAAAACAGGAAGGGTCTACTATCTCGATCACGAACTCTTTCATATGTCTGCAAACTTCAGGTGGAAGGAAGCGGTAGAATCGGTTGAAGGCTATATAAGTGAGACGGGGGCAAATTAAGATGGGATTGAAGAAGGGGCGGAAATTTGTTTTTCCAATTGTTGTTATCCGCTCCAATATCGAATATCGTTCGCGAAAAGATCACGAGTTGGCGCACAATTCGAACATCAGAATAAAATCCGCTTTCCACGGAGGATGAAACTTTTGAACGTCTCGGTTCGGCGAGTTCTCGCAGTTTATAAATTCAAAGAAAAATCAGGGGTTCGCCGTTGAACAATGTTTTGATAGAACTGCCTGAAACACTTGTTTGCCTATGTGATACAATTGTTTAAGGGGTTAAAATTCCGATTGTATAAAATAAGGTTTGAAATTCTTCTCAAAATGATGTATTATCAATCTATCGATAAACTTCTGGAGGTGAAGATATGCCGATTCAACAATTAAGCGGATTTATAGTTCCTGTGGGATTTTTGATTTTGTTTTACTTCCTATTGATTCGTCCTCAAAAGAAGAAGGAGAAGGAAATACAGGAGATGAGAAGTCGATTGAAGGTGGGAGACCACGTAACTACGATAGGAGCTATGACAGGTAAGATAATTAGGATAACCGAAGATACGGTTACCATTGAAACGGGAAGCGATAAGACCAGAATTACTCTTGAAAAATGGGGAGTAGGTAAGGTCAATACCGAGAAGTAGAGCGAAATCCTTTTGTTCCGTGTTTTCAAGTGGAATGGAAGGATTTTGTTTCGTAATACCGAGGCGTGAAGAGGCGGGTATAGCTACACTTTTATTGAAGAACAAGTATGAGTGACGGCCCGTATCAAGGGAGAGCTATGGCTGACAATGTAATAGACGGCAGAACTGCAAGAAAGAGGGAGAGTTTTATCTTACGGAATCTGCTCGATGAGGATAAATGATACAGGCAGATACAAGTCTCATGGTTTTGTATGGAAAAATTTGATTTTTGCATATTGTTTCGGTATAATAATAGAGTTAGAGATGATACGCCTTGAGAATTTTTTGTTGATGACAAACCGTTTTGAACGCTTTTTGAAGGGAGGGATAGACTTGATTTTGAACTATGGTAAAGAAAATCCGGATTTGTCCGCGTATTGTTTTATTGCGGACGGTTCGGACGTGGTAGGCAGAGTGTCGATTGAAGAGGACAGCAGCATATGGTTTCAGGCGGCGATCAGAGGGGATTTTGATACCGTGACTATCGGAGCAAGAACCTGTATTCAAGAGCAGTGTGCAATACACGTTTCAGAAGGTTCGCCCGTCGTGATCGGAAATGATGTCGTTGTGGAGCAGGGCTCGATTCTCCACGGATGTCACATTAAGGATGGAGCTTTGATCGGGCTCGGCAGTATTTTGATGAGCGGATGTGTTATCGGTGAGGGTGCGCTTATAGGAGCCGGGAGTCTCGTTACACAGGGAACGGTTATTCCGGATGGAATGGTCGCGTTCGGAAGACCGGCAAGAGTCGTTCGAGAAGTAACGGAAGAAGAAAAACAGGAAATGAGACGTTGTGTCCAACGTTACGTTGAACTTTCAAAACTATACATCAAATAAAATAAGTGGAGGAAAAAGAGACCATGAAAGAAAATAAGAATAAGAGCATAGCGGTCTTGTTGGTGATACTGTTATTGATAGCAAGCTTCGGAGTGCTCGGGATCACCGGATTTAAGGCCGGTACATTTGAAGTGAAGAACGTTCCTTCAAGAATCAGACAGGGTCTGGATTTAAAGGGAGGTTTTTATGTTGTGTATGAGGCGGATACGGATGCATCCGGAGATGAGCTCAACCGTATTATGGAGCAGACCATTGCGGTGTTTAGAAGAAGGGTAGATGCGATGGGACTTACCGAGCCTTCCATCACTCGTGAAGGTGAAAAGCGAATCCGCATTGAGCTTCCGGGGGTAAAAAATGCCGAAGAGGCGATTGCATCGATCGGAAAAACAGCACAACTTCAGTTTGTAAAGCAAGACGGAAGCGTTGTTTTGACAGGAAAAGAGGTCGTAGATTCTCAAGTGGTCATCAATTCTCAGACCAACACTCCCGTAGTAACTCTTCAGTTTAACGATGAGGGAACCAAGGCGTTTTCTGATGCAACCACCGAATTGGCACCGAGCAAGGGACAGATCTTCATCATTCTGGATGAAGAGATCATCTCCGCACCTTCGGTTCAAACTCCGATTACCAACGGAAATGCCGAGATTACCGGAAACTTTGACTTTGAGTCCGCATCGACTTTGTCGAGTTTGATTCGGGGAGGGGCGTTGCCTGTAAACTTCAATGAGATCGAAAGTTCTGTAACAACAGCTACGCTTGGAGAAAAAGCATTGCAGTACAGTATCCGAGGAGCACTGTTAGGAATTCTTCTGGTTATGCTGTTTATGCTTGTGATGTATCGAATTCCGGGAGTAGCGGCAGACATTGCTTTGCTCTGCTATATGCTGATTGTCATATACACCTACGCTGCCCTGCGTGCAACCTTAACCTTGCCGGGAATTGCAGCTGCGATCCTCTCCGTCGGTATGGCAGTTGATGCCAATGTCATTGTCTTTGAGAGAATCAAAGAAGAGATGAAAAAGGGTAAGTCGATTCGAGTTTCGATTGAAAACGGATTTTCAAAGGCTTTGTCCACCATCCTCGATTCTCAGATCACGACCTTTATTGCCGGTGTGGTTCTTTACTACTTTGGAACAGGTCCGATCAGGGGATTTGCACTGACTTTGATGATAGGTATTATTGCTTCTATTATTACAGCTGTATTTATTACGAAGGCATTGCTCAAAGCGATTGTCAACATCTTCCGTATTACAAGTGTGGAGAGTTTCGGCGTTAAAGTGCAGGAGAAAGAAAAGAAAGAGATCGATATTGTAGGAAAGAAAAAAATCTATTTCTCCGCCTCCGCGATTTTCATTGTGATCGGACTGCTGTTCGGACTTGTTGCAGGATTGAACTATGGAATCGACTTTACCGGTGGAACCACGATGGGAATCAATCTTGGAAAATATGTCGAAACCAAAGAAATCCGAACTCTTACCGATGAGGTGGACAAGGAGATGTCTATCAATTACTTGGGAGAAAACAAAGATTCTATTGAACTCAAGACGATAAAGGACTTGGAGAATGAAGAGCGTAAGGCACTGTTCGGCAAGTTTAAAGAGAAGTACGGTCTTCAAGACGATGCCTTCTACAAGTCTTCTCAGTTTGGGCCTTCGGTTGGGCAGGAAATCAAGAACAAGGCACTTATATCCGTTGCGATTGCAACCTTGTGTATGATGCTTTACATCTCCTTCCGTTTCCAACTCGCTTACGGCTTGGCGGCGATTATCGCCCTGTTGCATGACGTGTTGGTCGTATTTGCAGTCTACACCCTATTGAAGATACCTGTAAACTCACCCTTTGTTGCAGCGATGCTGACGGTTGTGGGTTACTCCATCAACGATACCATCGTTGTCTTTGACAGGGTAAGGGAGAATCTGGGCGGAAGACGAAGCAACTTGGAGCATGTAGTCAATAAGTCGGTCAACGAAACCATAAGAAGATCGATCAACACATCTGTAACCACATTGGTGGCGATACTGGCTTTGTATATTATGGGAGTGGATTCCATCAAAGAATTTACTCTGCCCCTACTTTGCGGTATTGCGGTGGGAACTTACTCCTCCATCTTTGTGGCGGGACCGCTTTGGGTCGTATTGAGCAAAAAATTAAGAAGAGCATAGAGAAGTTGGAAAGAGGATATGGAAGAAGAGGTTTGTTTACTTCCATATCCTCTCTTTTGTTTTCAGACAGGAGTGAAGAAAAAATGAAACTTGCTTTGAAAAAACCAAAAATAATGGGAGTCTCTATTGATAAGAAGGACGAATAGGACTAAAATAAAAGACATCGGAAGCTGTGCTTTTTGTAAAGAATACTGTTATCTGTTTGAATTACGGGGTTGCATAGAGTTGCAATTCATCAAACCTATACTTGTTTTAGCGAGGATATCGCTTATTCGGATGGGATTTTTATTGGGCAATAGTATAAAATATGGAACGAGGACATTCTTGGAATCCAAACCTGAATCGTGAACCATAGCATCTGAAGTTCTTAATTCTCAAACAGTTTAATTCCAATGATGTGTCACTCATTTGGATCGGATTATCCGCCTTGTGTAATTCACTGTGTCGCCCTTCGGGGTTGTACGCCGATCACAAGATCTGCTTACTCTTTAAGAAAGAAGTTATCATTTTTTGTTTTTTACTTTCTTCTTCTCCGTTCTTGTGTTAAAAAACACGGTGGTTGCAGGTCAAGTCCATGATCAAAGGACGATTCATTCAAACAAGTATCCGTATCATATCTGAATGTTGTTTCTTTGATGTTTCTTCAAGTAGGGTCCTTTCCTGAAACAAGTTAAGAGAATGTAGAAGAGCACGCACAATAATCAAGATATAGGTACAACTGTCTTTTTATAAGGGGTAACGGCGTGCTGTTTTGCTTTTGGAAGCGATGCACAGGAGTGAGCGCGATCGATATAAAAGACAAATATGGCTTTATTTTAGAGTGGAGTGTGAGAAAAATTGAGAGTGTTATCAGCTAAGAACTATATTACAACAAAGTGGTCGGGAGGGACGACAACGCAACTGTATATTTATCCTGAAGATGCGGATTATGGGGAGCGCAATTTTTTCTGGAGGGTCAGTACGGCACATATCGATGAGGAAACTTCCGTATTTACAGCTTTGCCGGGGATACAGAGATGGATCCTTCCTATTACGGGAGATCTGGATCTGGATATTGCAGGAGAACACGTCCATTTGACTCCTCTACAAACCTGTTGTTTTGACGGCGGTCTTCCTATCCGAAGTAGTGGAAGGATTCAAGATTTCAACCTGATGTTATCCGAAGGCTGGGAGGGTACCGTAGAAGTTCTGGAGGTGCAGAGGAACCTTCGGTTGAAGAGGGGATTTTACTATCTTCCGCCCGAACAGGGAGATGTGAGGGTCATCATGACGGATGACGAAGGAAGGGAAGTCATTGCGGTTCAGGGAAACTGTATCTATGTGGAAGAAGGAGAAAAGGAAGCGGTTTTTGACAAGCCCTGTAAGATTATTTTTATAGATGTAAATAAGAGATATTGAGAAAAGGAACATATCGGCGAGAAAACGATTTCGAATTGTAAGGTTGTTCCAAACAAAAACCTTATATTAAAAGTATGTGTCAGTTTCGAGGAAAAACATTGATTTTTTAAAAGATTGAATGTAAAATAAACCATAAGTATAGTTTTTTTCAAAATGAACTATATGCGTTGGGGAATCAAAAGGAATATGACACATGGAAAAAAGAACAAAAAAACGTCGAAGGAGAAGACTGAGGACGCAGTTCGGTTGGAGACTTGCGTTTCTTGCCGTCATTCCCTTTTTCGTCTATAACATCTTTGTTTCGATTAGGTTGATTTCAGTTCGAACACAGATTGTCGAATTAGGACAGGTTTTGAATGCAGCCGAAAAGAAGGCTGTTATCATCCGTGATGAAACAGTGATCACCTCTTCCTATGAGGGGTTTGTGGAATATATCATCAATCAGGGTGACAGGATTCGTAAGGGGACGGATGTGGCCGTTATAAAGAGCGGATATGATACGGAGGAACTTCACGGGAGACTGAGGTTGATCGATTATAAAATACAGAATTACTCCGGTGAAGACAATACCGCTAATATCGAGTCGGAAATCAACAAAAAAAACATGGAGCTTCAAGTCTTGTATGCAGATCTGCAAAAGAGGATACTGGCGGAGGAAGAGGAGTATCTTCCTTCTCTCAAAGAAGAGATCCTCAAGATCAACGAAGAAAAGAAGTTCTTGAGAGAGACAGGACGAGATGGGAAAAAATCTCTTGAAGAATTGAAGCTTGAGAAGGAAGGAGTCCTTGCTCAACTCAAAGGTACAAGTTACCGGATAAAGACACCCAAAAGCGGGGTCGTTTTGGCTTACTGTGACGGATACGAGGATGTCTTCACCTTTGAAAACAGGAATAAGCTGACGGTATCGGAGATCGAAAAGGTTTCGGACAAGAACAAAACAGATTTGAAAAAAAGCGTCTCTAAAGGGGATCCCATTGGAAAAACAGTCTATAACTTCAAGTACTACTTTGCCTGTCAGGTCGATAAGGAAGACATCCAACATATTCGTTCTTTTCAGCCCGTTCGTATCTATGTCGATTCGCATGAGTTGATCGGATATCTGGAAGACTTTCACAAGGGAGGAGACGGGAAGTTCCTAGGATTGTTCTGTGTAGAGGATGAGACCTTCCGATTTTATGAGAACAGAAGTTACAAAATAAGGGTGGAATACGATAACGAAAAAGGTTTGAAAATCCCCAGATCGGCTTTGGTCAAGAACGATGAAGGGGAAGAAGGTGTCTATATCGTTGACGAAGCGGGAACTGCAAACTTCAAGAAATTGAGTCCCGTGTTAACACAGGATGACAAGTACATTGTCTGCAAATATCATTTTGCAGGAGAAAAGCAGGAAGAAGAAGTGAATCTCTATGATGAGATCGTAGTGAATCCTTCCGGTGTGTATCAGGGACAGAGGGTGAAATAAGTGTCTGTTGAAAAAAACATAGCAGAGATCAAAAAGAAAATGGAAGAAGCCAAGCAACGGAGCCGCTATCATCAAGATGTGAAATTGATTGCCGTCACTAAAACCGTCGAGCATGAGAAGATGATACAGGCCTATCGAGCCGGAATTTTGGATTTTGGGGAGAATAGAGTTCAGGAGATTCAAAAAAAATATGAGTTGTTCCCGAAAGAGATTCGATGGCATTTGATTGGAACCCTACAAACCAATAAGGTAAAATATATTATCGACAAGGTGCATATGATCCACTCGCTTGATCGAGACTCCTTGGCAAAGGAGATCGATAAGAGGGCGAGGGAGAGGTCGAAAAGTATGGATTGTCTGGTTCAGGTCAATATCTCTCAGGAAGGCTCCAAACATGGTCAAACCAAGGAAGAGGCTCTTGACTTTGTGGAGCACATTTGTAGATCTTATCCCAATATTCGGATAAGGGGGTTGATGGGTATGGCGCCGTTTGAAGAAGACAGTGAGAAAACCAGGTGTTATTTCACGGATATGAAGCAGTTGTTTGAGGAAGCGAAAACGTTAAACCTCGGAAACTCGGAGATGAGCCATCTCTCCATAGGTATGACGAATGACTATGAAATTGCCATAGAAGAAGGTTCAACCATAGTTAGAGTGGGTACAGGTATATTTGGAAGAAGAAATTATTAGACGGGGGTAATGACAATGGCAGAAAAGTTCACGGATAAATTGAAGGGCTATTTTTCAATTAGTGCGGATGATGAATACGAGTATGGCGGTTATGATGAGTTTGATGTAGCACCTGAAGAGCCTGTGAGTCTTCCCAAGTTTTCGTCTTCGAATAAGGTTGTCAATATCAATACGGCGGGTTCAGCCACAACGGGACAACATAAGGTTATCATTTATGAACCTACGCAATACAATGAAGAGATCCCCGCCATCGTAGACAGTTTGAAAGCAAAGAAAGCTTGTGTCGTAAACTTGGAAAAAATAACGGATCCGGCTGTATCCGGTACGATATTTCATTTTTTGAATGGTGCGATTTATGCGATGAATGGAAGTGTAGCTAAGATTTCCACAGGTATTTTTATCTTTGCGCCTCCTTCCGTGGAGATTGACGGAACAGTGAAGAAAGCGTTGGAGAGCAAAGGGATATTTAAATGGCAGTAAAGGAAAGAAAAGAGGGAAGTAATGTTGGTGTATGAACTTATAGACACCCTGTTCAAAGTTATGTATTTCGGTATTTTTGCAAGGGTGTTACTCAGTTTTTTTCCTGATTTTGCAAGGCGTAATTATCAGTTGACGGAGTTCATATATCGTTTGAGCGACCCTATTATGGCTCCTATCGAGACTTTTACCTCGAAGTATATGAATTTGGGCATGATAGACATTTCACCCATGTTGGGACTTTTGTTGGTCTCCAGTTTGAGAAGGGTGTTGTTTGCCTTGTTCTTCCTTGCTTAAGATTGAGGATTGTGAAGAATAGATGAAAAGGGAAGAAAAAGTCATAAGGACTTCTCATATCAGTGATGAAGTGCTAAGAGAAAAGTTGTTTCGAATTTTGGATCTTGCTGAAAAAGTTCAACACACTTACCGCGCTTTACATACGGAGTTTTTGACTCCTTATGAGCAAAAGCAGGCGGAAGGTATTCTTGCGGGTTTGAATTCTGTCTCTTACCGTTTTCTCGGAGGTGTGGAGGAAGCGGAGCGAAAGATCGGTTATCTTTATCCTGATTATGAAGAAGATGAGGGTCAGGATTTTTTGTCATGTCTGAAAATAGTAGGGAATTTTAATTTTCGCAAGGTAAGCCATCGTGACTATCTCGGCAGTATCTTATCTTTGGGAATCAGAAGAGAAGCGATAGGGGATATTTTTGTCGGAGAAGATGCGACCTATATCATCTGTTTGAAGACGATGGAGGAGTATATTCGGTTGAATCTGGACAAGGTTGCAAACATAGGTGTAAAGGTAAAAAACGTTATGTGGGATGAGGTAAGTATCCCTAAGCCCGACTTGAAGGAACATACCTTTGTTGCAAGTTCACAGCGTCTCGATGCGATCGTTGCAGGAATGTTTAAACTCTCGCGTTCCGATGCCCAAAAACTCATTTCTTCCGAAAGGGTGCAGGCGGACTATCGGATAGTGACCAATCCCTCCAAGCAGATCGAGGCTCCCTGTGTGATATCTGTAAAAGGCTATGGCAAAGGAAGGTTCGAGCAAGCAGTAGGTCGAACGAAGAAAGATCGGCTCAGGTTGAAAGCGTTGATGTACCGATGAGGTTGTGAAGATAAACAAAAAGCGAAAGATCGTTGATAAGAAAACGGGTATTTCTATAATAAGCTTAATGCTGTTCGGTTGTGTGAGGCTGTAACATGTTATTTGTTTGTATAAGTGCGAGAGCCAAGAATGGAAGAAAGGGAAAAAAGACAGTTTTTTAAAGAAAATGACGTAAACGTTTACACTGTGCACACACGAAGGAGTGACGGATGTTTGATTATACAAACAACTCCGAAGACTTAATCACGGAGCAGTAGGATATGTCTTTGTGCAAGCAAACGGAAGACTTCGGTAAGGAGGATCCAAGGGTAATAAAAGCAAAGGTGTTGCTCTTTTGGTTTCAGTACGGATGGGATGTGAGAATCAATGAGGTCTTTTGAGGAAGTATTTTTTACCTATGTAGCAGTCTTTCTTATAGGATGGTATGTGTTTGTACACCTGCCCAAAAAGAACAAAAAAAAGAAGGAAGAGGAAGCTGAGAAGGCGAAAGAAGAAGAAAGTAAGAAGCAAAGGGAAGGGATGCTTAACGGACTGGCCGCGGGAGATGTGATCATGACCTCGGGAGGAGTTTCGGGCATAGTTAAGGAAAAGGGCGATGACTACATCATTCTTACAGTGGATGAGAAAAAAGAGGTGGCTATCAAGGTGTTTTTGAGTGCTGTCGCCAATGTTGTAAAGAAGGCACAGGACAAGTAAGGGAGGAAGAGAAAAAAGATTCTCCTTCTTATTATTGTCCTTCCCGCTTGTTTTTGATCTTATCTTGGCATAAAAATCGGGATGGAGCTATTTACATATTAAAAATACATATAATGCGCGGATTTGAGAACAGGTTTATTTTAAGTTACTGTTGCAAACAGGTAATACTGTTCGTCGATAGAAGTATGGATATATCTGTTTTAGATGACGAAACATCGTTTTATCTTCTATGGGTCACGGATCGTTTATATCTAAAGCTCAAAGAAATAGTAGTATAACACTAAAACCCAATTAATACTATTCTTCGATAGAAGTATGGTTATATCTGTTTTGCAACCACGAAAATTCGTGTTCTCTTCTATAGGAGTGCAAATCGTTGATATCCATTATTCAAAGGAATAGTAGTATAAAATGTCAGGTGTATGGGAGGTATGGAGATAAATCGGAATTGATAGTAAATGAAAGTGTAAACGGAACGAGGATGTTTTTGGAGCTGAAAAGCAAGTCGTGAACCATAGCATCGGAACTTTCTAAGGCTTAAACAGCTGATTTATATGTTTCATCCGTTCGCAACGGCTTAGCAAACTTCGTCATTCACTGCGTGCCCCCTCCTCTTCTACGCGATGCTCCTCTGTCCGCTTTTTCAATCGATCGCAAGCCTTGCCTGCTCTCGAGAGCAGAGTTATCGTTCTTTGTTTTTCACTTTCATATCCGAGTCCTGTGTTGAAACATACTCATATAGATAACGAGGCAATGCAACAGGTAATAGTATAAACATCTTGTGTATTTGGGGATTCGTTCTTAAATTGAAATCCTTGCAAAAAAAAGTTGCAAAATACCGAAATTTTGGATACAATCTATTATATGTTTCGAATACTATTCTCCGTTTGAAATGTCGGGTATGAAACATCTATCCTTGAAAAAACAATTTGAGGATGATATGCTTCAAAGTGTTTTACCTGTCAATTTTAATAGATAATAGTATAAATAAATGATTTTGCGTTGATGAGAACAGTTCCCTAAGGAAGTAAACACACAGAGAGTCTTTGGACGGTGAAAAAAGACAGGTTTATCTTATGGATGGATCCTCTCGGAGCAAAAAATTCGAACAGTAAAGTAGGATTTTTCGTTTGACCTCGTTATCGGTTGTAAGAGTGGCGGACACTTGGATTTGAAGGTTTTTTCAAAAAAGTATTTTTTTTGTGTGGTCTTCATTCAAACCGCAATAAGGGTGGTAACACGGAATCTTCGTCCCTGCACAGAGGTGCAGGGTTTTTTTATTACAGAGAAAGGGGAGATGATTTTGAGCAAATTTGAATCATTGAGAAACGGTACGATTGCCGAGAACGAAAAGGCGATCAGTGCATATTGGAACGAGATCGATCTGTTGCATAAATGTGTAACACAGAGAGAGGGCGCAGAGCAGTTTGTATTTTTTGAGGGGCCTCCTACTGCAAACGGAAAACCAGGGATTCATCATGTTATTGCACGAACCTTGAAAGACTATGTATGTCGCTATAAGACGATGCAGGGTTATCAGGTCAAGAGAAAGGCGGGTTGGGATACCCACGGGCTTCCTGTCGAGATCGAAGTGGAGAAGAGATTAGGCTTGAATGACAAAACGGAGATTGAGGGCTACGGGATAGAGGCCTTCAACAAAAAGTGTCGTGAGTCCGTCTTTGAGTACGAGGGGCTTTGGAGACAGATGACCGAAAGAATGGCGTATCTTATCGATCTTGACGATCCGTATATTACCTTGGAAGACAAATACATCGAGTCTGTGTGGCATATTTTGGATAAGATGCACAAGGAAGGCTATATCTATGAGGGGCACAAAATTCTTCCCTACTGTCCGCGTTGCGGAACGGGATTGGCTTCTCACGAGGTCGCTCAGGGCTACAAGGAAGTAAAAACCAATACCTTGATTGCCAAGTTCAAGTTGGTCGGCAAGGACAATGAGTACTTTCTCGCTTGGACAACAACGCCTTGGACGCTTGCTGCAAATGTGGCCCTGACGGTATCGCCGACGGAGGTCTATGTCAAGGTAAGGCAAAACGAAGAGATCTACTACCTCTCCAAAACGCTTGCACCTAAGGTGTTGGGTGAAGATTATGAGGTTTTGGAAGAGATTGCGGGGCCCGAGTTGGAGCACATCGAATATGAACAGCTCATGCCCTTCGTAACCGCAGATAAGAAGGCTTTCTTTGTCATAGTCGGGGACTTCGTAACAACGGAAGACGGTACCGGAATCGTTCATACTGCACCGGCTTTTGGAGAAGACGACTACAATGTAGGCAAGAAGTACAACCTTCCCGTGCTTCAACCTGTCGATGACGAAGGAAAGTACATCGGAACACCCTGGGCGGGCAGGTATGTCATGGAAGACGGTTTGGATGTCGAGATCATCAAATATCTTGCTTCCGAGAACAAAATCTACAGCAAGGAAAAGATTGTTCATAACTATCCCCACTGCTGGAGATGCTCGACACCGCTGCTCTACTATGCGAAACCGAGCTATTATATTGAAGTAACCAAGTTTAAAGATAAACTGATTGAAAACAACAATTCCGTGAATTGGTTCCCCGATTATGTGGGCGAAAAACGTTTCGGAAATTGGCTCGAAAACCTCAATGATTGGGCAATCTCGCGTTCAAGATACTGGGGAACTCCTCTGAATATCTGGAAATGTGAGTGCGGACATGAGGAGTCCGTCGGCTCCCGTAAGGAACTGGCGGAAAGGGCTCTTGAGAATATAGATGAAAACATCGAATTGCATCGTCCCTATGTGGATGATGTGCATATTGCCTGTGAAAAATGTGAGAAGCCCATGCAGAGAGTCAAGGATGTCGTCGATGTATGGTTCGATTCGGGTGCGATGCCTTTTGCACAACACCACTATCCCTTTGAACATAAGGACGATTTTGACGGACTGTTCCCGGCGGACTTCATCTGCGAAGGGATCGATCAGACAAGGGGATGGTTCTATTCCCTGCTCGCCATCTCGACCTTTATGACAGGCAAAAGCCCGTATAAGAACGTACTGGTAAACGATCTTATCTTGGATAAGGATGGCAAGAAGATGAGTAAGTCCAAGGGAAATACCGTTGATCCCTTTGAGATGTTCGACAAATACGGTGCAGATGTTCTGCGTTGGTATCTGCTTTATGTATCACCGCCTTGGGTACCGACTAAGTTTGACGTGGAGGGGCTCAAGGAGGTACAGAGCAAGTTCTTCGGAACCATCAAAAACGTATACAACTTCTTTGTCCTATATGCAAATACCGACGAGATCGATCCCAAAAGCTTCTTTATCGAGCCAAGCAAGCGTCCCGAACTCGACAGATGGATCCTCTCTAAGTTTAATCGCCTGAAAAAACAGGTGGAAGAGGATCTGGAGATCTTTGAGGTAACAAAAGTTGTTCGAGGCATCCAGGATTTTGTCAATGAGGATCTGTCGAACTGGTATATCCGAAGAAGTAGAAGAAGATTCTGGGATGCGGGACTGACTGACGACAAAAAATCCGTCTATAACACGACCTATGAGATTATGGTGGAGCTGGCACAACTTGTTGCTCCTTTTGCACCGTATCTCTCGGAAGAAATCTATCGCAACCTTACAGGAGAATTGTCCGTACATCTTTCCTTGTATCCGCGTTGTGACGAAAACCAACTCGATGATGTGCTTGAAGAGAAGATGGATCTTGTCAAAAACCTTGTGACCTTGGGAAGAGCATCGAGGGAAAAAGTTAAGATCAAGGTTCGTCAGCCGATCCAAAAGATTCTCGTGGACAAGGTGCATAAAGAGCTTATTGAAGACTTGGTGCCTTTGATGAAGGAGGAACTGAATGTCAAGGAAGTGATATTCTCCGACGATCTCCAGGAATATATCAACTATCAGCTCAAGCCCAACCTTCCCGTGCTTGGAAGACTGCTTGGAGCAAAGATGAAGTTCTTCCAACAGGCCTTGAGCAAACTGGATCCCAAAGATGCCGTAACTGCTATTCAGGGAGGAAGGGAAGTTAAGATGGATTTGGACGGACAGGAGTTTTTGCTTGAAAAGGACCATGTCCTGATCAATATCGAGTCCAAGGAAGGCTTCGATGTAGAAACAGGAAACAATCTCTTCTTGATCCTCGATACGTATCTGACGCAAGAGCTGATCGATGAAGGCTTTGTAAGAGAATTCATCTCAAGAATTCAGCAGATGAGAAAGAATAACGACTACGAGATGATGGATCATATCCGAATTTACTATCAGGGAACCGACAAGCTTAAAAACGCGATTGAGAACCATGCGGAGCTTATCAAGGAAGAAACCTTGGCCCAACTCCTCTCCTTTGAAGAAAAAGGCGAGATGAAGGAAGAAAAACTCAATGGAGAAGCTGCAAAACTCTTTGTTGAACGAGTATAGAGAATAAGGAAAGACAAACCGCCGGAATTGTTTCGGCGGTTTGTCCGTCCGGAACAATGCAGAAAAATATCACAGGATAGCGAGCAAAGCCGCACCGTCTTTTTGCCATTATTTTGAGTTGATATCGATTCTATGGGGGATAAAATAAATTTTTGCTCTATCGGAAACGGACCTATCGAAGAATGGTATGCACCGACAGTTTCAAAAATTTTATTGGCAATGTAAAGTTGATGTTATACGGATCTCTTGAACTGTTCGGTATTACTCCAAGTTGGAAGCGAACTGTGTAAAATATGTGAGGTGGGGTATGGATAAGAAGAATACTGATCAAAAGAAAGGGGAAGGTAGGATGATTTACGATATAAAGGTAAAAAATGCACAGTTGGAGGAGGTTTCTCTTTCCGACTACAAGGGTTATGTAATGCTTATCGTCAACACTGCGAGCAAGTGTGGATTTACTCCGCAGTTCAAGGAGTTGGAGGAGCTGTATCGCACCTACAAGGACAGGAAGTTCGTGGTACTGGGCTTTCCGTGCAACCAATTCGGGGGGCAGGATCCGGGGACAAATGAGGAGATCGTAGGTTTTTGTCAGTTGAACTACGGAGTATCGTTTCCGATGATGGACAAGGTCAAGGTCAACGGGGAAGGGCAGTCCGAACTGTTCGCCTACCTGAAGAAGCAGAGCGGAGGTCTGCTCGGAGATGCGATCAAGTGGAACTTTACCAAGTTCTTGGTTGACAGGGAAGGAAGGGTCGTAAGCCGTTTTGCACCTATGACGAAACCGAGCGAGATCGCCAAGGATATAGAGGGCTTGTTGTAAGTGTTTTTTGCTTATTAAACTTCCTTGAAAGTAGTCCGGATTTTTCAAATACAAGACATCTTCAGTTCCATATAGTTGTTATTGCAGCTCTCATCCGGTCAGGTTTGGACATAAAAATCTTTACACAAGAAAAGCGAGGGGATAGAAACATCTTCCCCTCGCTTCTTTATTTAGTAGATCGTGACCAAAACGTTGCCGTTGTTTTCCAAGACTTCTCTGTAGAAGTGTTTCATCTCTTCAAAGCAGTCCGTAATCTCTTCTTTGAGTTCTTCGACCTCTTCTTCGTCATCGTATTCCCAGATATTGGGATATAGCCCCGCCTGTTCACATTCTTTCATACGGAATTTTTCCATCGCCCGTTCTATGTCGAATTCTTCCAAGGCCTCAAGAATAGCAGGGATACGTTCTTTGGAAGTGTAGGAGATAAACTCTTCGACCTCATCCAAGACATGTTCTCCCAAGACCGCTTCGCTTAGAGGATTACCTTCCTTGGGCTCTGTAGCTCCGACTCCGTTCAGCACAAAGTGAAGTACGTCCCACATCTTGTCGATATCAAGCAGGATCTCCTCTTCTTCATTCCAGTCCTCGACCGCATCAAAGGCTGCTTCGAGATCCTCCGTTTCGAGATTCTTTAATTCGACGTATTGTTCATCGCTTAAAAACTGATAGTTGGCTCTCATTCCCATAATACTTCCTCCTTAACCATACTTGTTCTCCGGACATTTCCATCGGAGAATTGTGCTGTTTTATAGTTTGTTTCCATTTATTTTGGAGAAGGGCATATATTGTTGCAACCACAACTCCCTTGTTATTTCAATCGTTTTGCTTTAATGTCCCCTTGTATTTCAAACTGTATTTTATACTATTATTCTTTTGAGTTGTGGATATAAAAGAGCTGTGAACAATAGAAGATAAAACAATTTTTCGTAGTCAAAAAACAGATATATCCATACTTCTATTGGAGAATAGTATTAGCATAAGTTTATCGGAACGTTGGATCATGTTGAAATTTGATTCCGTTTGCCTTACCTCTGTGAACTCGTAGATGACAATGGAATAATCGATATAAATTCTCGTATTGCAATATCTTTATCCAACCATTTCTTAACCGATGGGATATCCGTTATGAAGTTTTTATCTTTATCCACAATCAAAATCCACAATCAAAGTTATACCGCTGGGCTCCTTGAGTTTTTTTGATTCAATTTCCCATTGGTAAAATGAGATTTCTTTCTCAAGATAGAATTCAATCCCCAAAAAACTTTTAGATGTTGGAAGAATTTTGGAAGCTTTCGATACAAAAATTCTGTGAAGAGTCCGTTCCGTTGTCGACTTCCATTTGTTGAACCTGTTTCCTCAATAACGAGTTTAAGGAGTACAAGTTTTTTGTCTCAATGTTTATCGTATCTCAGGATTGCATTGTGTAGCGTTTTTCTATAGAAGAGTGAATATGTCCGCTTTATATAAATACAGAGAACTATTTGAGCAAGCATAGAACAGAGAACTTTGATATCAACGGCTTCAATGAAGAAGAGTGTTCCAACCCTCCTTGGACTCAATTCGTAATGCAAATCCCGATAGTGTTCTTCGGACCTTTCTGTGCAAATACCGAATATAGATAACAGGATCTCTGTGGATATCAAAAAAACCGGAAGCGTGTACAAGAAGATATCCGTGCTTCATAGGTCCAATTTTTGAAGCATATGGCGGTAGACGACCTTCATATGTTCTTCGCGGCAGAGCCGGTCGAGTTCGCGAAGAGGAATCCAACGAACGGCCTTATTCTCATCTTCCTTATGACGAAGTTCATCCTTGGAGCTTCCTTCCACGAGATAACCTACCGAGAGGTGGAGATGGGCGGGAACATAGGCCCCCTTCTTCCAATGTCCCTCGATCGCGAGCATCCTAAGCGAGGCGATCTGTTCAAAGATAGGACGAAGGTTTTTTGCACCCGTCTCCTCCCTGACCTCTCTCAAGGCAACGGAGAGAAAGTCGGGATCTGCGTCAACGTGGCCTCCGGGCCACGACCAAGCTTGGAATTGATTGTGAAAGACCATAAGGGTGGCATCCCGTGTTTCGTTGAGCACGAGGGCGGAGGAAGTAAAGTGCATAAGGAGGTTGTCGCGTACAAGGAGGTCGTCGTGTTTCTCGATATAGTTCAAGATCAACTCCCTATCCTTTTTTTCTTCAACGCTTGTCGGTCGGTAGTTTTTGATCTGCTCGATCCAATTCATCTTTTATAAGTCCTTTCTCGATAGAAGTCAGGTAGGCCTTGAAGGCAGTGGGGATACCATAGGTTTTTTTCATTGTATCGAAGTTACACCAAACCTGCTCTTGTCGGAAGGACAGGTCGGAGAGGAGAGATTCTTCGCTTTCTCTTATTACCAATCCTTCTGCGGAGAGGTCGATCTTACAGGGGTAGACAACATCGGCGGATGACGTAACGGGTTTGGTGTAAGAGGTCTGGATCAGATAGCCATGCATCCTCCATTCGATATGGCTGAAAATATGTTTGGCATCTTCGATCTTTGTTATGGAGCTGAAGGAAAGTCCTTTTCGTTTGAGCAGGAACTCGAGGTCGCGGGTACAGACCTCGCCTTCCACCGAAACAAACTCCCACAAGCCGGACAACAGGCCCGTTTCCTCCCGTTTTTGGATTAGGAACTCGTTTTTTTCGTTGACAAAGACGAGGATACTACGGTGCCGGATCACCCGTTTCTTCTTTTCCTTCTTGACGGGGAGGGTGTTCTGTGCTCCTGTCTTATAGGCATAGCAAATGTTGTTTACGGGGCAGTCCGTACACTTCGGAGAACCGTTGGGAATACAGACAAGAGCACCAAGTTCCATCAGTGCCTGGTTAAAATGATGAACCTCATCGGTAGGGATGAGATTTCGGACGACTTCCTCCATCGCCTTGCGGGTCGACTGCTGCATAATGTCCCGGTCATCTCCCGTCAGGCGGGAAATCACGCGCATCACGTTTCCGTCAACCGCGGGCACCGGCTGTTTGAAGGCGATAGAGGCGATGGCTCCCGCCGTATAAGGACCTATGCCGTGGAGTTTGAGAAGTTCCTCGAAGGTTGAGGGAAGTTCCCCGTTGTATTCCCGTACAAGGAGTTGGGCGGTCTTTTTCAGGTTTTTGGCACGGTTGTAGTAGCCCAGTCCTTCCCAAAGTTTGTGCAGCTCATCATCATCGACATCGGCAAGGCTTTGGATGTCGGGAAGTCGTTTTATAAATCGAAGATAGTAACTCCGTACAGCATCGACCCTTGTCTGCTGGAGCATGATCTCCGATATCCACACATGGTAAGGGGTGGGATCATCTCTCCAGGGCATACTTCGCTTGTTCTTGTGATACCATTCCAAGAGCTTGCTTTGGAAGTAGCTTGCTTCAATTGTTCGGGGAGTGGGATTTTGGGTCAAAACAACGACTCTCCTCTCTTTCTTCCAAGGTCAAAATACATATAAGTTATTATACACAGAGATGAAGGAAAGAACAAGGCGAGTTTTAAGCAGAGATATTTTTTTGATAAAAAATTATCAAAATTATTTGAATAATCGGCGTAAGTTTGGTATGATAGAAGTAAATAAATTAGGGATCAAGGAGGTCAATTATGCAATATATAGAACCTGTTGAGTTACTGAACGAAAAAGACAAAGCGATTGTGAGAGCTTTGAACAGTTTGGTGGAAGAAGTCGAGGCGGTGGGGTACTATCATCAGAGGGCGAGCGTAACCGATGATAAGGAACTCAAGGAGATTTTTTTGCACAGTCGCAACGAAGAGATTGAGCATGTTGCCATGCTTTTGGAGTGGCTTAGACGAAATGTCGATGTGTTTGACAAAGAGCTCAAAACTTATCTGTTCTCGCAGCAGAATCTTCTGCAGAAAGAGAAAGAGGAGATGAAGGAAATAAAACAAATGAAAGAAGAAATCGTGCCTTTGGAAGCTACGTTGGGAATCGGAGATATGAGACAGTTCGATCCCGAGCATCCGATGGATAAGTAACAATAGAAGATAGAGTGATAAGGAGGATATGTATATGAATATATTGAAAAGATCGATGGCACCGCTTTCTGAAAGAATATGGAAGCTGATCGATGAGACAGCGGTCAATGTGCTTGCAACCAACCTTTCGGCGAGAAAGTCGGTCCATATTAAAGGACCCTACGGGATGGATTGTGTAGTTGTTCCGGAAGGACGTTTGGAGTTGATTCAGGACAAGGGATTGGTTCGTACAGGTAAGCACGCGGTCAAGCCTCTTGTTGAGGCACGTGCAAGTTTCGAGTTGAATCGTTGGGAGTTGGATAATATTTTCCGCGGGGCGAGGGACATCAACTTTGATAAGTTGGAAGAAGCAGTCAAGGCGATTGCCCTTTTTGAAGAAAATGCGGTTTATAACGGTTATAAAGAGGCGAAGATCGAAGGATTGCAGGCTGCTGCGGCTCATTCTCTCGACTATGGAAAGAAGGCATCGGATATTTTGGCTGCGATCACCGAAGCTAAGTATATTCTCAAAAGCTTCGGCTATAACGGTCCGTATGATCTTGTAGTGGGTAGGGATGCGTATAAGAGACTCAACAGCGTGTTTGAAGGTTATCCTCTGTATCGAACTGTCCGAGATATTATCAATGGAAGGATTATCTTGAGTGAGGCGGTTAAGGGTGCTTTCTTGTTCCCGACCAGACATAAGGATTTGGAGCTTACTGTGGGTCAAGACTTCGCAATCGGTTACGAAAACCACGATTCTCAGTCTATCAAGCTTTTTATAACGGAATCCTTTACCTTCCGTCTACTCAATGAGAATGCAGTAGTTCGTTTTTACGTAGAGAAAGAGTAAGAAGAGCGAATGTAGGTGTAACCTCCTTTTTCTAAAAAGGAGGTTCTCTTTTTTTGTTCACAAAACCAAAAGAAACAAGCCCGTTATTCTCACTGATATTAGTATCTGTTAGAATTGACAGGTTACATGCTTTGAAACATAGAATCATCCAAATTGTTTTTTGGTAATGATATATTCTGTACACTCGGCATTTTAAACGGAGAATAGTATGAAATTCAAGCGGGTTCGTGTTTTTGAAACGAGTTTCGGGAACGTTCTTTGTGCAGAAGTTCGTTCGAGGATAGAAACAGACCGATTATAGATACCGATATAGGGATATAATTGTAAGATAAAAGAATATATGGTATTTTTGCAAAGGAGTTGGTTTCTTGGACGGAAGTCTTGTTTTCGAAGAAAGGATGATATGCTAACCGGGACAGGGAACTACAAACTTTCCTTGTCTTATCTTTCGCAGGGAAACGAACACAGAAGACCAAAAATATGGTATGATAAGAAGATAAGACAATGCATAAAAAAGGAGTTGCTATGGGCGATCAAATTCAAACTAAACGTGAGAATCAAAAAAAGCCGTCCGTCAGGATGCTTGCTTATCAGACGATTTTGAGGGTAAAAACAGGGGGAGCCTATTCCAATGTGTTGGTATCTCAAGTGATCAATCGTTATATCCCCGATGAGAGAGACCGGGGATTCTATACGGAGCTGGTCTATGGAACATTGGAGAATTTGATCTTTCTCGATTATGTCATCCAAAAATTCATTAAGACCAAACTTGATAAACTTGAGCCTGCTCGAAGAATCATACTGGAGATGGGTCTGTATCAAATTCGATATATGGATTCTGTCGAGGACTTTGCAGCGGTCTTTGAAATGGTCGAACTCATGAAGAAGATTGAGCCCAAGACTAAGGCCTATTCGTTTATCAACGGTGTGCTCAGGAGCGTTTTGCGTGATAAGAAGGCCTTCGAGATCGATGTAAAGGATCCTGTCAAAAGACTCAGCGTTCGCTACTGCGTATCGACATGGATTGCTACAACCTTGGTACAGCAGTATGGACACCGAAAGGCGGAATCAATCCTTGAGAGCCTTCAAAAACATCCCACGATGTTTTTGCGTGTCAATCCTTTGAAGACTTCGACTGAAGATTTGAAAAAAGAATTGGAGGTAAAGGGAGTTGCCTGCGATGAGGTAAAGGGTTTTCCTTCCATGCTTAAGGTAAGCAGACTTAAGAGCATTGAGAAGAACGAGGAGTATCTCAAGGGTCTCTATACGGTTCAGGATCTGAGTTCTCAAGTTTGTATCAAGGCCCTCGGAGTCAAAGAGGCAGATCGGGTACTCGATGTGTGTGCCGCTCCGGGAGGAAAGACGACGGCGATCGGAGAGGAGTTAAAAAACTCCGGAGAGATTGTGTCTTCCGATGCCGCCTCCAACAAGCTGGATTTGATCCGAAGAGCGGCAAAAAGGCTCGGAATTGAGAATGTAACGGTTAGAGCTCACGATGCGACCGTCTATGAGGAACAATGGGATCAGGCCTTTGACAAGGTGTTGGTCGATGCTCCCTGTTCGGGCATAGGTATTATACGAAGAAAGCCGGAAATTCGTTATAAGTCCAAGCAGGACTTTCGAATGATCACAACATTACAGGGAAAGATCCTCAAACAGAGCAGTCGTTATGTAAAGGTGGGAGGAGTTCTCATCTACAGTACCTGTACGCTCAACCGTGAGGAAAATCAGGAAGTGGTCAAAGAGTTTTTGAAAAAGAACAAAGATTTTACCTTGGAGGAATTTGAAGTTGAAGGTTTGAATATGAGGGCGACTATGGCGGAGTTGCTTCCCGATGAAGGAGAATGGGACGGTTTCTTTGTTGCGAAAATGAGAAGAAATTAGCGTGATTACACACCGATAAGCACACTCGTGTTACATCTTGGTTATCAAGTTAGGACGGTTTATGGATAAGATGTGATATATGTAGGATGCAAGGGGTGCCGGTCGCAGTTCTTCGACTCTTTGAAACCGGGATTATGTTCGTTTATGGGAACGTTCATTTCGGTATCATTATGAAACGGCTTTCCATAGCAAGGATGGAAAGGTTAGTGCTATTGTCTGTTGGAATCGGTTAGATCAATGATGTTTTCCCCCTCTAAGGACTATACAACAGAGTGTAGGAAAGGTATTTTGGCACTTCGATCAGCCTTTGGTATCAACTGTGTGGCAGTACAGCTTTAAAAAATACCGGTGTAAGGTTAAGGAAATGGAGAGAACGAAGATATATGTTGGATTTGAGAAGTTTGGAATATGTGGAAGTGGAAGAGTTGGTGCTGGGTCTTGGCGGAAAAAAATACAGAGCAAAACAGATATATAACTATCTGGCGAGGGGTTGTACCTCCATTGATGATATGCTTCAGTTGCCGCAGGACTTTCGGGAAAAGCTCAAGGAAGAAGCCTACATCTGTAAAACCGATATCTACCGCAAGTTTGAATCAAAGGTCGATTCTACAAGAAAGTATCTGATTGAGTTGGAGGACGGAAATCTGATTGAGACCGTCCTTATGATCTACAAGAACGGGCCGTCGGTCTGTATATCCACACAGGTCGGTTGCAGGATGGGATGCAAGTTCTGTGCATCCACGGTGGACGGCCTGATCCGCAATCTTACTCCGGGCGAAATCTTGGGACAGTTAATCACGGTCCAAAAAGACTTGGGAGAGAGGGTTGCCAACATCGTCATCATGGGTTCGGGAGAGCCTTTTGATAATTATAATAATTTGATCAAGTTTTTGAAAGTGGTCCATGAAGAACAGGGAATGCAGTTGGGTTATCGACATATCACTGTGTCGACCTGCGGTCTCGTTCCCAAAATCAAGGAACTTCAGGCATGGAACATTCCCATCAATCTGGCGATCTCGCTCCATCAAGTCGATCAGGCAAAGAGAGAGAAGATCATGCCTATTGCCCGAACATACTCTGTGGAAGAGGTTGTGGCTGCAGGAAAAGAATATGCGGAGTTTACCAAGAGAAGGGTTACCTATGAGTATGCTCTCATAGAAGATGTGACCGATTCGCTTGAAGAAGCACATAAACTCGGCAAGATGCTGAAGGGAAGCCTGTCTATGGTGAACTTGATACCGATCAATCCGATCAAGGAGAACAGTTTCAAGAAGCCGAATATCTTTAGGATCAAAGCGTTTCAAACGGTATTATTAAACTATCACGTTATCACGACCGTCCGGAGAGAGCTTGGCGCGGACATCAATGGAGCTTGCGGACAATTGAGGCGGGATGTGATTCGAAAAGAACAGAGGTGATTGTACTTGAAGTATGGTCTGTTAACTGACAGAGGAATCGTCAGAAAGAAAAATGAGGATTATGTAGATAATTTTAAGGTATCGGAGAATGGGCATCTCTTTGTGTTGGCCGACGGAATGGGAGGACATACCAAAGGGGATGTGGCGAGTGAGACCGCTGTAACGACCGTCATCGAATACTTTAAAAAACACATTGCCGTCATCGAAAAACTCTACAAAGCCGAAGATGTGGACAAGGTCAAGGAGTTTTTTAAGCGCGCCATTGCAAATGCGAACGAAAAGGTCTATCAACTTTCGCAAAAGGAAGAGAAGGGCGGTATGGGTACCACCCTTGTGATGACCTACGTCATGCAGGACAAGGCATTGATAGCCAATATCGGTGACAGCAGGGTCTACCTTCACAGACAGGAGGAGTTGAATCAGCTTACGACCGATCATTCCTATGTTCAGGAACTTGTTAAGATGGGTGTTATTACCCGAGAAGAAGCCAAGAGCCATGAGAGGAAAAACGTCGTTACCAGAGCAATCGGCAGCTCCGCCGAGATACAGGTGGACTTCTACGACTTGGATCTTCAAAAGAGAGATGTTCTTTTGATGTGTAGTGACGGTTTATCCAACATGGTGGACGAAAAAGAGATAGAAGAAGTCTTATCTGCGCGTTATCTCCCCTTGTTTTCCTGCGAGAAACTCATCGCCATTGCAAAACAACGAGGAGGATATGACAATATTTCCAGTATTTTGATATATTATTAGACAGATGGGTAGGTGGAATTACTTTGATAGGAAAAATCTTAGGAAATAGATATGAACTTCTCGAAAAAATAGGAGAAGGCGGGATGTCCGTCGTCTATAAAGCACAATGCCATATACTCAACCGTATTGTTGCGGTAAAAGTGTTGAAGGAAGAATATGCAAACAACGAGGAATTTTTGAAAAAATTCAAGAATGAGGCACTTTCGGTTGCAAAGCTCAACCATGCCAACATCATCAACGTATTTGATGTCGGGCAGGATGAGAGTACTTCCTACATTGTTATGGAGTATGTGGAAGGAAAGAATCTCAAAGAGGTGCTTAAGACGCAGAAGAAGTTTTCGACCCCTACAATGCTCGATATAGCAAGGCAGATTGCAATGGCATTGGAAGAAGCTCATCAAAAAGGCATTGTCCACAGAGATATTAAAGCACAAAATATTATGCTCAGTTCTCGAGGAGTCGTCAAGGTAGGAGACTTCGGAATTGCCAAGGCCGTCAGCAACTCTACCATCACGGCATCAGGAGCCATCATGGGATCGGTGCATTATTTTTCACCGGAGCAGGCAAGGGGAGGTTATGTCGATGAACGATCGGATTTATACTCCTTGGGTATTATTATGTATGAGATGGCTACGGGCCGGCTTCCTTTTGACGGAGACAGTCCGGTCAATATCGCTCTCAAGCATATTCAGGATAAGCTTGAGTTCAAAGACAGTGATGAGCTTTCTTCGGATTGCAAGGATATGATCATCAAGTTGACACAGAAGCTTCCCGACAAGCGTTATGTCAATGCGAGGGCCTTGATCGAGGACATCGATTATCTCAAAAACGGAAAACGTAACTTTGTATCCAATGAGGAAGAGGACTATGCCACCAGGATGGTCAAGCTCCCCGACAGGAAGAAAATACAGAGGTATGTGGAAGAAGAGGAGGAGCAGGAGGACTATCGCCCGACACATAAGAAGATCAACGAAAAAAACGGAAATTTTTCCACCTTTTTTGCAGTCTTTCTCGGTATCATTGTAGTCGGAGCGGGAGCACTCTTCCTTTTGAAATCCTCCTCCTTCTTTGTTCCGAAACAGGAGATCGTAGTAATCCCCGAAATTGTCGGAAGGACCGAGGCGGAAGCCAAAGCCCTTCTTGAAGAACAGGGACTTCAGATGAATGTCAGAGGAAGTGAGAAGAACAACAAATATCTTCCCGGACAGATTACGGACAGTGATCCCGATGTAGGCATCAAGGTACAGAAGGGAAGTATCGTCCATGTAATCTTGGCTGAAGAGCAGACGGAAACGGTTTTGATTACAGATTTTAAAAACAGGCTTTTAAGCGAGATCGAAAAACAATATGCGGGAAAACTCAAATTTAAGGTGGAATATATTCCGAGCAACGAGCCGACCGATACCGTTATTCAGCAGCAACCTGAGGAAGGAACAATTGTGGATGTGGGAAGTGAAGTGATGTTGATCTTGAGTAAGAACAAGAATGACATTCCTATTCCTGTACCTAATGTCTTGGGAAAAACTCTTGAAGAAGCTAAGGGCCTTCTGTCCGACTTCAAGGTCAGTGAGAGTTATAAGGAAGATAAGAACAAACTTGAAGGGGTAGTCTTGTCGCAGAACCCTTCGGAAGGGGGCATGGCCAAGCCAAAGTCTACGGTAAGTGTTGTTATCAACAAGTATGAACAGCCCAAGGTGCTCAGTAAACGTATTGCGATTACACTCCCTCAAGAAAAAGAAACTATGCATGTCAAGGTATTCAAAACCTCAAACGGAGCGGTGGTCTATGACAAGCAGGTATCGTCCACGGAAGGAGACGGAGTTCTCGTCGTCAATGTGGAAGAAAAAGAAGGGGAGGTCGTCAACTATACAATCGAGATCGATGAAGAGTATTATGAGAGTGTAGAAATCAGTTTTTAGAAGGAGAGAGGGAGTATGAATCTGCAAGGGATCGTTGTAAAATCGATTTCTTCCTTTTACACCGTAGACACTCCTGTAGGGAGATATGTCTGTAAAGCGAGAGGAATTTTCAAGAAAGATAAGACCCTCCTCCTGGTCGGAGATAAGGTCGAGATCCGTGTGACGGATGAGGAAGAGAAGGAGGGTATCATTGAGGAACTTTTTCCTCGTACAAACCTTTTGGTAAGGCCTCCGATTGCGAATGTGACCAAAGCCCTTCTGTTTTTTTCTATCAAAGATCCCGAACCGAACCGATCTTTGATTGATCGTTTCATCGTCTTAGCTTCAGAGCAGAACTTGGAAGTGAGCCTGTGTTTTTCCAAGACGGATTTGGATGAAGATGGAAGGCTGGATGCACTTGCACAGATCTATAAGGGTTTGGGTTATCCCTTCTTTGATATCAGCACCTATGAAGGAAGGAATATACAGGAGCTTAAAAACGATCTCAAGGGGCATATCACAGTGATCGCAGGTCCTTCAGGAGCGGGAAAGAGTTCATTTATCAACACCTTGAACGAGGATTTTGAGATCAAGACGGGAGAAGTCAGCGAAAAAATCGGAAGGGGAAGGCATACGACCAGGCATACCGAGCTTCTCAAGATTGATGAAGACTCGTGGATAGCCGATACGCCGGGATTCAGTTCTCTATCGTTGGAACACATCCCTTCAAAGGAGCTTAAGGAGTATTTTGTAGAGTTTCATGACTATGATATCGACTGTAAGTTCGGTTATGATTGTATTCATGACAAGGAGCCGGACTGTCGGGTCAGAGAGGCCTTGGAGCAGGGGCGGATCGGAGCGGAACGCTACGAGAGCTATAAACAGTTATTAAAAGAAATTCAGGAACAGGAAAAAAGGAGATAAAACCTATGATAAAATTGGCACCTTCTATTTTGTCGGCGGATTTCAGTCGACTTGCCGAAAGTGTTAGGGAAGTGGAGGAAGCGGGATGTGAGTACCTCCATATTGATGTGATGGATGGACACTTTGTACCCAACCTGACCTTCGGTCCCGTTGTCATCAAGAGTATTCGTAAGAAGTCCGAAATGGTATTTGACTGTCATCTTATGATAGAGAACGCCGACCTCTACTTGGAGGAGTTTGCAAAGGCGGGAGCCGATATTATTACCGTTCATCAGGAAGCCTGTACCCATCTTCATCGGACTATACACCGGATTAAGGAACTGGGATGTAAGGCGGGCGTGTCACTTAACCCGGCGACCGACCTCTCCACCTTGGAATACATCCTTCCCGATATCGACATGGTTTTGATTATGAGCGTCAATCCCGGCTTCGGAGGGCAGAGTTTTATCCCTCAAAGTATTCAAAAAATAAAGCGTTTGAAAGAGAACATCGAGGAGAAGGGCTATAAGATCGACATCCAAGTCGACGGAGGAGTGACTGCTCAAAACATTGCAGAAATCGTTGATGCGGGAGCAAATATTCTGGTAGCGGGTTCTTCCATCTTCGGCAAAGAGGATGTCGGGGTAGCGGTAAGGCAACTGAGAGCGGCGGTTGTTCGTTAGGCAAATATCATCGATTTCTGTGAGGTGTTTTTCAGACTTTCTTCTATTCTTTCAAAAGAATCGAAAGCGTTTGAGAAGCACAGGGTAAAGAAGATGAAAAGCTTTGTATCAAAAGATACAGGGCTTTTTTTCTAATATTGTTGAGCTTGGTGCGAATGAATACCGTTGTTCGATAAAAAAATGCGGGTATTACCTATTTTGTAACTACAAAAGTTTATTGTATCTTTTATGGAGTACAGCTCGTCAATAAGCACAATTTATACTAATACTATTTTTCAATAGAAGTATGGATATATCTATTTATCGATGACGAAAAACCATGTTGTCTTCTATGGCTCACAGATTGTTTAGATTCACTATTCAAAAGAATAGTAGTATAAAATGACAGTTCAAAACATCGAAGCGATGAATTCGAATAGAGAATAGTAGTATACTGTTATCCGATTGAAATTTCTGTAATGGAAATGTTGCAAAGGAGGAAGCATGAAAGAACAGGCAAAAAAAAGAGCACTCCTTCTCTTAAACGGGGAACTTCCGACACCGGAGGAGATAAGGGAAGAAAGCGTGGGGTATGAATTCCTCGTCAGTGCGGACGGGGCAAGCGACATTTTATGGCAGGCAGGAGTGATCCCCGACTTGATCGTCGGAGATCTGGATTCCATTTCCAAGAAAGCGAGGAGGATTTTTGAAGAAAAATCCGTGCGTTTTTTGAGATTTTCTCCCGAAAAAGACAAGACGGACGGTCATTTGGCAGTGGAGACTCTGATCGAAGAAGGAATGAAGGAAATCTTCGTCTACGGGGCGATGGGAGGGCGATGGGATCAGAGTTTGGGAAATCTGGGACTTCTTTCACAGGCTTTGAAGCATGATATCGATCTTGTCTTCCTCTCTTCAAACAATCGAATGACCTGTAAGAAGCCGGGAAAGTATATATTTCCTTATAGGCGGGGGTGGTATTTTTCGCTCCTCGCTTATAGCGACAGGGTTGAGGAGATTGATCTGAAAGGGGCACGCTATGAGCTTCGACAAGCTGTGATCAAAAAAGGGGACACCATCGGCATATCCAACGAATATCGAGGAGATATCAAGCTTTCGTTCAAAAAGGGGGATCTCTTGATTATAGAGAGCAGGTTCGACCGCCATTGATACACAGCATTGACTAAGTTCCGTTTCGAACAGGATATTCAGGGTTTCCTCCCATCATGAGGATGACAATACGCTTGGAATACTGCCGCAGCATTCGAAAAAATCGACATCAAATCGATGTTATAGGCAGGGTGACATGGTTGAAAGTATTGATCTTACAAACTTTGTTTTTTGCAAATGCATGCAAAAATTTGCGATATTTCCTTGTCAAAATAATAGTAAAGGCATTAAGAAAGAAATCTTAAAATACAGAGTTGCCAAAGGCGACGCAAAACATGGAGGGAAGTGATACCTTGAGCATTTCGATTGTATGGATACGAAACGATTTGAGATTGGAAGATAATACGGCTCTTATTGAGGCCGTAAACAACACCGGCAAAGATGAAAAAATATTGCTCGTTTTCTACTTGGATCCAAAACAATTAAAGAGAGGTACGTATAGCCATGACTATTTTTTCTCCGCCTTAAATACCTTTTATCAACGCTGTTTGGAGCAAACGTTGGACATGTATTTTTTGTATGGCGACTTGGAAGAGTGTTTTTCCAAACTGATAAGAGAATTTTATACTGTAAATAAGATATATTTCAATATTGATGATTCCGGTTACGGGGAAATGAGAGACAATCAGGTCAAAAAAATCTTGAAAAAGAGTAATGTAGGTATTATGGACTACTATGACCGTCATATCCATTCGGCAAAGGAGATATTGAAGGGGGACGGATCGCATTATAAAGTATTTACACCCTATTATAATAAGTGGAGCCAACGCCTTGTTCGTCAGGTTCAAGAGGTGGACTATGATAAACTCGGTAAAATCATTCTAAATGATTTTTCGGGCAGAGATCGAGAGGGCAGGGAGAAGTTCCATGAGATTGTAGCAGGAATAGACAAGGATCTCTCTTTACTTACGGGCGAGACAGTAGCCGAAGAAGTTCTTCAGGAGTTTGTTCATCACAGACTTGCTGATTATGATGAAAGCAGAGACTATCCATATATAGACGCTACAAGTCGACTTTCAAAGTTTCTAAGCACGGGACAATTATCCGTCAGAAAGGCACATCAAAGCCTTCTTGAAGCACCGAATTCAAAAGGGAAGGAAACCTTTATCAAAGAGCTTGCCTGGAGAGATTTTTATAACATGATATACCACTTTTATCCCAATCAAAAAGAGGAAGAGGTTGTGGAAAGATATAGGACTATACGTTGGGACCATGATGAAAGAAAGTTTGAAATATGGAAAGAAGGAAAGACCGGATTTCCTATTGTGGATGCAGCCATGAGGCAGTTGAAAGAAGAAGGTTGGATGCATAACAGACTTAGAATGATCGTTGCATCCTTCTTTACCAAAGATCTTCTTATGGACTGGCGGATGGGAGAGAACTATTTTTCACAAATGCTCACAGATTACGACAGTGCATCCAATATTGGAGGTTGGCAGTGGGCAGCCTCTGTAGGAACGGATGCGGTTCCGTATTTTAGAATTTTTAATCCAAGTACACAAAGCAAAAAATTTGATCCGGAAGGAACATTCATAAAAAAATATGTACGAGAGTTAAAAGACATCCCGACCAAATATATACACGAGCCTTTCAGATATGCAAAGCAGATTGATAGAGAGTGTGGAATAGATATAGAAAAAATATACTTTGAACCGATCGTTGATCATAAAGAGCAAAGGCTCAAGGCATTGGAACTGTTTGGTGTATAGGAATGGAGAAACTGTATGAAACCGAAAATAATGATAAGCAGATGTTTGGGGTTTGACTTCTGTAGATATGACGGTCAAACGATACGATTTGAGCTTTTAGAAGTAATGAAGGATGAAATTGAATTCATATCGGTATGTCCGGAAGAAGGTATCGGGCTGGGGACGCCGAGAGAGAGCTTAAGACTTATTAAGGAAAAGGATGAGGTTGAGCTGGTTCAGACGAAAAGCAAAAAATACCTGACAAAAGAGATGAGGGATTACTCAAAAGAAACCCTAAATCGTTTCAGGGATATCGACGGGTTCATATTAAAAAGTCGATCTCCGTCTTGTGGAATTAAGGATGTCAAAGTCTATTCCGGCATGGAGAAGGCTCCTGTCATCGAAAAGAGTGCAGGGATCTTCGCACGAGAAATTGAGAGAACATATCCCTACCTGCCTGTCGAGGATGAAGGAAGGCTTATGAATCTTAGAATCAGAGAGCACTTTTTTACGAAGTTATATACGATGTTTCATTTCAAAAACATCGCAAAGAAGAAATCTATATCGGATTTAAGTAAGTTTCATGCTCGAAATAAATACTTATATTTTGCCTATAGCCAAGTTCAAAAAAACAAGCTCGGAGCCATCGTTGGAAATTACAACAAGACGAATATCGAACAGGTATTGGATGAGTACTTTTTGGAAATGGTCAAGCTGTTCTCCAAGATACCTACCACGAAAAACTATATCAATGCATTTCATCATATATTCGGATATTTTTCAAAAGAAATGGGAAGAGAAGAAAAAGCTTTTATTTTGGATCTTATTGACAAGTACAGGAATGATAAAATAGAAAAATCATCAATCACAAGTGTTCTCAAGATCTATTCCATAAAATATAATATGGAATATCTATTGCATCAAACGATATTTGAACCCTTCCCGGAAAAATTGCTACTGCTCAACAATAGCGGAAAAGATTAGCGTTATGAGCGGATATTCTTATTAAGGAAACACCGCATAATTCAAAAAATCATTGTAACATCACTTTTAAAGGGAGGCTGAATTTCTTAAAAACATTGATTTGACAGAATTCTATTTTTTGCAAATCCATAAGAAAATCAAAATTTTTCCTTTGTGCGGTATTGCCTTAATTTCAAAGGTGCTATGAATTTTTTTGCATTGTTAATGAGGACGTTGTGCAAGATAAACTTTCAATATGTCAACACATCGGCTTGGGGGAAGCATATGCTTGGGTATCTTGTATCATAATTGGCCGTTTGTACTTCAGGTAACAGGACATCGATTCTTGGATAAAGCTGAAATAAAGGTCGCTTACTCCGATGAATCGAACGGATAAAGAACCATGATAAAGTTGAAATTCTTTGTTTATCAAGGATCTTTAAATATCAACAGCTTGATTTTTTTGAGGGTTCTCCTTTCGGTACGGAGTTACGATAAGGCGGGTAAAATAATGGAAACAAAAACGGAGGAACAGGGCGTTATAAGAGAAGGAGGGCAATCGTGAAGAAGATAGGGATAGGACTTCTCGGTTTCGGCACGGTAGGAACCGGAGTAGCACGAATTTTAGAGCGGAACTCCGCTTTGATAGAGCGAAAAACGGGGCTGCATATTCAGGTGGAAAAGGTGCTTGTAAGAGATTTGAACAAGGAGAGGGCCCTTCTTTCCAAAGAGTTTTTTACGATGGAGATCGAAGAGGTTGTAAAAAATCCTCGGATTGATATCGTTGTTGAACTGATGGGAGGAATCTCGCCGGCAAAGGACTATATTTTGAAAGCGTTCGCCGAGGGCAAGCATGTAGTCAGTGCAAATAAAGAACTGATTGCCTCCGATTTTGCGGATTTGATGACAATGGCACAGAGGCACCGAAGCACTTTCCTCTTTGAGGGGGCCGTAGGAGGGGCCGTTCCCGTACTTCGGACGATAAGGGATTCGATGTCTTCAGACAGGATTGAGCAGATAAGAGGAATTATCAACGGAACCACCAACTACATTCTCTCGAAGATGACGGAGGAAGGTGTAGACTTTGAGACGGTCTTGGAGGAGGTACAAAACTCCGGATATCTGGAAGCGGATCCGAGTGCGGATATTGACGGGTATGATGCGGCACGAAAAATAGCTATTTTGGCAACCGTAGCCTTTGGGAGTCTTGTAAGTCCCGAACAAGTCTATACGGAAGGGATCGGAGACATTACACAAAGAGATATCGAGATTGCCGAAAAACTCGGAAAAAAGATAAAACTTATCGCCTGTGCACAGGATCGTGATGGGATAAGGGTAAGCGTCTATCCCTGTATGGTCAACAAACATTCTTTTTTTGCAAAGACGGAGAGCTCCTTCAATGCGATCTCTCTTTTTTCGGACACCTTCGGAGAGACTCTTCTGTACGGGAGGGGAGCAGGCGAGCTTCCTACCGCAAGTGCCGTGATGGCAGACATTATTGAGATTGGATGCTTAAAAGGTCGAGAAGACCTCTTTCAAAACAGGTATGCCGAATTTTACAAGGGGGAAGTACTACATTTTGATAAAGTTAGGACGAAGGCTCTTCTCTATTGGAAGAGATCCGATGAAAAGGCGGACATCTCGACAATAAAAGAAGTATTGAGAGAAGAAGGGATAGATCTGTTTGCAGATATCGAGGATGACAGGCAAAGAATTCTTCTGGTCGAAAGCCTGGAAAAATATAGAGAGATAGCTGTTGAAAGGCTTCAGAAGGAAGGTCTTGTGGGTAAGAAGGTTACAGCGATAAGGATGGAATAGGAATGGAGTTGAGAGGAAGGTCTTTCATATGAGGGATAAGATATTTACAGAAGTAGACAGGATTAGTGAGGAACTTATCTTACATCGGCGACACTTACACCAAAATCCGGAAACAGGGTTTGAGACCTTGGAAACGGAGGCATATATCAGAGAATTTCTGCTTTCGGAGGGGATCGAAGTGCTCGATTCGACGATTGGAGTGCTGGGTGTGATAAGAAGCGGTAAGGAAGAAAATTTTATCGCTTTGAGAGCAGACATCGATGCCCTTGAACTTGATGAAAGGACACAAGCGGAGTACAGTTCAAAAAAGAAGGGGAAGATGCACGCATGTGGACATGACGGTCATACCGCCATGCTTATGGGCTGTGCAAAGGTATTGCAAAAATACAGAAAGAGCTTAAAATATAACGTGTTGCTTCTTTTTCAGCCTGCAGAAGAAGGCCCTAACCTCGGAGGGGCGAGGATTATGCTGATGGATTTGGAGGCCTTGGAACTTTTGCCCAAAATAAAGGCAGTATATGCCCTTCATTTGAATTGCGAGCTCAATACAGGAGTTTTCGGACTGAAGTATGGAAGTTCCATGGCTTCGACGGATGAGTTTTCGATTGATATCATAGGTAAGGGAGGACATCCGGGAGAGCCGCAGTACAATGTGGATGCAATCTCGGTTGCCTCAAAGTTTATTGAAGGAATTGAGAGTTTTTTGGCAAAAAACAAAGACCCCTTGGAGCCTGCGGTGTTTTCAATCGGTATGATAAGAGGAGGAAGTGCACGCAATGTGGTGTCTGAGCACTGCAACCTCCAGGGAACCATTCGTTGCCAATCGGAAGAGACGAGACAGCAGTTGTTGGATTATATGGAGAAACTTCTTCAAGGAATCTGTTTCTATTCGAAAGCGAGGTATGAACTGGACCTTCTCCACGGTCTTCCCGTTCTTCACAACGATAAAAAGCTTATGTCCTTTGTGGAAGAGGAGATTGATAACTGTTTCGGGAGGGAAGCAAAACATATCTACGAGAAACCGAGGATGGGTGCGGAAGATTTTTCCTACTTTGCACAGAAACTTCCCGTAGCCTTCATATGGGTGGGAGCGAGAAACGAAGAACTCGGCTGTATCTACAACATGCACAATCCGAAGTTCAATATAGACGAAAAAGCTCTTGCCTATGGATCGAAGCTACTTTCTATGCTGGCAATGGACAGCAGGGAATTATGAACCGATCAAAATGTCGAAATTATTGGCCAAGGACACAGAAAACCTTGTACTCTTTGGAGTACAAGGTTTTTGAATTGCGAAATTCTCCGTGTAATACTATTCTCCGTTTGCGGTATGGTTACAGTAACATCTGCAAACACGGAAACCTGTTTTATCAGCCATAGAATAGAGGGCGTTAATATCATGAGTTGAATAATAACAGTGCAAAATAACAACACAGGGTGTGTAGGAGAAGCTCTTGCCTCTGTCTTTAAACATGGTACACAAGTTTTAAAATAAACAGTACTGCCAGTATATAGACGATGGGAGATGCTTCTTTTACTCGTCCTGTCAAGAGCTTCAAGAAAGCATAAGCGATGATTCCGAACACGATTCCTTGAGCAATGGAATATGCCAGAGGCATCATAATAATCGTCAAAAAGGCGGGTAGAGCCTCTGTCCAGTCGTCAAAGTCGATGCTTTTGATCGGACTCATCATAAATAAGCCTACTGCAATCAGAGCCGGTGCAGTGGCAGCCGAAGGAATGGCGAGAAAGATCGGTGAAAGCAGCAAGGAAATCAGGAAAAAGATGGCTGCAACTAAGGCAGTCAATCCTGTACGTCCGCCTTCCGCCACACCTGCAGCGCTTTCCACGTAAGTTGTGACTGTCGAGGTTCCAAGGATTGCGCCGAAGGTCGTACCGACTGCATCGGCGAACAGAGCCTTTTTCGCTCCGGGGAGGTTTCCTTCTTCATCGACAAGATTTGCTTTTGTAGCAACACCTACAAGAGTTCCGATTGTATCGAACATATCTACGAAGAGAAAGGTAATCATAATGATCAACATATCCAAGCTGAGGATATTGTTCCACTCGAATTTCATAAATATTGGTGCCAAGGAAGGCGGTGTGGAAAGAAAACCGGATTCGGGAAGCTTTGTAACACCCAAAAAATAACCCAAGATCGTACTGCATAAAATCCCGATCAGAATGGCACCTCGCACCTTCTTAACCAAGAGAACTCCAATGATAATGAGACCGAATAGGCAGACGATGGCGGAAGGAGAAGTTACATCACCCAAATCCAGAGGAATGCCTTGACCTTGAACGACGATGCCTGCACCGCTGAGTCCGATAAAGGCGATGAATAATCCTATCCCTACGGATATGGCTTGTTTGATATTCTTGGGAATACTTCGAACAATGGCTTCTCTTACATTGGTAAAAGTTAAAATGATGAAGATGATACCTTCAAGAAAGACCGCAGTCAGTGCAAATTGCCAAGTATGCCCCATTCCCAGTACGACCGAGAAGGCAAAAAAGGCATTAAGACCCATACCGGGTGCCAATGCAAAAGGATAGTTGGCAAAAAACGCCATGACCAAGGTTGCAATAAATGCGGAGATCGCAGTTGCCGTAAAAACCGCTCCGCTATCCATTCCTGTCTCACCCAAGATTCCCGGGTTGACAGCCAGGATATAGGCCATTGTCATAAAGGTTGTAAATCCTGCGATGATCTCTGTCTTTGCAGAGGTTTTGTGCTCCTTGAGATGAAAGGATTTTTCCAAAAAGTTTTCCATAAAGACCTCCAAAATAGTATGATAGTTAAAACATCGATCTTTGATCGAAGAAACAAACAATCCGAGTTTCATTTGTTTTTCGAAAATAAGATAGGACTATTATAGGATAATAAATTTTTTCATTTCTGTATAGGGGAAAATCAAAAAAAGTTGAAAATTATTCGAAATTGAAGGCATATCATCTTAATAAAACAGAACAAAATGAAGAGATTTTTATTATAATATTCGGGAATATAATTTGAATAAACAGATGGAGAACACGAGAGGAGCAGATTTTTTCATCGGATGTTTATTTAAAGAGACGTATACTGCTATCTCTTGCATTGCCGATCATCTGTATAAGCGTGAGACTCAAGCTTGAACGTAAAAAGCCGGGAACGATAAGTATATTCTCGAGAGAAGTCAGGACTTACGACAGTTCAAAACGTGAGGTGGGGTAGCTCTGAGGGGCAAGTGCGGTATTTGTTGTGTTTTTTATATTGTTTTCCGTCTGAAAGGCTATATTCAATTAGGGTTTAGTATAGTATTAAACAATCAGAGTATTTTTGCTATACTGATATGCGACAGTCTGTACTAAAAATTGGGACATAAGCGTACAGAAAAAAGATAGGAGTAAGGGAGAAGTGCAAAGAGATGAAGAAAACCTATAAAATCTTGTTGATCGATGCCGATATGACTCTTCTGGATTTTCAGCGTTCGGAGAAGAAGGCTCTAAAAAAGACGTTTGAACACTTCGGTATAGTGCCCGCCAAGGAGGCGACCGCCCTCTATCACAAGATCAATTCGGGATACTGGGAGATGTTGGAGCAAGGGAGAGTCAGCAAGGAGGAGCTGGTGTATTTGAGATATAAGGATCTTATAGAGAAGATGGGGTTGGATATCGACCACAGGGAGTGTGAGGACTACTATCAATATTCTCTGGGGCAGGAGGCCTATACGATGAAGGATGCAAAAGAGGTCTGTCATTATCTCGGAGAACGATATTCCCTCTACATTGTGACCAACGGGATATCCTCGACGCAGTATTCGAGGATGAAAAAGTCGGGCCTCGATGTCTACTTCAAGGATATCTTCGTATCGGAAGATACCGGCTATCAAAAGCCGATGGTCGAATATTTCAATTATGTTTTTGACAAAATCGGAGAGGTCGATAAGGACGAAGTGCTTATCATAGGAGATTCGCTGTCTTCGGATATTCAAGGCGGAATCAATGCAGGGGTGGATACCTGTTGGTTCAATTACAAGAAGGAAGAAAGGAAAATCGATATCGAGCCCGACTATGTAATTACCGAATTAAAGGAATTGGAACTATTTTTGTAGAGGGGCTTGATGCAGCCCCTCTTTTTGAATTGAAATTATTTTTGTAATGGAGAAGTACATAGGTATGCAAGAACTTCCATCTTCGATTTTGCAATATAGATAGAAGGGTTTGCTATGCGATTATCTCCTGAAACCGACAGGTTGAGTACTTTGAAATATAGGAGCTTCCAAGACGTTGTTTGCTAAGGATATATTCTGTGCCTTGGCAGTTCAAATGAAAAATAGAATCAATCTTCGTTAAACAAGATCTTCAGCACTTCTTTGGCGGTTTTGGAGGAGAGCTCTTCCCTGTCCTGTAAGACGAACTCTTTTCCGAGATACCATCTCATCTGTGAGTATGAAGTAAGGTAGGATTTGTCCAAGACCTTGGTCCCGTATTTGGCATACCACTTGGGATAGTAGGTCTTCATATAGTGCTTGGCAAGACGGGCGGCTTCGCTGTTCTTTCGCCCTTTGGACGAAACGGTCCCGTTGATCTGCACTCCGGGAGGCGAGGCGTGAAGCAGGACAACGCTGCCGTCCTTGCAGGCACCGATCACGATGTAGACATGGGTCTTGTTGCTCATAAGATCGCCGGCTCGAAAGTCTTTGACGGACTTGGATGGAACAAACCTTCCCCAGCCCTTGGAAGAGAAGGTCTTCGTCATATCTCTCGCCTTCATCACATAGCCTTCTTCCCCGTCGCGGGAGTGAAACAGGTTGTAGAGGCTCCAGCCTACATAGCCCGAACAATCGAGGCCGTCGTGAATCTGATACCTTGTCTTTTTGTAGTTGTAGGAAGAGTTCTGCTTGTCCGCGAAGTTCTTCCAGCCTTCACTAAGGCCGATCGTCCTCGCTTCTATACCGGCGGCGGTATCTTCTTCGTTCCAGCCTCCTCCCCAGACATACATCGTCTTACCGACGGGTTGGAGGGAGATCTTCAGAAAGTGCAGAAGAGATGTTTCTTCCTGTCTTGCTTCCTCCGCCCGCTCGAAGAAAATCCCTCTCTCGCCTTCCGCAAAAGACAGCGAAGGCGGTAGGGAGAGACCGATCCATAGGGCGAGAAGGAGGAGGGCGGTTTGTTTGTATCTCATCATCCTTACCTTCTTTCTTGTTATTCTTACAGGCTATCATAACATAAGAAGGTTACAGTTGTGTTTCAGCAGTTTGGAGATTATTCGGAAAAAACCGTCTTGTATCGAAACCCGTCCGAAGTGTGGCGATATCTTCTGTGCGAATACGGAAGATTGTTTCGGGGTTAATATACAAGTCATTGATGTCAAAGGCTCAAATAAATAATGATCTTATTCGTAAAGACTCTTATACATCAGAAGTTCATCTCGATAGGACCCGTCTTCCAGTTTAAAGGCCCGGGGGATGGTTCCGTATGTTTTGAACCCTAAACTTTTATAGAGGGAGATGGCCCGCATATTATCCGAAAACACACCGAGTTCAAGTTGCTCGTAGCCCAGAGATCGGGCACAGGCAACGGCTTCATACATCAATAATCTGCCCAGCCCCTTCCCCCAATAGTCTTGGAGCACAGTAATTCCCATTTGGGCACGATGATGTACTTTTCTCCGGAGAGAAGTAGGGGAAATATGACAAAACCCTACGATTTTTTCGTCGATGATTGAAAGTAAGTTTATTTTGTCTACGGCATTTGCAAAGTCAAGAAGAGAAGAGGTTTCTTCCTCGATATTTGTTGAAACCTCATCCGGATAGCGTGTCAAAAAATAAGTTTCGGATGCTGCCTTGTACTTGTATACTAGGATGTCTTGTGCATCCTCGGGCAAGGCACTTCTTAAGATACAAGTTATGTTGTTCTTGAGTTCAAACGCTGTTTTGTGATACTTCATAGGATCTTCCCCCTTTACAGAAATAGGTTCATATCATTTTTTATACTATTATCTATTAACATTGACAGATGGAACGCTTTGAAGCATATGGTCATCCAAATTGTTTTTTGGGAAGGATATATGTTCCATACTCGGAGTTTCAAATGGAGAATAGTATTACATTACTTCAATACACATAAGCATAAGAGTACTATTATAAAAAAAGAGACCGATGTCAAGGGGACATCGATCTCTTAAGATTCGGATCTTATCGATACAGATCCAAGACAGCATCGTAGTTGGGCTCGTCGGTCACTTCGTCGCAGTACTCCACATAGATGATCTTATTGTTTTCATCCAAACCGAAGACTGCTCTTGTAAGAAGTCCCAGCTCCTTGATATAACAGCCGTAGGCTTGAGAGAATTCCCTGTCTTTAAAGTCGGAAGCCGTGATCACGTTTTTGATGCCGTTGTTTCCGCACCAGCGCGCCTGAGCGAAGGGGAGGTCCATCGAGATCGTGTATACCGTCACGTCGTTCAATTTTTCGGCTTCCTCATTGAATCTTCTCGTCTCCAAGTCGCAGACTCCCGTATCCAGAGAGGGAACTGCGGAAATGATTTTTTTGCCCGGCATATCCTTGAGCGAAAGAGGGCTCAGATCATTTTTTAAGACGGTAAAATCGGGAGCCTTGTCTCCGACCTTAACCTGTGTACCTTCCAGTGTCAATGGATTTCCTTGAAATGTTACCTGCATGCTTCATCTTCCTTTCCTGTTCTTACGATCGGGTTCAAGACCTTAAGGGTTGAACCTGTCACTACCTACTGATAATGATACCCGAAACGGACAACTTAAACACCCTTTGATACAAAACTTTAGAAAATAGGTACAAAGTGTCGAACGCTTCTTCCTGTCTTCCTACGAAATACAGAAACCCTATCAAATCAGTAATTTCGACAAGGTTTTATTCAGATACGGTTTTCTGATAAAAGAGCGAAATGATCCGCTTCCACAAACATGAAAAAATATTTCGGAAGTTACAGAGTGGAAGATGTTGGTATAAACAGACAGCGGTGATATACATTTTTTCAAACGATGAGGTGTTGCCTAAGTTGTATCAATGATGATGACTATGATAGATCTTGATCCCTCTGCTCTCCATCTCCTTTTTGACAGAGTCCGGCATATTCTCAAAATCAAGGGTCAACTCCTGATCACCGGAAGATGAATACTGCACCCCTTCCTGTGAAAAGGCGATCGATAAGTGTTGTTTCATATTTTCCCATTCCTTATCGGAGGCGGTCTCCTTCCATCCGACCAAAAACGCATTGGATCCGGAGTCGACGATGTCCGCGAGCAGAGCCTGCACATCTCCCTCCTTGTACTTCTCCTTGTCTTTCAGGAGAAGGATCTCATCGGTCAGCTCGCTGCAAAATTTTTCGATCTCCTCCGCGGACTTGTTGCCGAAGATCAGGGTCTCATACTCTGCGGGGTAGGAGACGGACACGACATCGTTTTTGGGAATGTCGTTCGAACTCCTGTAGTAGGGAGATCCTCCCTCCAAACCTTTGGAGATAAGGAAACCTGCACAGATGCCGATGAGAAAAACAGTAAAAAACTTTAAGGATGTGGACTTCATAGCAAATTCCTCCTTATTAGTATTAATACAAAAAAACAATTAACTTACTCTATAAATTATAGAATATAAGATTAAAAATTTCAAGAGATTCTTAAGGGGATCTTGCAGGAAAAATGTAGAGGAGGTCCGAATAAATTGCTTTCATACTGTTATTCCTTTGATTTGTGGATATAAAGGATCTGTGACCCATAGAAGGCAAGACAATTTTTCGTGATTGAAAAATAGATATATCCATACTTCTATTGGAGAATAGTATTATCCGTTGGAAGGATTGAGGGCAAAAAACTTGATATCTGCATTACTGACGGAAGTTTCGTTGAAGGGATCGAGAAACAAACCTTCCGCACCATCCTACTTCTTTTGAGAAAGATCAAGGACCCGATCCGCAATCTCTGTCAACTTCGGATCGTGTGTTACTGCGAGAATAATACGGTTTCTTTTATAGGTTTGAAGAAGGGTCAAAAAAATATCGATCCCTTCTTTATCCAATGCCGACGTGGGTTCATCGAAGATCATGAGATCCGCAGAGGTCTTTGAGAAACATCGGCTAAGAGCGATACGCTGTCTTTGACCTCCCGAAAGATTGCTTGCATCGAAAGATATTTCCGTGTCGAAACCTCGAGGCAATCGATGGACGAAGTCGAGCAGAGGATTATTGAGAGCGGAAGGATCGCTCTCTTTTTGCCCGTAATCGAGATTTTCGAAAATCGTACCCTCGACGAGATAGGGTTGCTGTTCGCAAAAACTGATTTTTTCCGACCGGAGGGCTTTGAGGTCGTACCGTCTCAAAGAGGAGCCGTTGATTTGAATACTGCCGCAAGACGGATCCAAAAGTCCCAAGAGAAGATTCAAGAAGGTCGATTTTCCGCTTCCGTTATGACCTGTAACAAGGTAGATGTTCCCGGGCTCAAATGAAAGGTTGAGGTTCCTAAGGATGGGAGCCGGATCCTTTTCGTAGCGGAAGGTCATTTCATTTGAAGCAAGCGAAAGGATCCGAGGTACGGTGTCTTTGCCCCAAACTTCCTTTGGAAGCGCAAGAATATGGGAGAGACGTTTTTGGGCGACCAGATATTGACTCCGAAATTTGAACAGTTCCATCGTTTCTTCCAAGGCGGGAAAATATAGTTGGATCAGGGTCACGGCGGTAAAGAGTCCTGCCACTTGTCTTGAGCCCGTCAACAAAAGAATTGCAGGCAATATAAGAGTACAGACGATTGAAAAGGATCGGGCAAGGTTGGTCAGCAGAAAGTCAAAGTCCAAAAATCGAACCGACTTTGTTACAAATACCGATCCGGCGGAGTTAAACTTTTCCGAGGTACGTTCATACCAACTGTTGACCTTGACTAAGAACACACTTAAAAGTTCCCCGCCGAGGACACGAAAATATTCGCTTTGAGCGCTGATCATCTCATGATCCAACTCTTCGTACTTCTTTTGGCACCCTAAGTACAAAAGTATGAAGAGGAGGGATATACCTAGTAGGACCAAGGATACAAGGCCGGAATAAACGGAGAAAACAAGAAGGATGAGCACCAGCTTAAAAACGGTTACAACAAAAGAAGGAAGTTTTGATATACGATAGTCCAGTGCGGTTACACAGTCATTGTTGATCTGTTGAGCAAGCCGGATCTTATCGTAATCCATAAGGGTCCGGTAATCCGTATGCATCAAGTTGTCCAGTATTTCTCCTTCGACGTAGATCAAACCGCGGTTCGAAAGAGTAAAATCGAGATGTTTGATAAGAAACCCCAAGGTGATCGGAATAAAGGACAGTCCCAAGACAAAGAGGGAAGCGCTCATCCATTCAAAATCGGCAGTACTTGCAGAGAGGGCTTTCTCAAGGAAGGAACCCATACGATCAAAGAGGAAAATAAGGCTGCCTTCCGACAAGAACATCAGGCTCGTCAGCAGGAGATAAGAAGATCTGTTTCGTCTGAGAAATGTAGTTATGATGAGCTTGAATTCTTTCATTTTCGACCTCCAAGAACTGTTTGATACAAATTGACCATAAGGGACACGGAGATTTTTTCTGTTCACTCCGGATGCGATCGCCCTCAAAACTCAAAGAAATAATATACATAACAGATTACGAAATAAATACTATTATAAAATATCGAAGTTGTAAAGCGAGTTATAAAAAATAAATGTTTTTTCACATTAAAATTTTGAGATAATCCATAATTTACAATTTTGAACTATGTGGAATCTAAAAGTATAAAAAATTTTTATTTCCTTGTATTTGCAGTACTTTAAAGGCAATTTTAGGGCGGGATTTTTACAATATTATTTTTAAGCGATTGACACTTTAAAACAATATTGATATAATTGGATATAATAAAATTGTACAGAAAGGTAAGGTGGATTGCATGAACGCAAAGTTTGCAAAGTTAAGTGATAAGGAAAAAGAGGTTATGAATGTATTGTGGCATTACAACGAGTCTCTCACAGCTTCGGGAATCACGGAGAAGAGCGACAGCCTCAATATCAATACGGTCCAAAATGTATTGAAGAAACTGGTAAACAAGAACTACATTGAGGTTGCGGAGATCGTCTACAGCGGGACCGTTCTCTCAAGGAGTTACAGGTACCTTGTCAGTCCTGAAGCCTATGCGGCAGATCAGTTGCAGGCGATGAAGAAGACGGCCCTCAGTTTCTCCGTGATGAATTTTGTGGATTACCTCTCTCAGGATGATAGTGATGAAATACTTGCTGAATTGGAGGAGGCGATCAAACAGAAGAGGGAGGATGAGTAACTTGTCCATCTTTCTGTTTCTCACCAATCTTCTTTTCTGCAGTATGGGGATGTTGTTCCTTATTTATGCGGTCAAGAAGAACAATGTACAGGTGTTGAACTTTATGTATGGAAGATCCGGCTTGTTATTTGTTCTCACGGTTCTGGTGTTGTTTCGTATTCTGGTTCCTATGGAGTTTCGGTTTACGACTACAATCAGGTCGCAACACATTCTTGTTGCCTTGCGCAAGGTGGAGATGATGAGTTTGGCGGGAGGGTTTACCGTCCGACATCTCTACCTCTGTATCTGGCTCTTTGTAATGGCGGGACTTTTTCTAAGGATGTTCCGTGATTATTGGAGGTTGAAGTCGCTCGTTCAACTTCTTCCTCCGACAAAGAATGAGGACATCATGAATCTTACGGAAGAGATCAAGACAAGTGGAAATTTGATGTCGATGCCTAAGGTGGTAGAAGTTGAGGCGGAGATCGGTCCCTTTATTGTAGGAGGCCTTCATCCGGTCATCGTCCTGCCCAAGCACTTGTCCGAGGAACAGAGAAGGCATGCCTTCCTGCATGAACTTGAGCATTTTAGAAACCGCCACACATGGATAAAGCTCTGGATGGAGGTGCTTAGCCTTTTCTACTGGTGGTTTCTCCCTCTTCACTTTTTGAAGAGGGAGGTGCTTGCAATCATGGAATTGCAGGCGGATACTTATGTGTTGAAACGTTATTCGAAGAGGGAGAAACTCTCTTATTGCAAGAGTATTATTGATGTTGCAAAGAAACAGGAAATTCATTCTTCTCGGTTCTGTCTGTCTTTTGCGACAGAAAAAAGCGTAACAAAGAGAAGGCTTGGGCATATTTTGGATTCCTGCCGGGGGAGAAAGAAGAATTCAAAGACGGGGGCGGTCTTGTTTTTGTTTTCACTCTTGTTCTTCCTCCTGCCCTTCTTCTATACCTTTGAGGCCTACAGTGATGATTGGGAGAGCTTGAGGGAGTTCAGGAACTCGGAGGGGAGCATCGATGTCAATGAGGACAACAGTTATTTCCTGGTGGATGAAGAGGGAAACTATCTTCTCTATACCGATGGAGAACGCTTGGATAAGTTCGATTCCATTCCGGAGGGTTTCATTGAGTTTGAAATAAGAAGCTTGGAAGGGAAGTAGGCTTTACGATTATATTTGTAACAAGAAAACGCCTCAGTTTTTAGGAGATGCTAAAGAAAAGAAAGACTCTGTATAATCGGGGTCATTCTTTCTGTCAGTAAATAGAAGATGGGGCACTTTGTGTTATATCCGGTTCAAAAAATATGATATAGATAAGGAGAATTTATATGAAAAGACGGTATTTCAGTGTAGCGGTGTTATCTGTGCTTATGGCCGGTCTTGTGTTGTCGGATGTCCACGCGCAGGCGGGAGGATTTGACTTCAGGTCGCCATCTTTTTCACAGATCGTCATGCCTTTAAAGAGGTCTGTCGGATGGAAGTACAAGAGGGTCAAGGGTAAGATCTACAGAAGATTATACGATTATTCCAGCGGAACGTGGATCGGAGAATGGGAACTTGCCTCCTAGTGTAATGCCATACCGATAGTCACGCTATTATGCTTGGAGTCGGGACAAATACAATGTGTCAGCATGCCGGAGAAAGTGCGAGGGCACTCTGCAAACGGTCGCTGATGTTACTGTTGTTCTGAACGGGAGCTTGCTAAGATGACCGGAGGGAAGGATCCTTCCGGTTTTTTGATTTTATTTTGAGGTTTAATACTATTCTCCAATAGAAGCATGGATATATCCTTTTTTCAACTTACGAAAAATCGGTTTATCTTCTATGGTCACAGATTATTTATATCCACAACTCAAAGGAAGAATAGTATAAGACAAAATTTTAAATTCGATGAGAAATGTCTTGTTGTACTTTAGGAAAATATTGCATGGTTCGAAAAACAAAAGCCGGATCGAGTACGTTTTTTGGATAGATATATTTTCAAAAGGATTTGTTTCGAAGCTTTTCTGTATTCAGTGAAACAACGGGAAACCGTTTTGTATCTTTGTTTCGTGTTCCCTGTGAATTTCGGATCACGGGTTTTATTACGGAAAATTTGAATAAAAAGAGATATTCTATTGAAAAAATATTTTCTTTGTTTCATAATAAAGTGGAGCGCATTGAAGTTTGTCAAACGACATCGATGTGCGAGCCTTATGCGGTGTTGCATAAGGGGTCATTGCCATTGCTCCTGTCGAAGTGCTCGAACACATGAAGTAAGAAGGTCTTCGTTCTACAATCGGATTGAAGCGGCTGCGGGAAAGGTACTCGATCACTTGCAGAAGAAGCTTTGAACGCGGAAGTTTGAAAGGAAAACAGTATAAACGCTCAGCCATACCGCCAAGCAGTTCGGGAGGTTCGGAGGACGGGAAATGACCGTATTGAAAAGAAGGGAGAAGATAAGATGGATAAAACCATGACTTGGGACTTGGAGAGGATGTTTGCAAGCGAGGAAGAGATAGAGAGCTGTATTGCAGAGGTAAGGGAAGGCTTGGAGCGGGTCGAGGAGCTCAAAGCGGATATGAAGAAGAACCTCTATCCCCTGTTTGACTTGGAGGAAGAGCTCGGAAGAAAGATGGAGAAACTCTACGTCTATGCTTCGATGAAGAAGGATGAGGACAGCACCGTATCAAAGAGCCAAAAGAGGATCCTTGAGATGGAGATTCTGTTGTCGAAGTTTCAGGCGATTTTTTCCTTTGTTTCGCCCTACCTCTTATCTTTGAGCGACGAAGAGGTCGAGGAGCTCAAGAAACACGAGAGGTATGAACACTATAAGCTGATGCTTGAAAGGGTATTTCGAAACAAGGAACATATGCTGAGCAAAGAGCAGGAGTACATCCTTTCTTCCTTGCAGGAGGTTATGGGAGCGACCGAGAATACCTATGATATGCTTTCCTATGCGGATATGGAGTTTCCTATTATTGAGAGTACGCCGGATAAGGAGAGGTTGACCCACACCAACTATGTCAAGATGCTGACCGATAAGGGCAGAGAGATCCGAAAGGAAGCTTTTGAGAAGATGTACGAGACCTACGGAAGGTTTGAGAACACCTTCGCCTCGACCTTGTACGGCTCCGTCAAAGCGAACTCGACAACGGCACGGCTTCGACACTTCGAGTCGGCAAGGGCGATGGCACTGTTTGCCGACGATATCGACGAGAAGGTCTACGATACCTTATTGGAGTGTATCCACGAGAATCTGCCCACCTTGTATCGCTACTATGAGATTAAGAGAAGGGGACTTGGCTTAGATGAGTACCATCTCTATGACATCTATGCGAGTGCAATTGAGAGCTATGATCGAAAGATCCCCTTTGAAGAGGCGAAGGAGATTATATTGAAGGCTGTTGAACCAATGGGCGAAGAATATTGCTCCGTCGTTCGAAGGGCCTTTGACGAGAGATGGATCGATGTCTATCCCAAGAAGGGAAAACGTGCAGGAGCTTATTCTTCGGGATGTTATGACAGTGTGCCCTATATTCTGATGAACTACAACGACAATATCGAATCCCTCTTTACCTTGATCCATGAATTGGGACATTCGGTCCACAGCCATTATTCGAGAACGAGCAATCCTTATATTTACTCGGATTACACCATCTTCGTTGCCGAGGTGGCATCGACGACCAACGAGATGCTCCTGATCAACTATCTGCTCAAGGAGAGTACGAGCGTGGAAGAGAAGATTTATCTGCTCAACTATTTTGCCGATATGTTCAAGTCCACCATCTTCAGACAGACGATGTTTGCCGAGTTTGAGAAGATCACCCACGAGAAGGTGGACAGGGGTGAGGCCTTGACTGCCGAAGAACTCAAGAAGAGTTACTACGAGCTGAACAAACTCTACTTCGGAGAGAAGGTCGTTGTAGATGAGCAGATCGCTTTGGAATGGGCGAGGATTCCTCACTTTTACAGCGATTTCTATGTTTATAAATACGCTACGGGACTTTCGGCAGCGGTCCTACTGTCCGAAAAGATCCTTCAAAAAGAGGAAGGAGCCTTGGAGAATTATCTGAACTTCCTCAAAAACGGAAGTAGAGAGTTCCCGATCGAACAGCTGAGAAGAGCGGGAGCGGATATGGCCAAGAAGGAGTCGGTCCAAAGAGCTCTCGATGTCTTCAAGCAAAAGGTTGATGAACTTGAGGAGCTTCTCTAGGGAGGTAGCGTACAATTCCAAAAAACAGAGTGAAGGCGGCTCCATACAAAAACGGAACTGTTCGAAGGCTTTACTTCACAAGATTTCTGTGTTTTGTAAAACAACATAAAAATCAAGATATCGTTTTGTGCGGTGTCGTCCCGGTGTTGTGAGTGATATAAGGTGCGATCTCGTCTTCAGGGGGGATTGAAGCGAATTGTAATCAAGGTCTTTTGGGAATATGGAGGTGAAGAGGATGAAGGCAGCTACGATGTGGAAGGAGTTTAAGAAGGAGTGTCCCGAGATCAATTGCGACTATGAGGCATGGGCCTTCGGCGAAGATGCAAACAATCTTGCGAAGTTGGTGCTTCAGGGCAAAAAGACAGCCACGAGTTCACTCTATGACGCTTACAAAGATGAGAGGGAGCCCCTTCCTCAGGTAGGGGAGTACAGTGTTCTTCTTTTGGATAATGAAGAAGCCGTCTGTATCCTGCGAAACATCAAGGTCAGCGTGATGCCCTTTTCGGAAGTGGGAGAAGATCATGCACGAAAGGAAGGCGAGGGCGACTTGAGCCTTGACTATTGGAGGAAGGTGCATAAGGATTTTTTCGAGAAGCAGATGTTGGAGCTCGGCAAGGTGTTCAGCCCGCGTTGTAATGTGGTCTGCGAGGAATTCGAGATCGTCTATCCTTCGATTTTTGTCAAAAAAACTCTTAAAAAATAAGGAAAACTTCCATACCATATGTCAAAAACCTCAAGTTCCGATATGGAGTTTGGGGTTTTTTGATCTCCTGTCAAAGAAAAGGTTGACAAAACAAGGAGCTGTATTTATACTGTATCAAGTGCGAAAGCACGAGAAATGTTTTCTTGGTAACCCATTTCTATAAAAAAACAAGAGGAGGAATTCAAGATGAAACCACAGGTAAGGAACTTGGTATTCAATGCGATGATCGCGGCTCTATATGCCGTGTTGACCGTTGCTTTGGAGCCGATAAGCTATGGAGCGGTTCAGTTTAGGCTGGCGGAGGTTATGACGCTTCTCGCCTTTGTCAATCCGGTATTTGCTCCGGGGCTGGTACTCGGTTGTCTGATCGCCAACCTGTTCAGCCCGCTGGGTATGGTCGATGTCGTTGTCGGTACCTTTGCGACCTTCTTGGCAGTCTATCCGATGAGATACTGCAAGAGTGTTTGGACGGCTTCCCTATTACCGGTAATTTCCAACGGTCTTCTTGTAGGGGTCGAATTGACACTGCTGTTTCAACTGCCCTTGTTTGCAACGATTCTTTCCGTTGCGGCGGGAGAGTTTGTCGTTGTATCCGTCATCGGGGTCGCTTTGTACTACATCCTGATCCGAGGAAGATTGAAAGAACTGCAATCGTTTCAATAAACGAAACAGCAAGAAGAGTAGGTAGATGCCTGCTCTTTTTTATTTATACTAAAATCCAATTAAAATGTGAGGTGTAGGGGAGAGGGATAAAACGGAATTGATCGTAAAGGAAGAGTTGAATAACGGAGCAACAAGAAGCACAGACCAACAAAGAATGAGCCACACCCTCAAAGCCGAACGGCATTGTGATAAAAAAGAGTAAGGGAAAGACCTTTGTAGCCGAGATATATTTTGACAAAAACATCAAAAAATCCTTTCAAGATAATCTGCTAAAGACAGTATAAGTGGAATAGAAAGAATAAGGATAAACAGACGTGTTTTGGATTTGTTCCTTCGTTTATTTTGCCATCTATTCCGACAAAAACCTTGACAGGGAATAGGAAATCCGATGGTGGGAAAAATGCTTTAAAAGTGGTATAATGTTTGTTGTTATAGAACAAATATGTGTGATTTTATGAGGACAAGATACGTGAAAAAATTTCTTTTTGTCATAATGTTGATTTTTTTTATTGTGCTCGACGCCTACACGGCTTTGTTGGTTTTAGGGGATGTGATAATTCCTACAACCACAATGGAAATTACAAATCAAAATGAGTATATTGTTGAAATTGTCAAAGAACATTTTGATTTGGATTATGAAATACAAAAAATTGTATTTAGTCCGGGGTTCCCTGATGGGTATGGATTAGATATATATGACTATGATGGAATGAAGCATAGTGAATCTGAAGATAATCACGAAGATAGTGAAATATTTGAATACTTTCAAAAAATGAAAATAGATACTCCTAAATATTTGAAGGTTCTTATTTTAGAAATTCTTCTCGAAATCATTGTAATTGTAGTAGTAATTAGAAAGAATAAAATCAAGCAACGAAACCCGTAAAACCCGAGTTTGCGACACTAATAACGAAATAAAGACTAATAAGGAAACAGTAAATCAAATCGGTTTGCTGTTTTTTATTGCTCAAAATTAAAGAGAAAGATCAAGAAAAATGGAAAACATAGAAGAAAGAACTTAAAAAATATGTTCTACTTTGTCATTGACAGATATTACGAATTGTGATATAGTACATATAACGATATATCGAAATTCGTAATAGAAAGGAGAAATCATGGGTAGAACAGCAAACAGCGGAGCTCTTACGGAATCTGTCTTTTATATTCTGCTACTACTTCATAAACCGGCTCACGGCTATGCTCTGATGAAAGACATTGTGGAAATGACAGGCGGGCGGGTAAAACTGGGAGCGGGTTCTCTTTACGGAGCATTCGACACATTGCAAAAAAAAGGCTGGATTGAGCCACTGGACGAGAATCCGCAGGATAGAAGGATTGAATATATTATCACAAGTACAGGAAAACAGTTTTTTGAAAAAGAGCTTATCCGTCTGGAAGAATTGTTGCAAAATGCAAAAAAAATGAAGGAGGATACAAATGAAAACGAGAGTTAAAAAGACTTTTTTGGACATATCCAAGGAAGAACAATGGCTGAATGAGCAAGGGGAACATGGATTGATGCTTATAGGTTATCATAGTGGAGAATATGAGTTTGAAGATGTTTCCCCGGTGAAGTATCAGTATAAGATTGATATACCTGATTATACAGGAGGAAAGAAAAAGGAATATCTTGATTTCTTAGAACAGACCGGTATTTCTGTGGTGGCACAGTATGGTGGGAGAGTATATCTTAGAAAGAATGTAGCTGACGGTCCTCTGGATTTGTATACCGAAAAGAAGGAGGTCACAAAGCAAATGAACAAACGATATTCTCATTTCTTCTCCATCGCTATATCGCAGTTCATGTTGGGGCTTATTATGTTGATTCAAACACTGTACAATGTGCAGCCAAAAGGTGTTGCGTTTTGGATCGCAATTGTTATCGACACAGGCTTAATTGTTTCCGGAATCATCTTCTTCATTCTGGGTGTCCGAAAGCATAGGAAATATTCTTTGCCAAAAGACGAAAAGGATATTTGGGAATAGATTTCGATTTGTATAAGTTGCAAAAGAGAATACATCTCTTTTATAGAGAGTGGAATAAACCTCGTTCATCATCGTGGCAAAAAGCAGTCGGTCTGAAAAGATTTGCTGCTTTTTGTTGCCTTGGAAGAGTAGGTCTTTTTAAGGAAGTTTTTCTTTATAGAGATCTATCATCCGGAGTGTGTCTATATAGATTAAACGAGGAATCTTAGACACATAAAAATAATCTGAAATATGGTATAATACAATAAAATTGAGTGAAGGAATTAGAATCTGTGGAGGAGGTTATATGAGTTTAAATGGGAAAATAATAATAGAAACGGAAAGACTAATATTAAGAGAGATGACTTTACGTGATTTTGATAATTTAAAAAGAGTTATCGGAGATAAAAATAACATGAAATATTTCTCTGATGTATTTGATGATGATAGAGTTAAACTTTGGATTGAAAAAAGTATTGAAACATATAAAACATTTGGATTTGGATTTTGGGCAATATGTTTAAAGGAAACCGGTGAAATGATTGGTGACTGTGGAGTGACTATGCAAAATATTAATGGGTTTATTAGACCGGAAATAGGTTATCATTTACGAGCAGATATGCAAGGCAATGGGTATGTTAAAGAGTCTGCTATTGCTACAAGGGATTGGATATTTAATAACACACCTTTTAATCAGGTATTCTCATATATGACGAAAGAAAATATTCCCTCAGTGAAAACAGCAATTTCTTATGGATGCAAATTACTAGAAGAATATACCGAAGAAAACAAAACTATTCAAGTTTATGGCATATCAAGGAAAGATTGGGAAAAATTAGATAGGTAGACCCCGGTTTGTCTAAATGAATATCATAGTTTGAGAAACAGTAGACCAAGCAGGTTTACTGTTTTTTGTTCCTCGGATTTTAAAAGAGAGCGACCATAAATCAAAAAGGTAGATGACAAAAAGTTCTATGATGGAAATAATGATACTTCTATCGGTAAATAGGATGAAATGGATAAGTGCGTAATAGGTTGTTCGAAAATCAGAACAGTATTTTCTTCGAAAATCGAGGAAATAGCATTGATTTTGTCTCACATAAGGTTTGGAAGAGAAAAGATGTAAACAAAATAATACAAAAATAGAAAAAAACAGACAAGAATGTTATGAAAAAAATACATTTTTAGAATTTTTGAACGAAAAAAGAAAAGAAAATCATTATTTTTTTGATAATGGAAAATAAAAAAGTTTGAAAATAAAGATGTTGGAGAACTGTTTGATAAATATGGTATAAAATTTGCTTTTATCCTAGACGGTAAGAATATCATGTTGAGACAGGAGGAAGAAAAATGCTGAAAGACAAGGTTGCTGTTGTTACAGGTGCGGCGAGCGGGATCGGTTATGCGATTGCAAAAGAACTTGCCGAGAAAAATGCAAAGGTGGTAATGGCCGATGTCAATGAAGAAGGATTGAAGGAGGCTGCCAAAACGATCGGGGGAGAGTACTTTGTAGCAGACTTGAGCAAAAGGGATGCTTGCAAGAGTTTGATCGATTTTGCGAAAGAAAAGTTTTCTCGAGTGGATATCTTGGTAAATGTCGCGGGAATCCAGACAGTTTCTCCAATCGAGGAGTTTCCGGAAGACCGTTGGGATTTTATGATGTCGTTGATGTTGACAGCTCCCTTCCTTTTGACCAAATATGTATGGAGTTCTATGAAGGAGAACGGTTGGGGAAGAATTATCAACTTGAGTTCTATTCACGGTTTGGTAGCATCCGAGTTTAAGTCCGCCTATGTATCGGCAAAGCACGGTTTGGTGGGTCTGACCAAGACGGCGGGAATGGAAGGAGGTCCCTTCGGGATTACGGTCAATGCCATTTGTCCGGCTTATGTACGAACACCTCTGGTGGATAATCAAATTGCCGCACAGGCGAAGACACACAATATCTCCGAGGAAGAGGTCGTGAGCAAGATTATGCTTCAAAAAGCTGCGATTAAGACAATGCTTGAGCCTAAGACGGTAGCGGATATGGTCGTCTTCCTATGCTCGGACTCGGCGGCCAATATCACAGGAAGTGCGATCACCATAGATGGAGGATGGACAGCGAATTAGTGTAAGGCAGATCGGAAGTTCGCCTTATTTTCAACCCTGTGTTAGAAGGAAAAAGTTCTGACAGAATAGTTGAAATCAATAGGGCTATCTATGTGTCAACACACCGGGTAAGAACGGCAAAAACCAAGAGGACATAAAGATGAGATTATCTGCAGTTGAACAAGGTTCAGTGAGCTTTACGAAGGTAGGTATATCGATGTATGAATACGTTTTACGGAGAGAGGACATGATCGCTTGAAGAACGATTCGCAGTCATCTTTATACAAACCATAAAATCTTTGAGAGTATTTTTTCAGTCTATTTGTATCTTTATCACATCTGTTCAAGCTATTGGGGAAAGGGTATGTATCATTGCTGAAAATCGTATAAGTGATGACCGTGCTCAAACCACATGGCTGATCGATAACAAGGATAGTATTATCAAAGAGGGTGATATCTCTTTGAGGTACTCCCGTAAGCTTATTCAGGGATGAAAGTCCGGCGTGTACCACTGTTTGTTATGTGAGGCTAGGTATATTAAGGAAGGTTTTATGTGAAGCAACTTGGAGCAAAAGGACGGGTCTTCTGCAGATCACATTAAGGGAGGAAACATTATGATAGGTATATTCGGTATTATTTTGTCACTCGCATTGTTGATGTATTTGGCTTATCGGGGATGGTCGGTTATTATATTGGCGCCGCTTCTGTCGCTTCTCGCAGTCATTTTTGCAGGGTTTGCGGGAGAGGATGTTCATTTGCTTGCGACCTATACCGAGAGATTTATGGTAAGTTTGGCAGGTTATGTAAAGAGTTATTTCCCTGTGTTCCTTCTCGGAGCATTGTTCGGAAAGGTAATGGATGATACGGGGGCAGCGAAGTCGATTGCGACAGTTATTTCCGAAAAAGTAGGTAAAGGAAAAGAGATATGGGCGGTCGTACTTTCGTGTGCGGTTATTACTTACGGAGGGGTATCCCTTTTTGTTGCAGCATTTGCCATTTATCCGATCGGTGCAGCTCTGTTCAAAAAGGCGGATATTCCTAAAAGGCTTCTTCCTCCGGCAATCGCTTTGGGAGCATTTACGTTTACGATGACGGCGGTTCCGGGAACTCCCCAGATCCAAAATGCGATCCCGATGAAGTTTTTTGAAACGGATCTCTTTGCAGCTCCTATTTTGGGTATCGTTGCGACAGCGATTATGATGTTCGGCGGGGTGTTTTGGCTCAACAGCAGAGCGAAGAAGGCGAGAGCTATGGGCGAAGGATATGGAGATCACGCAGATAGTCATCTGCATGGAGAAGACAAGGATAAGCTGCCGAGTTTCGGAGCATCGATTCTTCCGATTTTGGTTGTATTGATCGGCAACTTTGTGTTTACAAAATTCGTTTTTGCACATACGGATGCAGCTTATTTGGAAGAACAGTACAATACGACTTTGGGAGCGGTGTTGGGCAACTGGAGTTTGATCACGGCGTTGATCTGCGGTGTTTTGTTAGCGATTGTTCTAAATCTCAAGAGATTTGAAAAAGGGGTTATGACAACGATCAAGGAAGGGGTTCAAGGTTCGTTTCTGGCAGTAATGAATACGGCATCGGAGGTAGGATACGGAAACGTTATCAAATCTTTGGGAGCCTTTGCTTTGGTTGCGGCCTTTATGACGGATGTATCCTCCAATCCTCTGGTAGGAGAGGCCATTTCATCTTCGGTTCTGGCAGGTATAACAGGTTCGGCATCGGGAGGTTTGTCGATTGCTCTGGAGACTTTTGGAGAAACCTTCCTCCAGAGAGCGATGGATTCCGGGATCAGCCCTGAGGTACTACACAGGGTCGCGGCGATCGCCTGCGGCGGTCTCGATACGCTTCCGCATAACGGTGCGGTCATTACCTTGTTGGGAATTACGGGTATGACACATAAGGAATGCTATGTAAATATCGGAATGTGTACAGTTGTAATCCCGACAATAGCGGTAATCGTAATTATTCTGCTCGGAACCGTCGGTATTGTATAAAGAAGGATCGTGCGGTAGAATATATAAGGTAGAAAAAGGTTGAGGGTTGTAGAGGATACAACCCTTGTAACCGTAGCTTGTAGGAGTCAATGAGGGGAGAAATAAGATGCGAGAGATAAAAACAATTGTAATTGCAGGTTCGGGTACGATGGGTTCTTCTATGGGAGAAACCTTTGCAAAATTTGGATATGAAGTTGTGTTGTACGATATTTTCGAGGAAGCCTTGGAGAAGGCAAAGAAACTGATTTCATTGAATCAGGAAACGGAAATTAACGAAGGGGTCATAAGTGCCGAAGAGTCTCGGAAGCTCCTTGGACGAATACAATATACCGGAGATATCAATGTGTTCAAAAAAGCGGACTTCGTTGTAGAGGCAATCCTTGAGAATTTGGATATCAAACACAAGTTTTGGTCTGAAGTATCCGAGATTGTCGACGAAGACATCGTGCTTTGCAGTAATACTTCCGGTTTGAGTATTACCAAGATTGCAAAGGTCGTCAAGAATCCGGAGAGATTTTGCGGAATGCACTGGATCAATCCTCCTCATATCATTCCTTTGATAGAAGTGATCAAGGGGGAGAAGACGACGGAGGAAAATGCACAGATTGTCAAGGAGTTGTCCCTGAAGGTCAATAAGAAACCTGTCGTCGTTCGTGATGCTCCGGGCTTTGTGCTCAATCGAATCCAGTTTGCGATTATGAGAGAGTGTCTTCATATCGTTGAGCAGGGGATTGCTTCGGCGGAGTCGGTTGATGATGTAATGAAGTACGGTTTAGGACTTCGATATGCGTGCTTGGGACCCTTCCAGGTTGCAGATCTCGGCGGGCTTGATATCTTCTACAATATCTCATCTTATCTTTTTGAAGACCTGTGTGATAAAAAGGAAGTCTTCGGTCTTTTGAAGGAGTGCTTTGAAAACGATGCACTCGGAGTCAAGAATCAAAAAGGGTTCTATGATTACAGCAACGGAAAGGATGAGGAATTGATTCGTTATCGTGACAAAATGTTTACCAAGGTAGCAAGTACCCTGTATGAAAAGTAAGGGAAATTTCTCTTGTTCCTCTCTTTTTTAGGTATTTGTGAATGAAATGGGAGAAAGTCTCTTGCAAACGCTTCTTCGTTGTATTATGATTAAAGAAAGGTCTACGGTTGATATCGGACCGTTGTCTTGACAACTCTAAAAAATGAATAGCATAAGTGTTGCTATGGAACAACTTGTAAGAAAGGGCGGCAGTATAACTGTACCGCTCTTTTTTTAACCGAAGACCGAGTGCGGATATGTGCAAAGAGACGTTTCATTCCTATTGTTTTCCACATGAAATCTCAGGGTTGCAAACTGTTTTCGGGAAGCGATGTGTTCCGCTTGAACTTCCATTTCGGATCATCCGTGTAAACGTTCGACATCAAGATGGTTCACTTCTTAATAGAACGGAGCTGCTTTTCTGTGATCATGTCATACTGTTATCCGATGGAAAGCTCATCCGGTCTATTTTTCAACTATGAAGCTCTGTTTCGTTTTTTGTGGAGTACGATCTTGTGCTGATATCAATAATGCAATGAATAATACTATAGCATCGATATTTTCGTGTTTCGATCGGGAAAATAGGATGACCGGACAGTCTTATCCGGATAGAGTGATCGCGGTATGTAGAAGGAGGTGCAGAGATGCTTGAAAAAGACGAGAACAAAGTTAAGATGAACTCCGATTTTCTTTTGGAGATGATACTTTCAGACACGAACGAACTCCTGGTCTTTGTCGATAAGGATGGGATCATCGTGGAGTTGAGCAAAGCTTATGCGGAGTTTTTGAAGGTGGAGCGCTCTGAAGCGATAGGAAAACATGTCTCCGATGTAATTGAAAACTCAAGGATGCACATCGTGATAAAGACAGGGAAGGCGGAGATCGAAGCGACGCAGAAGATACATGGAAAAAATATGATAGCCAACCGAATTCCGGTCTATCACAATGAGAAGATCGTAGGAGCTTTCGGAAGGGTCGTGTTTCGAGATACGGCGGAATTGTATTCCCTTTCGGAGCGGATCAAGGAGATGGAGGTGGAACTCAACTACTATAAGAAGAATTTTAATCAGAGCAATCGCTCCAAATACACTTTAAATGATATTATAGGAAGTTCCATACCGATGATGGAACTCAAAAATAAGATACAGAGGATAGCCCAGAATAACTCCAACATATTGATCCTGGGAGAGAGTGGGACCGGAAAGGAACTCTATGCCCATGCAATTCACGATTTGAGTGCGAGGAGAAAATATCCCTTTATCTGTGTAAACTGTGCAAGTATTCCGGGAGAGTTGTTGGAGTCGGAGCTCTTCGGATATGAAGAAGGGGCATTTACCGGTGCGAAAAAAGGAGGGAAGATGGGGCTGTTCCAGGCAGCGAATGGGGGTACGATCTTTCTCGACGAAATCGGAGAGCTTCCTCTCAATATGCAGGTAAAGATGCTCAGGGTTCTTCAGGAACGCGAGGTTAAGAAGATAGGTTCAACGGTTACCGAGGCGGTTGACGTAAGGATCATATCGGCAACGAATCGAAACCTCGAAAAAATGGTAGATACAAGGGATTTTCGTTCCGATCTCTATTACAGGCTCAACGTCGTAAGACTTGTAATACCACCACTCAGAGATCGAAGACAGGATGTTCCCGACCTTGTCTACCATTTTATTGAAAAACTTGCAGGAAAAGAAGAAATGCCGTTTTACGATATCAGTGACAAGGCGATGAGGATGTTGATGAACTACGATTGGCCGGGAAATGTCAGGGAACTGGAAAATGTGATAGAAAGGGCCGGTAACTTTGTCGGTGCCGATGGAGTAATTGGAATAGAGCATCTGCCCTTGAGAGTCACGAAAAACGTCTATCAGACCGATATCAGACCCTTGGGAGAGACGATGGGCGAGTATGAGAAGAAGGTTGTCCAGGAGGCTTTGATCAACTGTCATTCCAATAAGGTTTTGACGGCCAAGATGCTCGGGATCAGTAGGACCGCCCTCTATGAAAAGATGAATAAGTACGGGATCAAAAGTCAAAGGGAGAAGAAGGAGGATAAGAAGAGATAGGTCTATGCCGCAATCGGCTGCTATACAAAAAAACTGTTGTTTTTATGTAAGAAAAGACAACAGTTTTTTTGTATGCTTTGAGTTGAATTTTATTTGCTCATATAAGCGATGATTTTCTTTTCCTTAGCAAGTACGTTGTTGGCATACTTGGTGTTGTAGGTTCCTCTTGCGACATTTCCTATTCCCCAGTTGTAGGCAGTCAGAGCGAGGACTTCGTTTCCATTGTACTTTTTGAGGTAGGAAGAAAGTTCCCGGGTTCCCCGATCGACGTTGATGGAAATACTGTACATTTGTTTTGTACTTAGACCCGATCCTGAGTATTTGCTGTGGATTTGCATCAAACCGTAACAAGGTCCCGTTTTTGTGGTGGGAGAGTAGGTGCTTTCCTTCCAGATAACAGCCATAATCAGCGAACTTCGAACATTATACTTCTTTGAATACTTGAGTACGGCATTTGCAATATCCGAGCGTTGTTGAACGCTTAGACTCTTGTTTTTTGCACGGATAAAACTCCTGATGCGAACAGCCTTTTTATCGTTTGATATGTTTGAAAGAGGCTGTGTATTTTTTTGTTGTACGGGAGCGGGTTCTTCCTCCGGCTCTTCTTCGGGAATGTCATTGTCGTTGTCATTGTCGTTGTCATCTCCGTCGGAAACTTTCCCGCTCTTGCCCGCACGATAAAAGTCGTGGGGAAGATCTTCCGCTTCGGCGTTTTCCGTTGCGGATTCGGGTTTTGCAGTGCTTTCGGAGGTGTTTTTATCTTCGGTTGTCGTATTATCTTCGGTTTTTGCTTTAGATGCTTCAACCTCCGCAGTTGCAGAAGTCTCTTCCGATTGTACCTGTTTCTCAAGAGTCGTGTTTGAAATCGATTCTTCGCTTACTGACTTGTCATCTGCCCAAACCATCTGTACAGAGGTCAAAAACAAGGCTAATGCAAGGATTAAAGAATATTTTTTCATAAGTTACTCCTTTGTAAATTTTGTTTTTTTGAATTATATCCGATTATTTTCTATAATTCAAGAAAAAAACACAAAACGGTTACAAAAAGGTAACAAAAAGAAGACAGAGGGGAAGGGAAGAACGTTTTAAACAGACGGTTTAAAGGGGAATGTAAAAAAAGATAGGGAAAAGGCAGAAATATTATCTGAAAATTAGTTCAATTCAAACAAAAATCCTGCCTTTTTGCGTCAAATGGATGAAATTAACAAGAAAAATTTCAATTTAAGGATAGATCAAATACTGTTGTCTTAAGGCTTTGAATGTATTTAATTCTTTTTGGTAACTTTCGACAATTTCTTCGCCTGACAGTTTTTTCTTCAAAGATTTTCCCATAGCGTCACTTCCGAAGAGTTTTTCGAACATGGGTATGACTCCGTTTTTTTCACTCGGAACTTGAATCGGGCGAAGAAGGTTTGCTGTTGCGAGAGCATAGATACCTGTTTTTGCAGGGTTAAATGTGTGGTAATCGGTAATGATGACCTTGACTCCGCCACGATCGTTGATGGTGGCGGGTTCAAAACGAACTCCACTAAGCCCCGAACGATTTAGGCTGTCGGCAAATTTTACCGAATCAATGTTTTTTCCTCCGATCCAATGAAATTTATTCGCCTGTCCGATTCCGGTTCCTTCTCCCATTCCCGTGGCCATATAGAGGAAGGCCGATTCGATGTCGGGGATGTTCGGAGATGTTTGAGCAAAGGGAAGTCCCGTGTCCTGCCATATCATCGAGCGAGAGTAGTTCTTCATAGGAATCACGGTAAGATCGGCATGGATCTTACGGTTGAAGAAACGTGCCAACTCTCCGCAGGTCATACCGTGAGCAAGAGGAAGGTTGTCCACGCCGACAAAGGTAAGGTACTTATCCTTTGCGACATGACCTTCGACGATGGTTCCACCTAAGGGGTTGGGACGATCGAGAACGAGGATGGGGATGTTGTGTTTTGCACCCGCCTTCATAACGTAGTTCAGGGTAGACATATAGGTGTAGGTTCTGGAGCCGATGTCCTGCATATCGAAGATGAGAAGATCGATCCCTTCCAACATTTGTGCAGAAGGCTGTCTTGTTTTGCCGTAAAGACTGTAGACGGGAAGGTTTCTTTTGGTATCGGTATAGGACATCACATAGGCTCCCGCTTTGGTTTTGCCGTCGAGACCGTGTTCGGGGGCATAGGTTGCAACCAGACGAGCGGAAGGGTGGTTGTAGAGCTTGTCGACAGTGCTTTCGCCTCTAGAGTTTACTCCGGTCTGATTGGTGACCAAGCCGATTCTTTTGCCGCTGATGAGATGTTCAAAATCCGTAAACAGGACTTCATTGCCGAGGATAACTCTACCCCGAGAAGCGGTGTTTGAATTCGATAAGGAGCTCCTCCCTTCATGGAGAATCAATACAGAGTCCAAGTAGTCGAAAACATCACGAACCGACTCCTGTGCAAAGCTCACTCCTGTTTGAAGGAGTACAGAGAGCAGTAAAACAAAGATCAAAAACTTTTTTTTCATAGCTTCCTCCTTTTGTAACGGAAGACCGTCCTTCCGTATTCATGTGATATGCAAGGTACGGATAAAAAGCTGTTCGGAAAAGATGTTGTTTTTAGATGAACAAACACGTTTGTGCTTAAAGCCGACCCTCGCTTCGAGTATCTTCTTGTCTTTCGACAGGAACGAACATAGAAAACACTCTTCTTTATATTGTATCGAATAATAAAAAAATGTGAGGTTACAATATCTTTACAATCCATATCATTTTTCGGATATCTTGAGGTTTTTTTGAGGCAGGGGCATGACAAGAGCAGTTTGAGCATGAGTAAAAGACAGACTGCTGTTTTTTTTTTGAAAAAAACTTGTAAGAAATCCAAAAACTGCTTGACGTAGAAGGAAAAATGCCCTATTATATTATTGTATCAATTCAATAGTACAAAAATGGTGGATGAAGGAGGGTCAAGGATGACATGGGTGTTTGATGAGAAGAGCCCGATCTATCTTCAGCTGATGGATTATTTGAAGAAGCAGATCATGTCCGGAGAGTTGCAGGGAGGTCAGAAGATCTTGTCGGTTCGAGAGTTGGCAAAACTTGCGGGAGTCAATCCCAATACGATGCAGAAGGCTCTTTCGGAGTTGGAAAGGGAGAAGCTTATCTATTCGGAGAGGACGGCGGGACGTTTTGTAACCAAGGATATAGAACTTATTGAACAAAAGAGAAAAGATTTGGCGAGAAAATATATGGAGGACTTTATTACTTCACTGAAGGAGTTGGGTTATACAAAGGAGCAGATCAGAGCATTATTGGATGATTTGTTTGAAGGGGGGAAGTAGGATGAATTTGGAAAAAGAAGTTCAGATGAAAGAAAAAGAGGAATTGCAACAAAAGGATATTGTTGATTTTGAAACGTCCTTTGAAAAGGCAAACGGAAGATGTTTGGTCGAATTTCGGAATGTGACCAAGCGTTTTGGGAAGTTAAATGCCTTGCAGAACGTGTCCTTTAAGTTAAATACGGGAAAAATCATCGGTCTTTTGGGACCGAACGGAAGCGGAAAATCGACGGCGATCAAGCTGATTAACGGACTTCTTCAGGCGGATGAGGGACAGGTTCTGGTCAATGGAGAAAGGCCGGGGCTGGAGAGTAAGAAGGTCGTGTCCTATCTTCCGGAGAGGACCTATCTGAATAACTGGATGAAGGTATCTCAGCTTCTGAAGTTCTTTGAAGATTTCTATGAAGACTTCGATATCAATGTGGCAAGGGAGATGCTCGATAACCTTGGTATCGATGAAAAGGCGAGGTTGAAGACCTTGTCGAAGGGAACCAAGGAAAAGGTACAGCTCATTCTTGTGATGTCAAGAAAGGCCCAACTCTATGTGCTCGATGAGCCGATCGGAGGAGTCGATCCCGCTGCAAGGGATTATATTCTCTCCACCATCATCCGAAATTATTCCCCGAATTCCGCAATCCTGATATCCACCCACTTGATTCAAGATGTGGAGAGGATCCTCGATGAAGTCATCCTGATCAAAGAGGGAAGGATCTATCTACAGGACAGCGTCGATAATATCAGAGAAGAGAAGGAAAGCTCGATCGATCACTTGTTCAGGGAGGTATTCAAATGTTAGGAAAATTGATTAAATACGAGATGAAGTCGGTTGCACGCTATTTTGTACCCTTATATGCTTTGATCCTCATAAGCTCTCTTCTTCTGGGACTGAATGTAGGGGCTTCGATGAGGTCGGGGTTGGAAACTTACGGAGCTGAAGGAATCATCCCCAGCTTATTGACCCTCATCCTTGTGTCGGGCTACATTGCTCTCTATGTGATTACCATCATTATGATCGTTACCAGATACAGCAAGAATTTGCTGGGTGATGAGGGGTATCTGATGATGACCCTTCCGGTAAAGACGGAGTCCATCCTGCATTCCAAGTGGATATCATCAATGATATGGATGTTTTTGAGTATGGTCGTTGCGACTTTGAGTTTTGTTTTGATCTTCGTGCAGGTCATTACTCCCGAACATATCAGTGACATGATGCATACAATGAAAATGGTGTTTGGAGCGGCGGATAAACTCTTTCTTCTCCTGATTTTGGTCAATATGTTGTTCGGCTATGTTGCAGGAGTATGTATGATTTACGCTGCGATTTCGATTGCACATCTTCCTCCTTTTGCAAAGCATAGAACGATATGGGCCTTTGTTATCTATATTGTTGGCAGCAATGTACTGGGTGTTTTTATAGCAAACATTTTGGAGCCCTTGATGGAATACTATGGAGAAGGAGAAGGTCTTATGTATGGAGGAGATCTTTTTTGGGGGAATATCAATCAGATTTTTGGAATTATCTTACTGATACAGATTGTATTGGCTTGCGGTTTCTTCCTGCTCAACCACTATATTTTGTCTAAAAAATTAAACCTGGAATAAGAAGGGGCAGGCAGGAGGGTTGTCAAACTCTCCTGCCTGCTTTTTGATTTATTGTAAGTCTTCCCTTGAGATTGTTTCCGTTTTTTTACACAATAACCGTGGAAACCGACAGCGGATGCGGTATTCTTTTAAAAGAAAAAGATTCTTGATTTTTGTTGAGGCAGAAAGAGAAAGGAACTTATCTATGAAGATTTTGATTACGACGGACACCTACCTTCCGAGTATCAACGGGGTCGTTACATCGGTCAATATGCTGTATCGGGAGTTGAAGGCAAGAGGACACGATGTGAGAATCCTTACTTTGTCGGATGATATCCATATGAAGAAACGGGACGATGTGTACTATCTTCGATCTTTTCGGATGTATGTGTATCCGGGGGTGCGAGGCACTGTTCCGATCGAGAAGACGTTTCGTAAAGAGATCGAGAGATGGAGACCGGACATCATCCACACACAGACGGAGTTTTTTACTATGGTTATTGCAAAGAAAATCGCCTCTGTGCTGAACATTCCCATTGTGCATACCTATCATACCATGTATGAGCATTATACAAGGTATTTGTTAAGAGTCGATGCGATAAGTAGGCAGTCGGCAAAACTTTTTACGCGTGAATCGTTAAGAATGGTGGATGCGGTAGTTGCACCTACGGGTAAGGTTGAAAAGACCTTGAGAGACTATGGAGTCGACTTACCGGTGTATGTGATTCCGACGGGCTTGGCGATGGATAAGTTTGGAAAATCGGTATCGGAGGAAGAAAAGAGGGCTCTTAGATGCAAACTCGGTATCTCCGAGGACAAAAAAATTATTGCGACCATAGGAAGGATCGGTTTGGAGAAGAACCTTGATGAGGTGGCGGATTATTTTTTGTATGTGGAAAGAGCACATCCGGAGATTGTCTGGCTGATCGTGGGAGATGGACCGTACAGGGAAGAGTTGCAGAATCGGATTTCGCGTCTCAAACTTTCCGACAATGTTATTTTTACAGGAATGGTTGATCCTGAGGAGATCTATCTCTATTATAAATTGGCGGATGTTTTTGTCAGTGCTTCAATGAGCGAAACGCAGGGGCTTACTTATGTGGAAGCGTTGATGGCGGGGACGCCTCTCGTCTGTAAGAAGGATGCCTGCCTTGCCGATATTCTTGAAGAAGGTGTCAACGGTTATTATTTCGAAACGGGAGATGAGTTCAACAGACATTTGAATGAACTGCTCAGCGATGAAGAAAAGAGAAAACGTTTTTCAGACTGTGCCTTGGAGTCGAGTGTGAAATTTTCCAAGGAAAGGTTTGCAGAAAACATCGAAAAAGCATACATGGATTGTTTGAAGAAGTTTTCGGGGCGTGAAGAAAGATTCCTTCGTTCAAGGAGGTTGGGAAGGATGAAGAAACTGCCCCATCTCTATATGGAAAAGATCAGCGATTATTTCCGCTTTTAGACAAAGAAAGGCTATCAGATTCCTTGCAATGCTGAAAAGGGCTCGAAGAGGTCTTATACTATTATTGATTGCAGTTATTTATACCGAGGATTTATATTTCGTAGTTGAAGGATCAATAGGTCTATTCTTCTGTTGAATAATGCTCTTATGTGTTTTGGAGGAGGAAGATGTGGAAGAAAGGAGTCCTTTGAGATTAAGCTTTGATTTTACAAAACAGGATTATTTGGATTTCAGTATGTTTGCTATCGAAGACTTGAAGTTCTACCGAAGGCAGAAGAAAATATTTCATATTGTATTTACCGTCGTTCCTACAGGGGTGTGGTTGGTTTTTTGGCTTATGGAAGGAACGGGAACAATCGATTTTGTAGATAAGTGTACCTTGTCTGTGATGGGAGTTCTCTCCCTCCTGTTCTACCGTTACTTTCCCAAGTTCTACGATGCTCTTATCCTTGCCAATACAAAGAAGATCATCTTCAAGGAGGGAAGGTCGAACATCTTCGGACGAACGACCGTCGAGTTTGGAGAGGAGAGGCTCCTGCATATCACCGAGTATGAAGAGTCTTCGATGAGGTATGAGAAGATCACTAAGGTAATGGAATCGGACAAGGCGATCTACCTTTTTACTGCCCCGTCTATGGCGGTCATCCTTCCGTTGAGGGTCTTTGAGAGCAGGGAAGAGAAGGAAGCCTTTGCAGAGTTTATCGGGAGGAAGGTTGGACGCTAATTGCGACCGGGTCGTCGGTGAAGCGGACAACACTTTGAATGGAATTGTAGAAGAAGCAGCGAATTAAAACGGTTCGCTGTTTTTTGTCGTTTGAAGAGGGGAGCGTTTTTTGGCAAAGGCTATTGAAAACAAACGCAAAAAATGTTATTTTAACTAGGATACGCCTTGAGTGTTATCCTCGTTTTCTTGGAGTGGAATCCCGTTTTTATTCAACTTTTCGGGTCGTTCAGCTTGAGTTTTAGAGAAATATCTCACAAAGACACAAAAGGATGTTCCCTTTGTTTTGCAAAAGATAGGAAGGCTCTGAAAGGAGAGGTTTCAGAAACGTGTTTGCCCGAGAAAAACTGAATTTCTGCTGTTTTTTTGAGATTGTGCGGTGTTTTCATAATAGAGAGAAGATCGAAACTCTGTCCGTAGGAATGATATGAAGTTGAGGCACAACGCAGTAAGTGTTCTATCATGCACCGATTCAAACGGGTATATATGAAGAAGATAGAGGATTCTTGAGAAGAGGTTCGAGCGGATTTTGGACGGAAGGGATGACGTCAGGAGACTGTCGCCGTATTTTTTGAATGTTTCAAGCATAGAGAAAGGAAAGATCTATGATTTTTGTCGATACGTTGTTTCAGGTGTTACGCCTGTTTATCATTATTATCTTCGGTTATATTTTGGGCAAGAAAGGTCTTGTGTCAAAGGAAGGACAGAGGCAGATCAGCCATGTCCTGCTCTATATCGCAATGCCCTGTGCGATCATTCGGGGTATGCAGATCCCCTTTTCGCAGGAGAAGTTTTCTGTAGGGGTGTCTATCATTTTGATCATGGGACTCACGTACGCGATCATCAGCCTTCTCTCCTTCGGATTGGTTCGTTTGATCCCCGGCTCCGAGGGCAAACAGAGGGATGTTATGCAATTGTCCATGATACTTCCCAATGTCGGGTACATGGGATATTCGATTATAGGACAGGTATTGGGGATGGAGAACATCTTTTATGCGACCCTGGCAAGTTTGTTCTTTGAGTTTACCTCGTGGAGTGTCGGGGTCTATCTTCTGTCGCGAAACGGAGAGATCAAGTCCAAGCACAATGTTTTTTACAAAAGCATAGTGAATCCGGGCGTACTGGCAGTATTGACGGGCTTTGCCTTGTTTCTGCTTCGCCTTGAGATCCCCGAGCCTCTGAAGGGAGCCGTTGAGGTCAGCGGAGCGATGATGTCTCCGCTTGCTATGGTCATCATCGGGGTATCTTTGTCCAGGGCAAAGATCAGGGAGTTTGTTTTCAATTATAAAATCTATTTGGTAAGTTTTTTCAAACTTCTTCTCATCCCCTTTGCAATGATGCTGCTCTATTATGCAGCAGGGCTTCGGGATATGAGAATCATGATACCGACGATTTTGATTGCTATGCCTTCTGCAAGTTATGTGACGATATTTGCTACGAACCTTGGAAGTGATGAGACCTTTGCTTCACAGATCGCGTCGGTGTGTACGATTTTGTCTATGATAACGATACCGGCGGTCGTGGGGGTTCTGCACTACCTTCATTAGGGCAAGAGCGTACGGTTTTAAAAAAGCGGTAGCAGGCGGAAGGGCTTTGAGAGAAGGGGAAGATAGTATGCATAAGTATGATCAGGTAATGGAAGCGGCGAAATACATCAAATCTAAGGTTGATGTTCAGGCAAAGACGGCCATCGTTTTGGGTTCGGGATTGTCCGGCTTTGCGGAGAAGGTGGAGAAGATCGCGGAGCTTGCTTACAGGGACATCCCGCATTTTTGCACCTCGAAGGTGGAAGGGCATAAGAATCGCCTTGTTGTAGGCGAGGTGCAGGGCAGGCAGGTCCTCGTCCTTCAGGGGAGGTATCACTACTATGAGGGCTATAGTGTCGAGGAAATCAGTTTTCCGATAAGGGTACTTCAGTTTCTGGGGGTTGAGAAGCTGATACTGACCAATGCGTCGGGTGCTGTTGACAGAAGTTTTGTTCCGGGAGATATCATGCTTATTACGGACCATATCAATACGGTGGGGAAGAACCCTCTGATCGGAGCAAACGACGAGAGGATGGGGGTGCGTTTCCCGGATCTCAGCCGTCTTTACAGTGAGAGGCTTCGAAGTCTTGCCCTCAAGGCGGCTGCTTCCTGCGAGATAACGTTGCGGGAAGGAGTTTATGTCTGGACGAGCGGGCCGATGTTTGAGACTCCTGCGGAGATCCGAGCTTATGAGATAATGGGCGGTTCGGCGGTTGGAATGTCTACGGTTCCCGAGGCGATCGTTGCCGCACATGCAAAGATGGAGGTGCTGGGCCTGTCGTGTATCTCCAATATGGCGGCAGGTATCTCGCAAGGAACATTAAGTCTGGAAGAAGTGTTCGATACGATGAAGGAGAACGAAGACCGATTCACACGGCTGATGTTTGAGATCCTTTGTGATGAGGAGATGAAGTAGATCCACCGTGTTTGATGGAATTTTGTAGTGGAGAAGGTGGAGAGCGTGGCATATATAGAGAATTTTTTCGAACTTTTTTTCGAGAACAAAAACTCTTTGAACAGGCAGTTCTATCAGGGGGATATTACGAAGAAGGAATATATCGAATCGAATTATTTTTTTCTGAAACAGTTGGACAAAAGGCCGTTCAAGAATGTGGATAACCTCTGGAAGGCAATCTATAACTACCAGTATTACAATATGACGGGCAAGTACTTCAAGATGTTGGCCGGAGAGCTGGAAGAGAAGAACAAGCATCCCGAGAAGGCCAAGGAGTACTTCGATAAGGTGAACTACCTCTACCGAAAAAAGGATGAAAACATCTTTCATGTGATCAGGCTGACGGAGGGAGACGGGATTCGTGCCTATTATATTCGGGTGCAGTCCAAGTATCTCAAACACAAGCTGTTTGAAGTTCTGTTGGAAAACGAGGAAGTCAATGCGGTCTTTCATTCGATCAACCCGGTCCTTCAAAAGAGGTTGGATGAATCGGGGCTGTTTGAACACGGGAACCGAAGGTCCGTGATCGACAACTATGTAAACACCCTTTATTGAAGGGGTAAGGGCGGAGGAAAAGCTGTTTGAAGTTCTGTTGGAAAACGAGGAGGTCAATGCGGTCTTTCATTCGATCAACCCGGTCCTTCAAAAGAGGTTGGATGAATCGGGGCTGTTTGAACACGGGAACCGAAGGTCCGTGATTGACAACTATGTAAACACCCTTTATTGAAGGGGTAAGAGCGGAGGATCGGTCGAGGAGGGCAGATAGGCAGTCCGGGAGATCGAGACGATAGCGATGTTACGCTTTGAATTATGAGGTGTTTTTAATACTTATACTATTCTTCGATAGAAGTATGGTTACATCTGTTTTGCAACCACGAAAATTCGTGTTCTCTTCTATAGGAGTGCAAATCGTTGATATCCATTATTCAAAGGAATAGTAGTATTAAATTTGTCCGGTCGGGAAGTTTGAATTCTACGATTACTCCAAACGTTTTTGACAAACATATAGTCTGTTTACTTGACATTTTAAACGGGGAATAGTATTAAAGAAGTTTAAACTATGGATATCACCGACTTGTACTTCGTAAAAAATAAGACGAATTTGCGTGGCTCAAAAAACCATAGTTCTATCGGAGAATCGTATTAAACGATCTCATAAGTTATCGACGGGAAAAACGGCTCCTTTAGAGGATGGAGCGGGATATCTTCTCTTTTAAGAGTATGAAACGGAGAGTATCAAATGAAGAAAAAAGAAGTTGTGGTCTTGGAATTTCAGGAGTTTGACTTGGACGGAACGTCGAAGGCGTATTGTGAGGCGAAGACGATTACGGCAAAACACGCCATTCCGGGGCAGGTCGCAAAGGTATATATCAAGAAGCTCCGCGGAAACAAAGGAGAAGGAAGGGTAATGGAAGTTGTGCACAAATCTCCCTTGGAAACGGAGGAGGTCTGTGCACATTTTGATGTTTGCGGAGGATGTTCCCTTCTTCCCGTAGCTTACGAAGAGCAGTTGGAACTGAAAAGGAAGGCGCTGATAAGGCGTTTTGAGCAGAAGGGGCACGAGGAGTTCGGGGAGCTCGAGATCGTGGGGAGTCCCGAACCTCGTGAATACAAGAACAAGATGGAATTTACCTTCGGAAATGAAGAAAAAGATGGCCCCCTTACCTTGGGTATGCATATGACGACTAGGAGCAACAGCATCGTCTTTGTGGAAGACTGTCGTATCATCGACGAGGACTACCGCCGTATCCTCAAGCTGACCAAGGAGCACTTCGAGGAGGAAGCTCTCCCCTTCTACCATATTATGAGGAGGGAAGGATGCTTGAGGCACCTTGTTTTGCGCAAGGGGAAGAACACGGGGGAGATCCTTGTCAACTTGGTCACAACGACGCAGAAGGAAGTGGACACCTCGACCTATGTCCAAAAACTGAAGAGTTTGGAACTGGACGGGAAGATAGAGGGGATCCTGCATACGCACAACGACTCCTTCTCGGATGCGGTTGTTCCCGAAAAGGTGGAGGTCCTGTACGGGAGTCCCGTCTTTAAGGACAGGTTGCTGGGCAAGGAGTTTCGGATCTCTCCGTTTTCGTTCTTCCAGACCAATACGAGGGGGGCCGAGGTCCTGTATGCGACTTTGAGAAAGATGGTGGAGGAGGTCCTCATAGGCAGAGAGGAGGAGACCGTCTTCGACCTCTACAGCGGAACGGGGACCATCGGTATCCTGCTCTCCGATGTTGCAAAGCACATCACTTCGATCGAGATCGTGGAAGAGGCCGTCGATATGGCGAGAGAAAATGCCGTGCTCAACGGGGTGAATAACGTGCGATTTATCGCGGGAGATGTCGCCAAGGAAGTGGGAAAACTCGAGGAAAAACCCTATCTCATCATCCTCGATCCGCCCAGAAGCGGGATCCATCCCAAGGCGATGGGAGATATCTTAAGCTTCGAAGCCGAGAACATTGTCTATGTCTCCTGTAACCCCAAAGTCTTTGCGGATGAACTCCAAACCTTTAAGAATGCGGGCTACAATATTGTAAAAAGTATGGCTGTCGACCAATTCCCGAACACCAGCCATGTGGAGATGATCGTGTTGATGTCAAAGGAAAGATAATACTATTCTTCATTTGAAATGTTGGATATATAATTACTGAAAACCGACTTAGACGGGTCATATCTTCCTATAATTAATAAATATATTAATTTAGGAAGATAACAGCATAAACGAAATAAGACAGATATTTCTCTGATGTTTAATTGAAGAGTAGCATGAAATGAAGGATAATATCTTGATGGTCATGTCATTACAAGAAATTTCTTAAGGACATGGAGGCTCCCGCACTCCTATCAATGGTAGAACAAGAAAAACCGGGTGGACAAATATGTCGGGTATCAAAAATACGGCTTTTCTCGCTTTGTGTCGTGTTAAAAAATGTTGCCATACGGTATTCTGGCATAGAAAGGAGGTCGTTTTTATATGGATCAGGTAAAAACAGGTTCTTTCCTTAAGCAACTCAGAAAAGAAAGGAACTTGACACAGGAAAATTTGGCTGAAAAGCTGAATGTCTCAAACAGGACAATATCTCGATGGGAGACCGGGAGTAACATGCCGGATATCTCCATGCTGGTCGAGATAGCTGATTTCTATGATGTGAGTATACCGGAGATTATTAACGGAGAAAGGAAAAGTGAGAATATGGATCAAGAGACAAGAGATACTGTTATTGCTATGGCTGAATACAGCCGAAATGAGGTAAGGGCCGGAAAACAAAAAGTGGTCGGTATTTTGCTGTCGGTATTCGGCTTGTTCGTCATTGTATCGGCATTGGCGATATTTCCAAGTGATAGCAGTTGGGGAAGTATTTATTCGGTCTTAGGAAGTGTTTTTTTGGTGACAAGTATTTATCTCATTATCAAACCTATAGTAGTCAAGACCGGCTTACGCATACTGGCAGTGGTTATATGTATTGCTTTTTTATTTGGAGTCTTCACGGTTTCAGATTATATTGCTATCACGCAGTTTAATCAGGTGCCGAGATTCCGGTATGAAACAAGTTACGATTCACGTAATCCCGATCAGTTAGTGTATAAAACTTTGTTTTTTACAGCGGTTCAGAAAAATCGAGGAACAAAGGATATGCAAGTCTATATTGTAAAATAGGTTCGGATTTTTGACTCGAGTGTATTAAGGCTCTCAGCTATCAATGGTGGTAAGGGAGCCTTGCTTTATGTTTCCGTGTCCGATTGCAGGATCAGGTTTGAAACCAGGGGCGGTACTAAAATCTGTTCAATTTGTCATCTGTATGTGATACAATAAATCAGGAGGTTTTGGAGCATATCTGAAAAACCTCTGATTATGTAAAATGATCTTTATAAACTTCAAGTGGAAGTTATACGGTGGAAATATCGCATGATTCGAAAAATCAGACTAAAATCAATTTTATACGACGAAAGTCTTAGAGCGTGTCTACACAAATTAAACAAGGCATCTTAACCATAAAACGATCGATGCCAAATGAATTGCTCCAACAAAGCAGGAAACGCTCTTT
>NZ_JBHSHL010000025.1:130747-143378 GCF_042652965.1 Filifactor villosus
GTGACAAGAGTTCGCAGTGGCATACCATGCGCATCCACCGCAAGGTGAATCTTGGTATTGAGCCCCCTTTTGTCCTCCCTATTGCTTCGTTTCCTCCCCTTGCTCCGCAAGCATGAGGGTGGACTTTGCAATGGGAAGCATCAATCATCAGCCACTCATAGTCGGGTTCCGTTATGAGTTCTGCAAAGATATATTCCCAAATGTGGTTGTCACACCATCGTTTATATCTGCGATGGACCGCATTGAACTTGCCGTACTGAGGAGGGAGATCTCTCTAAGGGGAGCCGGTTCTTACGATCCATAGACAGGCATTGACAAACACCCTGTTGTCATTGGCGTTTGATCCACCTCGTTTATTTAAGTGCTGTTTGATAATCGGTTCAATTCTATTCCACTGTGCATCGGTTAAATCATGCCTATTTTGTAGCTGTTCCATCGTATAAAACCTCCTCTGTTTTATACGAGTATCTCACATTTTTTACGTTTTGTAAAGTATTGCGTAGACACGCTCTAAGTTGAGAACCTGTGAGAGCTTTGGAGGAGCAGACTTTCGAAGCTCTGCCACAGCCTTTTTGCCAAGAGTATCTGTTTTCAAACCATTGTCAGAAAGCCAAGCCTTCATCTGCTGGACGGAGTTAGGATTCTCAAGTTCTGTGATTTTCTTCATGGTTTCGGTCAGTTCCGTTCTGGAGCGAGTATCCATTTCGATGGCAGCAGCAACAAGCTCCATGTCTAAACGTACACCACGGTCGTTGATTTCTTGGTCCATGTGGTATTCATCCCAGACCTGAACTGGTACCGGAAACTTTGCAAGACGCTGCTGGATACCCATTTCGGTCTCTACATCACGAATATTATATTTTTTGAACATGGCCCATTTGTCCGGAGCATGGAAGGGGCGATTCCTTGTACGCTGCCCATTGGTTTTCGTGGGAGCACAAGGCTGGCAGAAATATTTGATGAGGTCTTTTCCTTCTGAGAGCTTCTGCTTTTCCAGACCCAGAACAGCGCCGACACCTTCCAAGGAGAGTGGGAGTCCCATCGTAACGGCCCATATCATGGAGCAACGCCAGCTTTCCGGCTCCAGATATTCTCCGGTCGGATAACCTAAGAAGCGAGAGAGGCAGATATGTTCAAAGGTAGCGTTGAAGGCCCACTTGATGACAGCTTCATCCTCCAAGGCAAGAAGGACCGCTTTGGGAATCTGTTCTCCACAGGCGAGGTCGATAACCTGAACGGGCTGGTTGTCTACACTGTAGGCAAAGAGTAAGATTTCAAAATTGGGAGACTCTACATAACGATAGACACCGGTCTTCTGAAGAGGTACATCGCTGTAGGTCTCAATATCAATACTGAGTGTTTTCATGAGGTTGTCCTTTCTATAAAACAGGCAGCAGAGAAATCCCTGCCGCCTGCCGTGTTACTGTTTATCTTTATTAGATTTGTATTTATTGATGTCACGGCGGATATGGTATACCGCATAGCGGATAAGGTAGAGAATGACTTTCCCTACGTTGTAGATGATGAAACCATATACCGCTACCAAAAAGGTATAGGCGATGACATTGCCAATAAAGAGATTCAATGTTTCTACAAATTCATTCATAGCTTGTCTCCTTTTGTCGAAAATGTCGATGGCGGCAGTGGGGGCCACCGCCATCGGGTTGATAGATTACTTAAAGTCCTTCATGCGCTTCTCATGGTATTCGAGGTCACGCTTGTCCTTTTCCTGTTCACGCTTTTCATGCTTGTGGTCATTGATGATGCTCTGAATGATAGAGACCGCAGTAGCAAGTCCCACACAAGCGAAGCAGCCGATACAGATGTTTACAAGAATCGTACTAATCATGATTGTCTCCATAGTTTGTCACCTCCATTAATCAAGGAAATCATCATCGTCATCAGTTGCGAAGTCGGATTCAGCAGATGCCTTACCACCAAGAGGCTCGCCATCACGAATCTTCTGCAGATTGTTAAGACCGCAGGCGATGCCCTTATTACCAGAGCTGTTGAAAGCATAGAAGCTGATGCTGGCACGACCGTAGACTCCGGAGTAAACCTCATAACGAGTGAGGATAGGATTGCGGTCTGCATCCACGATGCCCGGAGCAGAGGTTGCATTGGCATTCACAAAGTAGCTACCAGCGTATGCAGGGTCATCCGGTCTCTCAAGGTCGCCATCACGAAGAGGGGTTTTAAGTACGGAAAGCGCCGGTACGGACTTGCCGTTGCCCTTGAGCTTGGATTCGCCTTCACGGTAGGCTGCTTCGATAGCTGCTTCAATCTTAGCGACAGTCTTGGTGTCGGACTTCGGGATAATCAGGCTGACACTGTACTTCGGAGTGCCACCGTTGATGGATTTCGGTTCCCAGACGTTGGCGTAGCTCCAGCGTGTGTTAGGACCAGTGATAACCTTCATTGGATTTGTCATTTTTACATTCTTACTCATTGTCGTATTCCTCCATAAAATCATTTTTTGCTGTGTTCATTGCCGGGCGCTTATCGCTCACCGGCACAAGAGTAGGTTTGCCTTGTGGCTTTTCGATATAGGCTGCAAGGAGCTCTTCGAAGCGAGACTTACCGAGCAGCTTTTGCATGGCTGTGATACCAAGCAGCTTCTTTTCGTAAGGGTCAAAACCAGCAGCTTCAACAGCTTTCGACACGGCGTCTTCACTGGTGTATCTGAGGTTGGAGCGACCCTCGATCAGCTTCCAGCCGGTCCATTCTTTACCGCTGATTGCCTGCTGGAGTGCATACTCCTTGATGTCACCAGCCCAAGAGATCAGTTTGTCGACACGGGAGAGGATGACTTCGATTTCTGAATCCGTGAGCAGTGGCGGCAGCTTGAAATCATGCTGTGCGAGTAGAAGATTGGCTTCCGCTCTGGCTCGGCATTCATGCTTTGCCTTGCAGAATCCGCACCATTCGCCACACAGGAAGTTTCCATCACCGGCAAAGGCAAGGTCTGCGGTAGGCTTCAGAATTTCATCGGCCCATTGATACAGGTCGTCCTTGCTGACCTCGTAGGTAGAAACATTCTGGCGTCTGGGTTGGTAGATGGTCATGCTGACCGTATCGATGTCGTAGCTGTCATCGAATAGTTCCAGTGCGCCAAGGGCGTAGCATTTCATCTGCGGATTATTTTCTGCCGATACAAGAATTCCAAGACCGTGCTTATAGTCAATCACGTGCATGGTACCGTCGCTGATGAGAATGGCATCCGAGGTTCCGAAGCCTTGTTCCACCCAGCGAGAGAAGTCCACTCGCTGTTCAATCAGAACAACAGGGTCGGAGCAGGTCTGTTTGGTCTCTTCCAAAAGCTCCATGATGAAGCTGGCATAGCCGGTGGCACAATCCTCCATCTCAGCGTTGTACCAGTCGAGATTCTCGGTAGGGGCTGTAGCTTCCATACCGAGTGACTTGCGGAGCTTGTACTCACAAAGGGAGTGGGCATCTGTGCCTTCTGCAGCATAGTTGCTGCCTTTATCCTCATAGGTTTCGCAGAGTCTTGCTGACGGTGGGCAGTGGAGCCAGCGGTCAGAAGAGGATGCGGAGAGGATTGCATGTCCTTTAGGTGGCATATTAGAGCACCTCCACTTCCCTAAGCAGGGCTTCATAATGTTTCGGGTCTACGAGTGACAACTTGCTTGCACCGTACTTTTTAAGAAGCTCTCGAATTTCAGCTGTATGCCCGGCACGAGATTTATCAGCCAGAACAGCTCGAACTTCCTCAAGAGTCAGCGCAGGTTTTGTTTTCTTTTCTGGTTTAGCAGTAATATTTTCATTTTGCTGCTTATCGTCAGATGAAAACTGCTGTGCGAGCCAGTTTGCTGCATCGTTAATAGCAGCGGCAGCATTTCTCAGCTCTTCGATGGTCATAGATATATCGCTCATTTTTGACATTTACTGTTCCTCCTTCCTCGGCTTGTCTGTGTGCGGCGATGATTCTGAGATTCTTCGCCATTCTTGCGGATACCTGACTGATTGCAGTGAGAGTAGCAATCACTTCTGCGTCAGTACCGCTTCTGTTGTGAAAAGTCTGATTCACGATGTTCACCTCACTTTCTGTAGGTCGCTTTGTTTCGCCTTACACTACTCAATGGAGGTGAGATGGCCGTTTGGCCGAAAAAATATAAAAGAGTTTTTGAAAAGAAAAATCGTCCCCTGAAAAATCAGAGGACGACCATTCATATTAGATGTAGTCCTTAAGCTCGGAGCGGAGCTTCTGGAACAGCTTGTCCCTGCGATATACGAATGTATTACGAGAGAGGCCCATTTCCTTGCCACAATCACGTTCCGATTTTCCTTCCATAATAAGCTGGCAGATAAGACGGCCTTCCGGGTCCAGCTCGTTCAGCTTTGCGTAGAGAGCATTAAGAAGCTCTGCATCCTCTAACACTTCAGCGATAGCTGCAGATTCATCCGGTACATCGCCAAGCCAGCTCTTTTCGTTCCCGTCACCGTCGCTCACGGTGTTATCGAGAGAAAGCTGGTCGCCAGCCTTGGCATAAGGACAGGTGAAGCAATCCATGTCGCATAAGTAGCGCTTGCTTGCAGGGCAGACACAACGCCCATGTTCCTGCTGACGCTTACGGTAGGTGTTGATTTCACGGTAGTAGTTCGTGTAGAACTCCTTGTTAACATCCACCCAGCTCTTGGATTCCTTGATGTAGATACGATACGCTTTACTCTGGTTTTCATTGATTGCCATTCGATTTTCTCCTTTCGGCTGTTAAACCGAAGCGGAGATAACCGGTATGGCTGCCAGTTCTGATTGTCATAGATGGTCACCTCATGCGGATTTCTCCGCTTCATTCCGGTGACCAGCCGTTCGTAAGCTGGCACTCTATTGATAATGTTCTCTTGCTCATCAACTACGAACACACCACGTGGCCACGAAGATGGTGAGTTGATGGTCAAGAAAGTAGTTTTACGCCTTGCTCAGGGCGTTTTGTTTTAGTTGTCGTTTGCGATAAGCTCCAAATCAGCGAAAACTTCACTGTAGTAGCAAGGGCTTAAATCGTATGTTCCATGAGCGTCGTAACGTTGGAACACAGATTGGGCTACTTCAGAACCATACTCGGCTGCCACAGCATCAGCGGCATTCTCGATGTTGGTGAGCCACATTCTTTTTTCTAATTTTGTCATTAAAGTCACCTGCCTAACTTATGAGTGTGAATTCATGCAAAAAACTATGTGATAGCGTAAATGTTCATCAAAAAGCATAGAAATTTGTTTGAAAGTGTGATAGAATATGACTATGTAAGTATCGCGAAACTTAACTTCAAGTCATGCCTAAATTATAAAAAATAGGGAATCAAAAGTATTTGCCATTGTTTTGCCACTGTTTTGCCATGTTTTTACCGAGGGCATGTAAGGGAGGAATTGGACATATGAATGAAATGACATTATCTTCACTTATCCAAATCATGCAGGATGGGTTTATACAACATGACAAGCAGGAAAGTGCAGGTAGATTTTTGCTTGAGTCGGTGACGATACAAGAAGACTCTCTATGTACTACCGATTTGAATTCTAAAAAAATAAGTCGCCTGGTAAGCAGGAAGGATCCTGTCCCAGACGACATAAAGCAAGCCGCGTTAAGAAACGATATTGCTGTTAAAGTCGAAGAATATTTTAGGCAAAAGGTAATGTCGGATATAAACCCTTATACAAAAGATGATGTGCTTCAAAAATTGATGAATATTATCATTCAGGATGCTGAGATTGCACAACGCAAGAAAAATGAATTTCAGAGGTTATATGATGCGGAAGACGATGCTTATTTTTTGTATTCAGTATTCATGTATGTACTTCAGCGAAACAATAAAATCATTGCCAATGCAGTTGAATACCAGGATGCACCATTGCTAGCAGAGGTGAATTATGAATGCCCGCTTACTCATGAAAAATTAGTGGAAGAAGTAAAAGGTATTCCTAAGAAGAAATACGAGATTACTCAGATATTTCCTGATGATTTGCCATCAGAACTTGCTGCAACATTTAATGCTGTATATCCAAGACCTAAGAATTTAGATGCACCGGAAAATCTAATTGCATTAAGCCAAGAGGCCTCTGAAAACTATCTTATGAGTCCTATGGTTGATGAATATAAGAAACTCTATGAGATAAAGCAAGTTACCAGTAAACAGTACAAGGCTATTAATGCAATTAATAGAATCGAATTAGAAGCAGAAATAAGAGCAGCAATAGAGGGGTTGATTTCAATAAATCCTTCTGACGTGCTTCCGCAGCTAGAATATGCTGCACTGAGAATAGATCAAAAAGTCAGCGATGCGTTGTTAATGAATGATGTGCGAAATCATGTGCTTCAATACTATAGATACATAGAAACCATTTTTTCGGAAATGACAGATGTCTTTGACGATATTGCCGGGGAAGTAAAATTAAGTTCTCAAAAGTTGGAAAAAGCCGGTCTTTCCCAAGAAGACGTTATCTATAATCTGACGGAATGGATTCATAACAAAGCATTTGCAGGAGATACCAAAGGAAAAATGGCTTGTAGGATTGTAGTGTGCTTTTTTATTCAGAACTGTGAGGTGTTTTACAAAAATGAAATTTCCAAGTAAAGTAACTTCATATAAGGAAAGTAGCCTTGCATTATTTCCGGTGATATTAAAATATCTGGAGAAGAAGGATATGACACCTTCTGAATTGTATAAGAAAACAAGAGAAAAGATGTCAGGAATACAGGAATTTCTGGAGATTTTGGATTGCCTATATGTCTTAAATAAAATAGAGCTTGAAGGAGGTGTGCTTCACTATGTTGGTTGAAATATACTGCGATAAATTTAAAACTGGTGGAAAAGATGGTGAGGTACGTGCACCTATAACATTCCATGAAGGACTGAATGCTATTGTAGGTGATGAGGACAGATCCAACTCAATTGGAAAATCTACATTACTTATGATTATTGATTTTGTGTTTGGTGGAAAAGACTACATAAACAAGTGTTTGGCAGTGCATGAGAATGTGAAAGAACATAACATTTGCTTTACTTTAGAATTTGATGGTATTGAATATTCTTTTATGCGTAATACTGTCAAATACAATGAGGTAATTCGATGTGACAGACAATATGTACCTTGTGAAGATAAGAAATCGATGACTATCGAAGAATATACTGCTTTCCTTGGTGAAATGTACGGTTTAAAATTCGAAGGCTTATCTTGGAGAGGGTTGATGTCTAAACATATTCGTGTGTTTGGACGCGATACAATGGATGCGTCCAGACCTTTGCAAGAAGCAAAAGATGGAAAAGTTGAAGATGAAATAAAAAGATATTTAAAGCAGTTTTATAGATATGACATTGTTAAACAGCAGATTAATCAGGCAAAGGTTGCGGAAGACGAGAAGAAAGCATTTGGAAAATCTGTATCGTATGAGCATATCAGAATGGCTAGCAGTGACAAAGAATATAAAGCTAATGAAGCAAGAGTTGCTGAATTGCAGATCAAAGAAAACGAATTAGCTGAAAACAGTAGTAAGGGATTACTTGATCTTACAAGTATGCAGGCTCAGCAACTAAGTGAGTTGAATAGTTTGTTACTTAGTTATAGCAGGCAGAGAGCAAGGGTGCAGATGCAGCTTAATTCCCTGAGAAAAGAAATGACTGAAGGCAAAAAGTCTTTTAAGAGATCATATTCTGATTTGGAAAGATTTTTTCCGGGAGTGGAATTCAAATCGATTGCTGAAATTGATAAATTCCATCAGGGGCTATCAAAAGTCCTCCAGGAGGAATTTAAGGAAAGTGAAGCTGATCTTGCCACAACTTATGTAATGCTTGGAAGTGAGATTAAAAAGATAAAAGAGCAAATCGCAGAAATAAAAAATATTCCAAACGTTACACAAGCTGTATTGAAAGAATATGCTCGTATTACAACGGAATTAAATAATCTTAAGGCTGCTAACGAGAATTACACAACTTTTGGTCAGTTGAAGAAAACAGCAAAGGAATATGCGGAAACAAGAGACAGAATTATTGCTAGTCAGCTTTCAGATATTCAGGACGTTGTGAATGACAAAATGAAGGAAATCACTGTGAAAATTGTTAGAGATAAGAATTTGATTCCACCAAGACTCAATTTGGAAAAGATTAATTCTTACACATTCGAAACAAAAGGTGATGACGGAAGTGGTGCTGGTCAAAGGGGCTTGATTACATTTGATTTGGCTAATATGGCGGTATCAAATATTCCATTTGTTGTACATGACGCAGACTTGATGGATCCAATAGAAAAGCCAACTCTTACAGCTTTGATAAGGTATTATGATTCCATAAAAGAACAGAAAAAACAGGCATTTGTATCTTTTAGATCTTATGAATTTTATGCCGAGGAGATTAGAACTACAATTGAAAAATGTAAGGTGATTGAGCTTGAATCTGGAGGTTATGAATTATTTGGTTGGGCATGGAATAAGGAGAACCAAAATGAGCAAGGAGAATAAGAGCAAGAGTAAAAAAGTATTAAAAACGCAGTTTAGTTATAATCCACTCTGGAAGATGTTAATAGATCGGGGATTGAAAAAGCGAGAGCTACAGGAAATGAGTGAAGTAAGTGCTACTTCTATAGCAAAGCTTGGTAGAAATGAAAATGTGACAACAGAAGTCTTACTTAGAATTTGTGAATCCCTTGATTGCGATATACAGGATATTATGGAGCGAATTCCGATAAAACATGATGAAACTGCAAAACAGGAAGGATGAGAACAAAATGACAGATAAAAATACAGCCGATATTGGATTTGAAAAACAAATATGGGATGCAGCCTGCGTGCTTCGTGGCAATATGGATGCATCAGAATATAAGAACGTTGTTCTGGGATTGATTTTTTTGAAGTATATCTCAGATAGATTTGATGATAAGTATCAGGAACTTGTTGAAGAAGGCGATGGATTCGAGGAGGATATCGACGAATATACTTCTGAGGGTATCTTCTTTGTACCAGCTGGTGCACGTTGGAGTGAGATTGCAGCAAAAGCACATACTCCGGAAATCGGAACGGTGATCGATGATGCCATGCATGCCATCGAAAAAGAAAATAAGCGTTTGAAGGATATTTTGCCTAAGAACTTTGCACGTCCGGAGCTGGACAAGCGTAGACTTGGTGATGTTGTGGACCTGTTCACCAACATCCAGATGATTGAACACGGCAGTGAAAAAGATATCTTGGGCCGTACCTATGAATATTGTCTTTCTATGTTTGCTGAGCAAGAGGGAAAACGTGGTGGTGAATTCTTTACACCATCATGTGTAGTACGTACTTTGGTGGAAGTCTTGAAACCTTTCAAAGGACGAGTATATGACCCTTGTTGTGGCTCAGGAGGTATGTTTGTTCAGTCTGCGAAGTTTGTTGAGAATCACAGCGGTAACATCAGCAATATTTCTATCTATGGTCAGGACTCAAACCCTACTACATGGAAGATGGCGCAGATGAATCTTGCAATTCGTGGAATTGAGCCCGATCTTGGAACCTATGCGGCAGATACATTCCTTGATGATCGTCATCCAACGTTGAGAGCAGATTATATTATGGCTAATCCCCCTTTTAACCTTTCCGATTGGGGATTGGATAAACTAAAAGAAGATCAGCGATGGAAATACGGAACACCACCAGCAGGGAATGCTAACTTTGCATGGCTTCAGCATATGATTTTTCATCTTGCACCAGCAGGCCGTATTGGTATGGTATTAGCAAATGGTTCCCTTTCTTCTCAATCAGGCGGAGAGGGTGATATTCGTAAGAATATTATCAATGCTGATTTAGTTGAGTGCATTGTTGCAATGCCTACTCAGCTTTTCTATACAACGCAGATTCCAGTTTCACTTTGGTTTATCAATAAGCAGAAAAAACAACCGGGAAAGACTTTATTTATTGATGCTCGAAAGATGGGAACAATGGTGAGCCGAAAGCTTCGTGAGCTGACGGATGAAGACATCAATAAGATTTCAGAAACCTATGAAGCTTTTGTTGACGGAACACTTGAAAATATTAAGGGATTTTGTGCTGTTACGGATACAGCTGAAATTGAGAAACAAGATTATATCCTTACACCTGGACGCTATGTGGGTATTGAAGAGCAGGAAGATGACGATGAGCCCTTTGAAGAAAAGATGGATCGGTTAACATCTGAACTTGCGGAAATGTTTGCAAAGTCGCATGAACTGGAGGACGAAATCAGGAAGAAGCTGGGGGCGATCGGATATGAGCTCAAGCAGTGAAATAACGTATTGTTTGATTTTTGATACGAATGCGTTGTTTCAAGCATATGAAAAGAGGGCAGATTTCACAACTTTTAGCTTCAATGCAACATTTGAACATGTAGTTGGTATGATTGAGCAACTTGATATATATGAATATGTAACCATAGCTATCCCATCAGTTGTCTGGAGTGAAATGGAGAAGCAGATTATAGAAAAGCATGATGAATTGCTTGTTACATATAAAAGTACAATATCAAAGAAACAGTTTCCTGAGTATTCTATACAGGAGAATCTTACAATAAATTATCCAGAATATATAAAAATTAAGATTGAGGAATATAAGAAGGAGATTTCAGGAAGAGCAAATAGCGTTATAGAAATTCCAATTGCTTCTAATAATAGGTTTGAAAGCATTGTAAATCGTGCATTTAGTAAGTTGCCTCCATTTGAGGGAAAAGACAAAAAGTCTGATAAAGGATTTAAGGATGCATTGCTATGGGAAAGTGTTTTGGAATTTGCATTAAAACACCGCGACTCAAAAATCATATACTATTCCAAAGATAATGCTTTTGGAGAATTTCTGCTAAAGGAGTTTGCAGAAAATGTATCAGATTCATCACTGTTCATATGCAAAAATGAAAATGAAGTTAAGGTGCAGTTAGAAGCGTGGGCAAAGGAAATTGACAAATATTCGTATCAACCAATTGAAGATTATGATGAAAATAAGGAAATTGTTGATTGGTTAAATTCTGGAGATTTTTCTGTGCAGATAATAGAGCGAGACTTTGGTCTTGTTGAAAAAGGACGGTTGATTACTTCAACTACAGCTCATTTGATTAGCATTGATAATATTGAATCTTTGAATTCGGACGAGAATGGAATTGAATATTATATTGAAGCAGCTTTGCAGTTTATATACGAATTGAAGGATGGGGGAAAAACACAGGACACAATCAACGTAGGCATAGATGTTAAGATGCTGGATGATGCTACTTATTCGGTTGAAGATGCTTATAGAACGGATGAAGATGAAACTGAAAGTGAGAGTTAGCTTATGAATACAGGACAAGGAAGAATAAACGAATTTGTAATTCATGAAAAACTGGAGGAGATTGGGTATGAAATCTGAGTGGACAAAAAAGAAGCTTTCTGATATTGCAGATTTCAATCCGAGAGAAACAGTAAAAAAAGGTGCTATAGCTAAGAAAATCCCTATGGATGTGCTCCGCCCATTTTATCGCGATATTCCATATTATGTTGAAGAATGTTTTTCTGGTGGTACGAAGTTCCGTAATGGAGATACAATTATGGCACGAATTACGCCGTGTTTAGAAAACGGAAAAACAGCTCAGGTCTCAATCTTAAATGATGGAGAAGTTGGCTTTGGCTCAACGGAGTATATCGTATTCCGAGCAAAAAAAGGAATCGCTGATAAGGACTATTTGTACTATCTCGTTTGCAGCCCAGAAGTAAGAGAACCGGCAATAAAATCTATGGTCGGTTCATCTGGACGACAGCGTGTGCAGACGGAGGTGGTAAAGAATCTTGAAATTGATGTTCCACCATTAGTTGAACAAGAAAAAATCGGCTCATTCCTGAAGGCGTTTGATGATAAAATTGCACTCAATGATAGGATAAACAAGAATTTACTTGAGCAAGCATTAGCAATTTATAAGGACTGGTTTTGTGACTATGCTCTTTCGGATGGAACTCTCCCCGAAGACTGGAAGATTACAACAATTGATGCCATCTCCAGCTTAGTTACCAGAGGTATCGCGCCTAAATATGATGATAGCAGTGAACAAATAGTTCTTAACCAAAAGTGCATTCGTGATCACACCATTGACATTTCTCTCGCTCGCCGACATCTTCCAAAGAAAATCAATGAGAAATGGATTTCAAAAGGTGATCTACTCATTAATTCTACAGGCACCGGAACGTTGGGGCGTGTTGCTCAAGTTTGGTTTGAAGCAAATAACATGACTGTAGATTCCCATGTAACTATTGTTCGTCCAAAAGATCCAATATTACAAAGCTATATCGGCTTTTGGGGACTTTCTCATGAAAGTGAAATTGAAGCTCAACATACAGGAAGCACTGGACAAACGGAACTTCCAAGAGACAGGGTCAAAGCTATAGAACTTCCTCTGCCCGATGAAGATACTCTCAGTAAATTTAATGAACTGGTCATTCCAATGACAAGTACCGTTATATCTAACCAAGAAGAGAATGCCCGTTTATCACAACTTAGAGATGCATTGTTACCTAAGCTCATGTCCGGCGAACTTGATGTCTCTGACATTGACCTCTAAGCAGCTAAATTCTTGTTTAACCTAGAGCGTGTCTACACAAATTAAACAAGGCATCTTAACCATAAAACGATCGATGCCAAATGAATTGCTCC
>NZ_JBHSHL010000026.1:0-1551 GCF_042652965.1 Filifactor villosus
GAAGAAGGAAGACCTGCTCCATGGACAGGTCGAGATGCAGGACATCGAAGGATGGGCGAAGGAAGAGGGGCTTGACATCGAGTACCAGAAACAGAGACCCTCCCTGCTTGAGGATATCGAAGTGCGCTATAACACCTTAGGTAAGCTTACCGTCAACACCCGCAAGGAGATCGGGGGTTTTAGCATAACCCTACTGACGGAAGATGAGACCTATGACGAGGTGGAAGAGTTGGAAGAGATCCTGCTGACCTTCGAGGAGAATATCGAGAAGAATCGGAGGACGATTGAGAAGGAGGCTCCCAACTTTTATCGGGAGTATCGGGAGGTGCTCGATAATCCGAAAAAGACTATCTACTTCTTTGACAATACAAAGCCTACTAATATATATTACTCTACTAATAACGAGATTATTTTGGAAGGGGTATGGGCACAGATGGTGGAGTACAACCATAAGATGTTTGAGGAGGTATCTCAAGCAAGAAACGGAAAAGTCGGAGCGGCATCGAGATGGTTGGAAGAGGGGTTGGACCCGTCTTTGACGCTGTGGTATTCGGACGAATTAAGAGAGCCCTATTATAAGGCCATGTTGAATTTTGTAAGGAGCATTGAGGAGGGGGCTGCAACCGAGGTTGACAAAAAAATTTTTGCGGTCATGGAGAAGAACTTCGGGGAACTGACGGAGGAGAAGATAAGGGGACTGCTCTATGATGACGATAGCAGCGATAAGTTGATCTGCATTATAGATTTGATCGATAGAAACTATTCGGAATTACTTCCGGGATTAAAGAGTAAAACGGTATATCTGTTTGAAGAGAACAAGGTAGGCTTTACCGGATTTCTGGAGCCGAACAACTATAACTTTTTTGAAAACAGAGCCTTTGTCTATTACCTGATGAAGAGATACGGCTTGGAGAAGATGTTCTATCTTCGGGTAAAGATAGGAGATGAAACTAGCTTTGAAGAAGAGTTCGGCAAGAGCCTGTATCAACTGCGGGAAGAATGGAAGGCATATCTAAGAGAGAATATCAGGGATATCGATAAGCTTTTGTAAAAGTCGGTTTAGCCTATTGCGAAAAATAGAAAGGAAGATTGTGTAAAGACGAAACAGTTTGTTTCTGTTAGGGAAATACCGCATAACTCAGAAAATCATCGTAAAATCACTTTTATATAAGTGTTGAATTTCTCGAAAGTGTTGGTTTGACAGACCTTTATTTCTTGCAAATTATAGGGGAATCAAAGTTTCATATTTGTGCAGTATTGCCTTAGTTCAGTAAATACAGAAAGGCTTTGAGATGAATAGTTTCAAAAACTCTATCTTTGTATAAAGAAGGTTTCAATCTGTTTCTTTGAACTACGAGAAATCTTCCTGTGTATCTATACAGTTCCGTAATAACATTTAAACAAAGGAGACATTGTTATGAAAAAGTATTTGGGTCTATGCATAGTCTGTTTAATGATTGTTCTATTGGTTTCCTGTGGCGGGGGCCTTGATCTGTCCAAGCGGGAGGGGGAGAACTTTACCGTCTACTCCAATGAGGACATCGAGATCAA
>NZ_JBHSHL010000027.1:0-16827 GCF_042652965.1 Filifactor villosus
ACCTCCTCTGTTTTATACGAGTATCTCACATTTTTTACGTTTTGTAAAGTATTGCGTAGACACGCTCTAGATTGCTTCCGTAACCCACATTTTAACAAGGCAACAAGCCTGCCTATACAATGTTTCAAAAGTGGGTAAACTTACAAAATCCTTTCTCTGCGAAAATACCTAAAAAATATTCTTCTTATAGGCGGTGTAGAGTTCTTTGAGTTGTCCTACCTTACAATTCATCAAAAGTTGGAGTTCGGAGGCCGTTTCGTAATCCTCTCGCACGACCGCCTCCTTAATTTGAGTGAAGAGACTCTTGCTGTCGACGCTGTCCTTCATCAATTCCCATCTCAAATGGTTGATCTTGGTCCAGTTGACGATATCCAAGTCGGAGATATCCTGATGATTTTCATGTCGGATTCTACAACTTCGAACCAGTTCCATATTGTCTTCTATCAGGTGAAAACTCAGCTGATTTGCCCATTTTTCAACAATGGAAGCCATGTAAGAGTCAATGATCTCCTCCGTGAAAACTCCGTCTTTTTTCAACACCTCGACCTTATCGGGATAACGTTTGAAATTGACCAGGTTCTCATATACGGTTTTCGGAGGTTTGCCGAATTTTCTGTCCCTCTCCTCGGGAGTGTAGTGCTCAAAGATATTCTTCTCACTTCGATACTGTCTGCCCTTGTCGAGATACAGAGCCTCCTCTCCCTCTTTTTTGGAAAACTCCCGTTCCAGCTCTTCGAGGGAAAGCTTCATCGCCGCCTGCCAAAGACCGTCGCGAATCGCCTGATAACAAGCGGACAAAATAAGGTACACGTTGTTGTGCGGATTGGGCGAACGAAGCTCAAAGCGATTGGACATCGGCTTGGATCTGTCTTTGATCAACCCTACGAGGATGGAACGATTTCTTGAAGGGATTTGGGGACTGAGACCGAGGGAGGACACGATACAGATCGGTGCCTCGAAGTTGGGTTTGAGACGATTGATCGAATCGTTAGTCCAGGCGATAAAGGGATTGATGACCTCGTAGTTTTTGAGGATCCCCATCAGAGCGGACAGCCCGTAAGAGGTCGTATATCGGTTTTCGTTGTCCCTGTGCGTCATCAAATTCTTCATCTTCCCGTTCTTGAGCCTTGCAGCAATTCCGATATGGACGTGTTTTCCGCTTCCCGCTACCCCTTCGATCGGCTTTGCCCGAAAGGTTACTTCCAGTTTATGAAGGTGGAAGATGTCTTTAACCAAGTGTCTTATAAAATGCTCCTTGTCACAGGTATGAAACTCATCGTCGTACTTCCAGTCGATCTCAAGTTGTTCCATAACATGTTCGGACTTTCCGGTCACGGAGATCTTGGATGTAACTCCTCCGACTTCCTTATGTCCCATCTCGGGTTCAAATCCGTAGAGCTCCATCAGGTGGATGGTGTTTTCGAGAGCGGTTCGAACCATACTGTCGGTCCTCTTCCAATACTGCTGTTTGAGCCTTTGAGATGCAAAAAGCTTCTCCACATCCGCCTTGTCGTCCGGAGTCTGTACCCAAAACTCAAGCTCGGTAGCCGAAGTCAGGCAGATTTCCTCCACTTCATTCGCACTTGCGATGCCCATTTCCTCGCAAGCCGTAGGATGTTTTTTCAAAAAATCCACGGTATCCCGCTTTATCTTCTCGGACGCACGTTTAAGGATGGATCTCGAACACACATATTTTTCTCCGTGGATCAAAAAGGAAGGGATGCGAAGGGTCCCTACAGGAAGTTCCTCTTCCGTCAGGTTTTCAAAATTGTAGTCCACATACCAATCCACTTCGGTATCGGGAAGGATGATGACCTTTGCATTATCGAGGGTCGCAATGTTTTGGAGTACAACGCTCGACCCGTCGGTCTGGATTCCGTCTTCCAACAACGAGTCCATATCCTCGATGAAGGCGGGAACAGGTATCTTCTCATCGGTACCGTTCCCGCTGAAATCGACCGCAACAAAGGATACAAACTGTATTTCCTCGTGTTTGAGAAGAGTAGATACGATCTCCTCCTTGGAATGTCTGTCTTTTTTTAATACAAACAATAAGTCTTTCATTTTTTGACTGTTTAAGTTCATTAAAAACCTCCCTTTTTGTCTGTTTCTTTTCTATCTGGCATACGATCGCCTGCGTAAATCTCTTTTCATGATCGAGCTTTGATGAGTTTTGTCATCTTGTCCCGAAGTAAACTACGACCTCTTCAACCTCAAAATATTTCTAAGGGCGAGCAGGGAGCCCATCTTGGAATAGGCATAGGTCAACCCTCCCTGAAAATAGACCGTATACGGCTCACGAATCGGTGCATCCGCACTGAGTTCGATCGAAGAGCCTTGAATAAAACTCCCCGCCGCCATAATCACGGGATCCTGATATCCGGGCATAGCCCAAGGTTCGGGAGATACAAAGGAGTCGACCGGTGCCGCTTCCTGCACCCCCTTGCAAAAAGCTATGATCTCCTCAGGACTTGAAAGTCGAACCGCCTGAATGATATCGCTTCTCTCCTCCGACCATAGCGGAAAGGTCCGATATCCGCTCTCTTCAAACAGCTTACTGCAGAACATCGCTCCTTTGACCGCTCCGTTTACCACGCTCGGAGCAAAGAAGAGCCCTTGAAGGATGGTCCTGCTCATCCCGAAAGTCAGTCCACATTCCTTTCCTATTCCGGGAGAGGTCAAACGTTTGGCTACAAGCTCAATCAAATCTTTTCGTCCGCAGACGTAACCTCCCGTCAGAGCAAGTCCTCCACCGGGGTTCTTGATCAAAGATCCCGCCATAATGTCGGCCCCTACCTCCGTAGGTTCCTTCGTGTCCAGAAGCTCCCCATAGCAGTTGTCCACCATGATGACGGCATCTTTCTCAAAACCTCGTATAAAAGAGATGATCCCCCCGATATCCTTTACCGTAAGGGATTTACGACTGCTGTATCCCTTGGATCTCTGAATGTAGATCATCTTGAGAGAAGACGATGCCAAGATCTCCCTCTTGATGCCTTCCTTGTCAAAGTCCCCGTTGTCCAAAAGATCCACCTGTTTATACTTGACCCCGTAACTCTTCAGCGATTGAACATCCTCCGAGATACCGATGACCTTATCCAAGGTATCATAAGGTTTGGAGGAGATCGAAAGCATTTCATCTCCGGGATAGAGAAGGGCCTGCAAACACAAGGTCAAGGCATGGGTCCCATTTACGATGTTCGGTCTTACCAAGGCATCTTGGGCTCCGAACACCGTCGCAAAGATCTCCTCCACCTTCTCTCTGCCGATATCGTCGTAACCGTAGCCCGTCGTCCAGTTGAAGTGGACATCGGACAGGCGACACTTCTGCATCGCTCTGAGCACCTTGTATTGATTGTAATCTCTTATTTCATCATAGTGCAAGAACTCCTTCTCAAGCTGCTCTTCCACCTTCTTCATTTGAGTGACGAGGTCTTCGGAGATACCGAACTCCTCCGCCAAAAACTGTTCCAAATTCGTCTTCATCTTCTCCCCTTTTCGGCGCTTACAGCACCTGTGGTTTTTATGCAAATGTTTGATGGAAGGTCCCTCCTTCCGAAAGGCTGTAGATCCGCCACCTTTTTTCATCTCACCTGATACTGTTATCCGATCGAAATACCTGTAACGGAATCCTTGTTCTTACATCCGTCGAATATTTTTGTATCGTTTTTATCGCCATTTCCATAAAGGAAATACCGCACAAGGGCAAACCTGCGATTTCCCTTTGATTTTATAAAACACAAAAGTTTGACATATCAACGTTTTCAACAATTTCGTCTTTCGTATAAGACTGATCTTACACGAATTTTTCAAACGGTACGGTCTTGTCTATTCGTATCGGATGTTATAACATCCATCCTCTCTTGCCTTCCCGACCTCTATTATAATAGAAAAATATTATTTTTTGCACATTTTTCTTTTTCTTCCGTCGGCCATATCGATACCTGTACCTCTCCGATATGAGCCTTCTTCAGGAAGAACATACAGATTCGGGACTGCCCGATCCCTCCTCCGATCGTCAATGGAAGGACCTCATCGACAATATCTCTGTGGAAGGGATATTCAAGCTTATACAGTTCGTTTTTCTGTTCCAACTGATGGAGCATTGCCTGCCTGTCAACACGGATACCCATGGAAGACAGTTCCAAGGCGATGTCCAAGATCTCGTTGTAAAGGATGATATCTCCGTTAAGGTTCCAGTCATCGTAGTCCGCAGCCCTCGTATCGTGAAGGCTTCCGTCCCCAAGTTTGTTTCCGATCCCGATGATGAAAACCGCTCCTTTTTCCTTGGAGATGAGGTATTCCCTCTCCTTGGGCGTAGAGTCGGGATATCTTTTCCTCAGGTCTTCCGAGGTAATAAAATAAATATCCGCCGGCAAGACCCTCTTATACTGAGGATAGTCTTTTGCAAGCAGTTCTTCCACCTGTCGAAATACCTTGTATATATCCCGGACCGTCTCCTTGAGATACTCAATCGTCCTGTCGTGCTTGGAGATGACCTTTTCCCAATCCCATTGATCCACATAGATGGAGTGGATGTTGTCGACATCCTCATCGCGCCGAATCGCATTCATATCCGTGTAGATCCCGCTTTGTACGTCGAACTTGTACTTGTGAAGAGCCAGCCTCTTCCACTTCGCCAAGGACTGCACGATCTCAAGATCGTCCTTGGAATCCTTGGTATCAAAGCCGACAGGTCGTTCCACTCCGCTGAGGTTATCGTTCAGGCCGCTGTCGCGACGCACGAACAGGGGTGCGGACACCCGTGTTAAATTTAAGTTTGCCGCTAATTGCAGCTGAAAAAGATCCTTAATTTTTTTGATTGCAACTTCCGTCTCCACAATGCTGAGATGGCTCGCATAACCGTCCGGAATGATCAATGATTTCATTGCCATGGTTTCTTCCTCCTGCAACTTCTCTATTTTCTTCTTTCCCAATATTATTCCCCGTTTGAAATATCGGGGATACTATAATTGCCGAAAAACAAGGTGGATGTTCCTATGCTTTCAAAGCATTCGAGCTGTCAATTCTAACAGATAACAGTATAAACTCTCCCTATACGAAAAGGTTCTTGTTTCCATGCATCACTTTCAGGGGAGCACATTCGCAAACCCTTCTATCATAACAAAGAACCCAAATAAAAAACCTCCGCCCCGATATACACCCAAAGGCATATATAGGGACGAAGGTAATCTCCGTGATACCACCCTACTTCTTGACAAACTGTCAACTCCATAAAGTACAATCATACTTTCTCCGATATAACGTTCGGAACACACGTCTAAGCCTACTATATTGTTCGGTTAGCTGCTCCCGGATGTTCTTCACCCTTCCTCCTGTACCGAATTTACACCACCATCGGCTCTCTGCAACAGGATATTGAAAAGTTACTCCTTCCGTTCATTGCCGTATCGATATTCATTTTTTGATCGTTCTATGTGACAATTGAAGGTTTCGGTTCTTCTTCTTTCAAAAACTCTTGTCAAACCTTCATCACCCTCTACAGAGAGCTCTTGTCAAAATGTCATATAAACGATTTATTTCTCTATCATACATAGATATCGGCAACTTGTCAACTGTTTTGTTATATTTTTTGAAAACTCAAACTTTCGATTTACATATGTTTTTCTATTTCTTTTTTCAAAAGTTCATTGACCATCTGAGGGTTGGCCTTTCCCTTGGACTCCTTCATGACCTGTCCGACAAGGAAACCGAAGGCGCGGTCTTTTCCGTTTTTGATATCCTCGATCGACTGAGGGTTCCTGTTTACAACCTCAGCTACGATACCTGCGATCAAGCCCTCGTCCTGAACCTGAACAAGGCCTTCACTCTTGATATATTCTTCAGGATCCGTGCCTTCTTCAAACATCTTGCGGAAAATCTTCTTTGCGATGTTATTGTTGATCTTCTTCTCAGCGAGTTGTCTGAGCAGGTAGGCAAACTGTTCCATAGAAAACTTTTCGTTTCCTATCTCGGATTCGGAATCCTTGAGTCTTCGTAAAAACTCGGAGAGGAAGAAGTTTGTCGTCAACACCGGCTCCTTCGTCATTTTTACCAATTCTTCATAGTATCGTGAAATATCGACATTCGTATTCAGGATCTCCGCATCGTCCTTGGCGATTCCGTACTCCTGCACAAATCTCTTTCTCCTTTCGGCAGGAAGTTCAGGAAGCTGACGACGGATCTCCTCGATGTATTCTTGCGTCAGTTTGAAATCCGTGATATCCGCCTCGGGAAAATAACGGTAGTCCTGTACGTTTTCCTTACTCCTCATCGGGATGGTAAGCTGGTTCTGCTCATCCCATCTGCGTGTTTCCTTAACCGTGTTTTCTCCTTTTTCGAGCAGTTCCTTATGTCTCTTTTCCTCGTACTCCATCGCACGGAATGCGGATTTGAAGGAGTTGAGGTTTTTGAGCTCGACGATGTTCGACTTGACCCCGTCCTCTCTCACGACGTTGATGTTGACATCGCAGCGCAAGGAACCCTGCTCCATCTTCACATCGGAAACCCCCGTGAAGAGGAGGATCTCCTTGAGGTTCTCCAGATAGCGATAGGCCTCGGTCGGCGAATTCATATCCGGATAGGAAACGATCTCTATCAAAGGAACTCCCGCACGATTGTAGTCAATCAAAGAATCTCCCGAAGTGTCATGTATGGATTTCCCCGTATCTTCCTCCATATGAATCCGGATCAGTCTTATCTTTTTAGGTCTTCCTTCTTCGTCTTCGATCTCGACATACCCCTCATAGCAGAGAGGTTTGTCAAACTGAGAGATCTGATATCCCTTTGTCAGATCGGGATAAAAATAGTTCTTTCTGTCCATCTTGGTGTCGGTTTCGATCGAGCAATTGGTGGCAAGACCCGCCATCACCGCATAACGCATCACTTCCTTGTTCAAGACGGGCAAAGTTCCCGGCATCCCTGTACAAACGGGGCAACAATTCGTATTGACTTCACTTCCGAACTCATTTTTGCACCCGCAAAAAGCCTTTGTCTTGGTTAAAAGTTCGCTGTGGATCTCTATTCCGATCAGTGTTTTGTAGTTCATCCTTGTTCCCCCTTTCTATTTAAATTCCAATTGTTTTACATACTTGTGGTGCTCCGTTGCATCTTCAAAGGCCTTTGCGGCGGACAGAAGGAGAGCTTCCTCAAAATAGTTCGATATCAACTGAAGTCCCAGAGGAAGACCTTTTTCCAGCCCACAGGGGATGGAAACGGCAGGCAGGCCTGCCAAACTGACGGGAACCGTGCACAGGTCCTCCAGATAGAGCGATATAGGATCGGAAGTCTTTTCTCCCACCCGGAAGGCCGTTCCCGGTGCCGTCGGCGACAAAAGCAGGTCGAACTTGGAAAAGGCCTTTTCAAAATCCTGCTTAATCAAGGTCCGAACCTTCAAGGCCTTGTTATAGTACTGGTCATAGTAACCGGAACTGAGGGCAAAGGTCCCCAGCAATATCCTTCTCTTGACCTCTTCTCCGAAACCTTCGCTCCTTGTACGGACATAGAGATCTTCCAAATTTTCATAGTCGGAGGTACGGTAGCCGTATTTGATCCCGTCAAAACGCGAAAGATTTGATGAAGCCTCACTCGGCGCGATGATATAGTAGGTCGAGATCGAGTGAACAATATGTTTGAGATCGACAAATTCACATTCACAGCCCATATCTTCAAAAACCTTGACCGCATCCATCACGGACTTCTTAACAAAAGGAGCCACCGGTCCTTCCACCAACTCCCTGATAACACCTATCTTCTTGCCCCTCATTTCAGAGTTCAAACAACCGAGGTAATCTTGGACCTCCACCCTGCTCGAGGTGGAATCCATCTCATCCTTGCCTGCGATCGCCTGCAAAACGATGGCCGAATCTTCCACGTTTTTGGTCAGGATTCCTATCTGATCCAAGGAAGAGGCGAAGGCGACCAGACCGTAGCGCGAGATCCTTCCGTAAGTAGGTTTGAGCCCCACCAGTCCGCAGAAGGCCGCCGGCTGTCTCACCGAACCCCCCGTATCCGAACCGAGGGAAAAGAGAACTTCTCCCGCCGCCACCGAAGTTGCAGAACCTCCTGAAGAACCTCCGGGAACAAAGTCCGGATCAAAGGGGTTACGACTTGTAAAAAAGGCCGAATTTTCCGTGGAAGCCCCCATCGCAAACTCATCGAGGTTTACCTTCCCCATCATAAGCGGGGCATGCCCGTGAAGTCTGGTCACTGCCGTCGCATCGAAGATGGGGATATAGTTCTCAAGCATCTTCGAGCCACAGGTCGTCTTGATTCCCCCGGTCGAGAGATTATCTTTAAGAGAGTACGGGATCGCCGTCAACAAACTATCTTCCTTCTTGTCGATCTTCTCCTGTGCCGACTTTACCTGTTCCTTCGCTTCCTCGAACGAGGTCGTGATAAAGGCCTTCATCGTGCCGTCGACCTCTTCCGTTCGTTTTCTCGAAGCCTCATAGAGATCCATTGCACTGATTTCTTTGTTCTTTAACAAAGAGTTCACTTGTTTTATATTCAACTGATTCAAGTTCACAAAATTACTCCTTATCAAACTCCAATATATGTGTAAGTACCAACTGTAATGTCCCTTCCGGATCTTCATCGAACCCTTGCTTTCCGGCTAAGGACCTGTCCCTCCTGCATCGAAGGACCTGTGTAAGAAACAGCCTCTGCTCTCCCGAAAAATTTCCGATCCTCCGACATATTGACCCTCAGTTCCGTTCTACCCCCTTATTGCAAGCCAAAAAGATAAATGGAAGAGGCGGATCCGTAGTTCACCTCAATATTTGGATGACGGAGCAAAGAGGAAGACTGTCACCTTATCGGATCTTACCCTCTGTCTACAGGATCTTGGGGACAACAAAGCAACCGGCCTCCTTGGACGGAGCGTTTTTTAAGATCTCTTCCCTGGGGAAGGATGGCTTGACCTCGTCTTCTCTCAGTTCGTTCTCCATCCCCAATACATTGTAGGTGATGTCGCAGTGCTCGGTATCACACTGATCCAACGACGACACGTGATTTAAAATACGTTCCAGCGACAGAAGCATCTCCTCCTCCTTTTCGCTGTCGAACTTAAGTCTTGATAATTTACTGATGTAATCGAGCGTTTCTCTGTTTATCATTGCTTATACCGGCGACAGACCTCTATCGCCTTCTCCTTTCCCTTTTACTATATTTCGCTTTGAAGGAAACCCGTAGGTCTTTAACTTCGTTCGCTCCTCATTTGCCTATTTACCGCCTTTTGTTTCAACGGCCCTTCCCGATGTTATTGCACGACAATACTCCTATCAACTTCAACCGTATTGTAAGCTCTTGCACGTGATAAGTAGATGCCGAAATAAGGAGAACTGTCCATATACCACTACACCGGTTGAAGATCTCCGTCCTTATTCTCTCCGTAAGCATCGAACCTGCCCTACCTGTATTTTTCCTCCACCTCTTGCTTGGAGGTCAAGGTCAGCATAGTTCGAAACTCCTCCTCGCTTAGGATCCTGACATTGAGCTCCATGGCCTTATCCAATTTGGAACCGGCTTCTTCTCCTGCCAAAACGAAGTCTGTCACTTTACTGACGGATGAGCTCGCCTTTCCCCCGTTCTCTTCGATCAGTTTCTTGGCCTCCGCCCTCTTGAGAGTGGGAAGGGTCCCTGTAAGCACAAACTTCAGACCTTCAAAAATAAGCTCTCCTTCCTGCTTCTGCGTTTGAAGTGACATCATATTGACTCCGAGCTCCTTCAATCTTCGGATCAGTTCACGATTGGCCTCGACTGAAAAAAAATTCTGAATACTCTGTGCCGTCTTGTTTCCGATCTCATCGACGGCAACAAGTTCCTCACAGCTTGCAGTCATAAGTTGATCCATGGAGGAAAATCGGTCTCTCAACAACTTGGAGGCCCTTTCTCCGACAAAATCGATACCCAGAGCAAAGATCAGTCGGTCCAGGTCCCTATGTTTCGAAGCTTCGATCGCAGCAATCAACTTCTCGCTCGAACGCTTGCCGAAACGTTCCATCTTCTCAAGTTCCTCCGCCTTCAAAAGATAGATGTCGGCGGCATCTTGGATCAGGTTGTTCTCAAATACAAGGTCCACGATATTGGGCCCCATATTTTCGACATCCATCGCTCCCTTAGAAACGAAGTGGATAATACGTCGTTTTCTCTGTGCCGGACACATGGAATTGGGACATTTGACCGCCGCCTCCGACTGAAGGCGAACCGTTTCGGTATTGCAAACGGGACAGAGCCCGGGCATTTCGAACTTGCGTTCCTCTCCGGTCCGCTTTTCGACGATGACATTGCAGACCTCGGGAATGATCTCCGCCGCCTTTTGGATCACGACCCGATCACCGATGCGAATGTCCTTCATCCTTATATAGTCCTCGTTGTGTAAGGTCGCCCTCGACACCGTCGATCCCGAAATAAAGACCGGCTCCAACTCCGCAATCGGAGTGAGGACTCCCGTGCGTCCCACCTGCACCTTGATATCTTTGATCACAGTCTCCTTCTTTTCGGCAGGAAACTTATATGCGACCGCCCACTTGGGAAACTTGGAAGTATAGCCGATCGCCTCTCTTTGAGGGATGCTGTCGACCTTGATCACAAGTCCGTCGATCTCGTAGTCAAGTTCCTGTCTGTGTTCCGTCCAATATCGAACATCCGCGATCAACTCTTCCACATCGGCGTAGAGCTTGCGGTTTTCTATAACGTGAAAACCCCATTCCTCCAGCTTGTTGAGCTGTTCAAAATGAGAATCCGCCGTCGACACCTCCTCCTGCTGAATATTGAAGATAAAGATGTCCAACCCCCTGCTCTTCGTAATAGACGTGTCCAACTGCCTCAAAGAACCCGAGGCGGCATTGCGGGGGTTTGCAAAGGGGTTTAAGCCGTGCTTTTCCTGCTCCTTATTGAGACGTAGGAAGGCGGACTTGGGCAAAAACACCTCTCCTCGAACCGTTCCGCTCCAACCCTCCTTCAACTTCTTGGGGATTGCAGCGATCTCCTTAAGGTTGAGAGTGATATCTTCGCCGACAACACCGTTTCCTCTGGTTCCTCCCGCTACGAACCTCCCATTTTGATAGTTCAAAGCTACGGACAAGCCGTCGATCTTAAACTCCATACAATAGCAGATTGCTCCGAGTTGCTTACGCATTTTTAAATCAAAATCCCTAATCTCCGCCTCCGAAAATACATTTCCAAGTGACAGCAGGGGAACGGTATGCTCAAAGGTCGAAAACTGTTTCTGAGCCTCTCCGCCGACAACTTGAGTGGGAGAATCTTCCGCCTTATATTCGGGATACCTCTCCTCCAAATCGGACAAATGACGTAGCAGCTCATCGTACTGCGCATCACTGATCTCGGGCTCGTCCCTGTTGTAATACTTATCCGAATAATAACGGAGCTTTTCTCTTAATTCTTCGATCTCTCGTTTAACCTCTTGCATCTCTTCTTCCCCTATATCTTAAACTTGGAATCCTTCTTCGCCTGCCTGAACAAAACAAACTTCGAACCGATACACTGAACGATCTCCGTATGAAGCATTGCACTTACCTTCCTTGCCGTTTCCTTTGTATCGAGGTAGGCGGTATCCAAAATCTTTACCTTAATCAGTTCCCTCTTGGCGATCGCCTTTTCAATGGATTCAATGACCTCCTTGGTCAAACGTTCCTTACCTATTATCACTACCGGTTCCAATTCGTTACTGAGTGAGCGTAATTTTGCTCTCTGTTTCGTTGTAATCATTCCTCTTGGAAGGGAACATCTCCCTTCCTTCCTCCTCTTCCTAATGTTTTATTCTCTTATTACTTCTTCCCTTACAGGTCATGAAAAAAGATCGCATTCCCCCACAGAGTATACTCTCTCCTTGTTTCAGCCTCCACACAATACACCCTGTTTCACAACCGGCCAAGTCTTCCTAATACGTATATTGTCTCTATACGGCAGTTCGGTCGGACAACGGAAAGTACCGTGCAAAAATACAAACGGATCTTTCCTCTGTTTTGCAAAATACAAAAATCTCTTAAGCGAACATCTTTAAGAACATGTTGATCCGAGAAAAACCGACTGTCATCGTTCCCTTGCAATGATGCGGTACTTCCAACGGTTTCCCCATATACTTTGAAGCAGGTATTGTAGCACAAGGCATTTCGCTCTTTAACAACGGATGTTTGTTCCGTTTCTCGAAGGGATAGTCCGTACTTGCAGTCCGCACCATATCTTCTTTAATCAAAGAACTCAAACTCTAAGTCATACATCCGAACCGTATCTCCATCGTCAATACCCATACTGCGTAACCTGTCAAAGACTCCGTTTTGCTCCATCACTCTCTGGAAGTAGCGGATGGACTCCATATCATCGAAGTTTACCGAATACAGCAGTTTCTCAAGCTTTTCTCCCTCAATGACATAGACCCCGTCGACCATCTCGATCCTAATCTCGTCCTCCGGCAACGCTGCCCTGTCATCTTCCACGGACCACATGTCCTCCGGAGAATACAAGGGTTCTTCTTCAATCTCGGACAGGCGCTGACTTACATAGTTCAAGACATCGCCCAAGCCCTCCTTAGTCGCTCCTGAGAGCGGAAACACTTTGTATCCGTCGTTTTCGACCCTCTCCTTGAATTCGTTGTACGCGCTCTTGTCGAAGAGGAGATCCATCTTGTTTGCGATCACGATCTGCTCCCTCTGTGCCAACTTTTCGTTATACAGAGTCAGTTCCCTATTAATCTGTAAGAAATCTTCGTAAGGCTCTCTTCCCTCAATCCCCGAGATATCCACGATATGAAGAAGAAGCCTTGTCCTTTCTATATGCCTGAGAAAGTCATGCCCCAGTCCGACGCCTTCATGAGCCCCTTCGATGATTCCCGGGATATCGGCAATCACAAAGCTCGCCTTATCAGGAAGCTTGACCACTCCTAAATTCGGTGTCAAGGTCGTAAAATGATAGTTTGCAATCTTCGGATTGGCCTTAGTAACGATCGACAAAAACGTCGACTTTCCGACATTGGGAAACCCCAGCAGACCGACATCCGCTATCAGCTTGAGTTCCAAAAGTACATTCCTCTCCTGCCCTTCCGTTCCCGCCTTTGCAAAGTTCGGTGCCTGACGGATCGAAGACTTGAAATGAGTGTTTCCCTTTCCTCCCCGACCTCCTTTTGCCACTACGGACTCCTCTGCGTTTTCTTTAAGGTCTGCTATGACCAAGCCCGTTTGTTCATCTCGAATAACAGTGCCGACAGGGACCAACAGAACGAGGTCTTCTCCCTTTTTGCCGTACATATTCGAACCCTTTCCGTCCTCTCCCGAAGGTGCGATATAAGACTTCTTATACTTGAAATCCATCAAAGTACGAAGGTTCGAATCCGCACGGAAGATGACATTTCCTCCGTTACCTCCGTCTCCTCCTGCAGGCCCTCCTGCCGGAACATAGATCTCCCTTCGAAAAGCAACTGCTCCGTTGCCTCCGTTACCGGCTTTCACATATATCTTCGCCTTATCTATAAACATTACACTTCCCCTTTATTCCAAACTTTTATACAATGATCCGCCGACGAAACCATCCTCTATCATGCTTTTTGGAAAACAGCATCGACAAGTCTCTTTCGTTCGGCAATACTGTTTCAATTATAACACAAGAAAAAATATTACCGTAGAAAAATAGTACAAAAACAAAAAATAATCTCTCCTCCCGTCATCTTTTACAAGTATTTCATTACCGACATGCCGAAAATTTCGTATCCTACTGTTCTCCATTTAAAATGTCAAGGAAACAAAATCTATATTACCGGAAACGTTTTTTGCTCCCTCAACACATCATTTTCATAGGACAACACCATGTGATTCAACAAAATAGAGTTCTTGAAAGTATTCGTTTGACGAGTTTTTATACTCCGTAAAACAACAATACACACATAGTATCCCATTCTCCAATAAAAGTATGGTTCTATCCGTTTTGTAACCACAACCATTGGTTTAAACCTCCCAAGGAGTACAAATCAATGTTCTCCATCATTCAAATGCTCAATAATATTACGCCTCTGTGTAGCGGTTCTATAAAATTTCTCTTGTATAATACTACTATTCTTTTGAATAGTGGATATAAACAATCTGTGACCCATAGAAGACAACATAGTTTTTCGTCATCGAAAAATAGATATATCCACACTTCTATTGAAAAATAGTATAAAACAGAAACTCGGACCAAACATTCCTCTTCATCCTTTCTTTAACAAAAAAGAAAATTCTCCCTTCTGTCACGAATCCTATTGTCCAAAAATAGAGAATTGATACGTTTTTTTACACTATTTTGTTACAATAACTGCTATAATAGTTTATAATATGAGGGTAGACGATCGTGCCTTGTTAAACCGCCTTGAAATAGAAACAAGATGGTCTGAATAAAGTGCTATACCGTCTATACCGGTACAATGCCGCATAACTTCAAACAACTGAATGAAATCCGTTTTGATAGAGCAATAAAACATTTGAAAGCCCGTTTATATTATAGACCTGTTCTGTTTTGTAAAGCGACAGATAAAATATATTTCCTCATTATGAGGGCTTTGCTTTATTGTCCGAGGCAATACCCCATAATTCTAAAAGTCGGCATAAAATCCATTTTATATGAAAGATGGGCTTTTTGAACGTCTTGATACGAAGGGCCTTTCTATTTTTTATGAACTCAAAGGAAGATCGGAAGTTTGTCTTTGTGTGGTGCTTTCCCTAAGTCTTTTGCATCGATCTATGATCGAACTTGCCCGTCGGCTCGAATACTTTTCGAGATGCGGACAATCGTCTTAATCCGTTCCCCATTATGAAGCTCATAACGAGTCTTACATAACCGTCTTGTGCTTAGACCGTAATACCTATCCCGGTAAGGCGGCTTTCCAAAAACGGGTCTGTGTGCGTAATGCATTAAGTCGAAACGAAAAATTTATACCGAAGGAGTTTTTGCAATGAGTTATCAAAGTTATTCATCCCACAAAAAACATAGACGCAGAAGAATTCACTATCCCAGGGTCATCGGTGCTCTCTTACTGCTTATCCTCTTGGGTTTTGGTGTATTCTACGGTTTCTCAAAAGTCATGGCTATGAAATCAAAGCCCGTTGAAGAAGAAAGCATCTCTCAAGAATTCCTCCCCAGAGAGTCTCTTTTTGTACTCTCTCCCAAAAACAGACCTACAGTTCTGTTACAGGCCGCTTTAAACTGGGAACATTCGATCGTCCCCGGAAGCAACCACTTGGGTTCTGCCGCTAAGTATGCTTATGATACAAGGGAGATCCGTGACTATATTCGCGGCAAGAAACAATACAGCGGAGATAACAAGCTGGTCTTTCTTACCTTTGATGACGGTGTGAATCAAAAAATTTCTCCTCGGGTTCTCGATATTCTAAAAAAAGAAGGAGTTCCCGCAACCTTCTTTATCCTCGGACAGACGGTCCATGAAAAGAACCGCAATATCATCGAGCGTGAGTTGAACGAAGGACACTCCATAGCTGTTCACAGCTTTACTCACAGTTACAAAAAACTCTATCCGGGAAGAAAAGCTCGTCCCGATCGCATTATGGAAGAATATCATCAGACAAACAATGCTTTGAAGGCAATGTTGGGTGAAAACTTCGATTCAAAAGTCTTCCGCTATCCCGGCGGACATATGTCTTGGAATAACATCGAAGCGGCAGATGCCGAACTGGAGAAGATCAATGTCATATGGATCGACTGGAACGCCCTCTGTGGAGATGGCGAACGAAAAAAAGTGCGTCCGACGACCGCTCAAGGCATGGTCGATTTCACAATAAGAACGGCAAACAGCAATAAGAACAAGAGTGTCTTGGTCGTCCTGATGCACGATGCCGAAAACAAGAAACTGACTGCCGATGCTCTTCCTCAAATCATTCGATACTTTAAGGATCAAGGCTATACCTTCGGAGTTCTTAAGTAAGGATTTATGTTATGGCTTATTTGAAGGTTCGGTGTCAATGATTTGCACCTTATATGGAATGGAGTCTTTTTATGATTTGTAAAACGGTTGCGACCGCTTCTTGAGTGAAAAACCATATACTGAATTCTATAATTGAAGGGGCAGATAAACAGAATCTGTAATCATTGAAAACGTCTCGAGAAAGGATGGAATCAAGCCTCAATGATCCATCCGGTTTGAAGAGGAAATGACACAAAACCAAAACTCAATCATTCATACGTTTGTGTATCGGCACAGCAGACATTGATCTGCTATGCCGATTTTTTTCGAGATTGATGCCACACCTGATAGAAAGTCCGTCATATGGACTCTTTGACCACGAAACCCCGCTTCACCTCTTATAGTGCTATTATCTGATTAAAATGTCCGGTTTGCAAAATGTATAACTACACACCGTCATTTCCGGTATTACAGCGCATTGATATTCCTATAAACTCAAACTACGTTAAGGAAAGACCTCACAATTGGCAAAATAAAAAAAGAATGGGGATAACAGGGTAAAAAATTGATATTTATTCCCCGTTATCTCCATATTTCTCTTTGTTGTGCCCGATTTTTCGTTTTTCGGGCACAACAAATTAAGCACTTAGGCTCCGCCTCTGTGCGATTAATAGATTCGCCAAGCTACACAGGATATTTATAGTGAACGCAAAAATTATTTTCACTTTGCCGAATCCCTATTCTTCAAAATAGAATCGAGATACATTTCGAAAGTGCAGATATTTATGTCGTTTGCTATAGCTTCGCCTCCTGTTTCTTAAGTCCTTTATATCTCGTCTTTCGATAGCCAAACCTTGCTTTGATGATCCCAAAGACATGTTCTACTTTGGATCGAATCGATGATTTCTCCCTCTCTCTTC